>NZ_JBHXEN010000005.1:0-197252 GCF_042724695.1 Streptomyces sp. NPDC127068 | reverse complement strand
GTGGCGCGTGAGCGTGGGTTGACGTTGAACTCGGTGGTGCAGGGTGTGTGGGGTGTGTTGGTGGGGGTGTTGACGGGTCGGTCGGATGTGGTGTTCGGGGCGGTGGTTGCGGGTCGTCCGGCTGAGTTGGTGGGTGTGGAGCGGATGTTGGGGTTGTTCATCAATACGGTTCCGGTGCGGGTGGTGGTGGATCCGTATCGGTCGGTGGAGGGGTTCTTGGGGGAGTTGCAGGAGCGGCAGGCCGGGGTGTTGGAGCATCAGCATTTGGGGTTGGCGGAGATCCAGCGGGTGGTGGGTCAGGGGGAGTTGTTCGACACGCTCCTCGTCTACCAGAACTACCCCGTGCCCGCTCAGGGCGACCTCGCCCCCTCCGAAGGGCTCCAGATCACCGGATCGTCCAGCTCGGACACCGCCCACTACCCCCTGATCCTCGGTGTCGTCCCGGGCGAGCACATGGAACTCCGCCTCGACTACCACCGCGACCGCTTCGACGCCGAGACGGTGCAGGCGTTGGGCGACCGGATGGTCCGGCTCCTGGAACAGATAGCCGAGGACCCCACCCGATCGCTCGCGCAGCTGGACGTCCTCGACCCGGCCGAGCGGACCCGGCTGACCGAGTGGAACGACACCTTCGACGAGAATCCGCGCGACACCGTCCCCGAGCTGTTCACGGCCCAGGTCGCCCGGACCCCGTACGCGGTCGCGGTGACCGGGGCCGACGGGGACGGTCTCACCTACGCCGAGTTGGACGCCCTCTCCGATCGCGTGGCGGGTGGGCTGGCGGGCCGCGGCGTGGGCTCGGACGGTCGGGTGGGTGTGGTGATGGACCGCTCGCCCGAGCTGGTGGCGGTGCTCCTGGGCGTACTGAAGTCGGGTGCGGCGTACGTGCCGTTGGACGCGGGGCACCCGGTGGAGCGGTTGCGTGGTGTGGTGTCCGAGTCCGGGGTGTCGGTCGTCGTGGCGGACCGGGTGCTGGAGGGGCTGGAAACCGTCTCGGTGACGGAACTCCTCGATGCCGCCCCGCTCACCACGGCGCCCGTGGTGTCTCCGGATGCGCTGGCGTATGTGATGTACACGTCCGGTTCGACGGGTCGGCCCAAGGGTGTGGCCGTGACTCATCGTAATGTTGCGGCGTTCGTGGCGGATCGGGCGTGGCGTGATGATGTGGTGGAGCGGGTGTTGGTGCAGGCCAACCATGCTTTCGATGCGTCGACGTACGAGCTGTGGGTGCCGTTGGCTCGTGGCGGTCAGTTGGTCGTGGCGCCCTCCGGTGATCTGGATGCGGCTGAGCGCGGTCGGTTGATCGCGGAGTACAAGGTCACCAACGTCCATGCGACTGCTGGTCTGTTCCGGGTGTTGGCGGAGGAGTCGCCGGAGATCTTCGCCGGGGTGCGTGAGGTGTCGACGGGCGGTGATGTGGTTTCCGCGTCCGCGATCCGTGCGCTCCTCGATGCGCACCCTGATCTGGTCGTGCGGACGACGTACGGGCCGACCGAGACGACGGCGTTCACGACGCAGATTCCGTACCGTGCGGGCGACGAGGTTCCGGCGAACGTGCCGATCGGTCGGCCGATGGACAACAGTCGGGCGTACGTCCTGGACGAGTTCCTGCGTCCGGTCCCGCCCGGTGTGACGGGTGAGCTGTATCTATCGGGTGCCGGACTCGCTCGCGGTTACGACGGTCGTCCGGGTTTGACCGCTGAGCGTTTCGTGGCCTCGCCGTTCGGCGGTGGGCGCATGTACCGCACGGGCGACCTGGCCCGTTGGACGGCCGACGGCGAGTTGCTGTTCGCGGGCCGCGCCGATGATCAGGTGAAGATCCGGGGGTTCCGGATCGAGCCGGGTGAGGTGGAGTCGGTCCTTGCCGCGCACGAGTCGGTGGGGCAAGCCGCGGTGATCGTGCGGGAGGACCAGCCGGGCGCCAAGCGACTCGTCGCGTACGTGGTCGCCGCGGGCGACTCGCTCGACACGGAGGCGCTCCGCGAGGTCGTCGCGGGCAAGTTGCCGGAGTACATGGTGCCGTCCGCGGTCATCGCCCTCGACACCCTTCCCGTCACGGTGAACGGCAAGCTCGACCGGGCCGCCCTCCCCGCGCCGGAAGCCAGGTCCTCGGTCAGCCGGGGGCCCGCGACTCCGTTGGAGGAGGTGTTGTGCGGGCTGTACGGCGAGGTGCTGGGCCTGGAGTGGGTGGGCGCGGAGGACTCGTTCTTCGACATCGGCGGTGACTCGCTGCTCGCCATGCGGCTGATCCCCCGCATCCGCGCGGTGCTCAACGCCGAGGTCAGCATCCGTGAGCTGTTCGG
Source organism: Streptomyces sp. NPDC127068 (assembly GCF_042724695.1). NCBI lineage: Bacteria > Bacillati > Actinomycetota > Actinomycetes > Kitasatosporales > Streptomycetaceae > Streptomyces > Streptomyces sp. NPDC127068. The sequence goes on along the minus strand of NZ_JBHXEN010000005.1, from coordinate 194,949 downwards.
CTCCCCTTCGCCGGCCGAGATGGCACGGTTGGTGGCCGAGCACCAGGGGCAGGTGCGGGCACCGCTCGCCGCCCGGGAACGCCCCGAGGTGCTGCCGCTGTCGTACGGGCAGCAGCGGATGTGGTTCCTCAACCAGTTGGAGGAGGCGGGCGCGGGGGCCGGGTACAACATCTCGCTGGTGCTCCGGCTGGTCGGGGACCTCGACCTGCCGGCCCTGACGGCCGCGCTCGCCGACGTGGCCGATCGACACGAGTCGCTGCGGACGCTCTACACGGAGACCGAGGGCGTCCCCAGACAGGTCGTCGTCGACGGTCCGGACGGGCACCCCCCGGTCGAGGTCCGGGAGATCGCCGAGGAGGAGCTGCCCCGGGCGCTGGAGACCGGCACGGTACGGGGCTTCGACCTGGCACGCGAACTCCCATGGCGCGTGGAACTGCTCGCCCTGTCGCCCACCGACCACACCCTGCTGCTGGTGGCCCACCACATCGCCGTGGACGGCTGGTCCATGGGCGTGCTGGCCAGGGACGTCCAGGCCGCGTACGCGGCTCGACACGCGGGATCGGCCGTCAACTGGTCCCCGTTGCCGGTGCAGTACGCCGACTACGCGTTGTGGCAGCGGGAGACGCTGGGCGAGCTGGCCGACCCGGACAGCCTGATCAGCGCCCAGCTCGGCTACTGGCGGGACAACCTCGCCGGCATCCCCGAGGAACTGTCCCTCCCGGTCGACCGGCTCCGGCCCCCGGTGTCGTCCTTCGAAGGCGGTGCCCTGCCCCTCCGGATCGACGGGCACACGCACGCCCAGCTGGTGGAGGTGGCCCAGCAGGGCTCGGCCACCATGTTCATGGTGGCCCAGGCGGCGCTGGCGATGCTGCTCGTCCGCCTCGGCACCGGGACCGACATCCCGTTGGGCACCACGGTCGCCGGACGCGGCGACAGCGCGTTGGACGAGATGGCCGGGTTCTTCGTGAACACCCTGGTCCTACGGACGGACGCCAGTGGTGACCCCACCTTCACCGAATTGCTCTCCCGGGTCCGTGACGTCGACCTCGCCGCCTACAGCCACCAGGACCTGCCGTTCGAACGGCTCGTGGACGATCTCAACCCCGTGCGGTCGCTGTCCCGGAACCCGCTCTTCCAGATCATGCTGGTGCTCCAGAACATCCCCCGGACGGCCGCTCCCTGGGTCCTGCCGGGCCTGACCGTCACCCCGATGCAGGCGCGCGACACGGTCGACGCCCGGGTCGACCTCACCGTCAGCCTCACCGAGCACCGCGACGAGGAGGGCACTCCCGCCGGAATGGGCGGGGAGATCCACTACGCGAGGGACCTGTTCGACCACTCCACGGCCGAAGCGCTGGCCAACCGCCTGATGCGGGTCCTGGAGCAGGTCGCGGCGGACCCCGGGCTGCGCATCAGCGCCCTCGACGTGCTGGACGCCGACGAGGAGTGGAAGGTCGTCCAGGACTGGAACGACACCGACCACGAGATCCCGGACGACACGGTTCCCGGGCTGTTCGCGGCACAGGTGGCGCGGACCCCGGACGCCTTGGCCGTGGTGGGCGACGGCGTGCGGCTGACCTATGCCGAGCTGGACACCAGGTCGGACCGGGTGGCGGGCTGGCTAGCGAGCCGTGGTGTGGGCTCGGGCGGCCGGGTGGGCGTGGTGATGGACCGTTCGCCGGAGTTGGTGACGGTGTTGCTCGGCGTGCTGAAGTCGGGTGCGGCGTACGTGCCGTTGGACGCGGCACATCCGGTTGCTCGGCTGAACGGTGTGGTGTCCGAGGCCGGCGTTTCGGTGGTCGTCGCGGACCGGGTGCTGGAGGGGCTGGAGACGGTCCCGGTGGCCGATGCGCTGGAGGCCGCCCCGCTGGCCTCGGCGCCTGTGGTGTCTGCGGACGGGCTGGCGTACGTGATGTACACGTCCGGTTCGACGGGACGCCCGAAGGGTGTTGCGGTCACGCATCGTAATGTCGCGGCGTTCGTGGCGGACCGGGCGTGGCGTGACGATGTGGTGGAGCGGGTGCTGGTGCAGGCCAACCACGCCTTCGACGCGTCGACCTACGAGCTGTGGGTGCCGCTCGTGCGTGGCGGGCGCCTGGTACTGGTCCCGCCGGGCGAGGCCGATGCGGCCGAGCAGGCCCGGTTGATCGCCGAGCACGCGGTGACGAACGTGCACGTGACGGCGGGCCTGTTCCGGGTGTTGGCGGAGGAGTCCCCGGAGATCTTCGCGGGTGTGCGGGAGCTGGCGACGGGCGGTGACGTGGTGTCCTCGTCGGCGGTCCGCGCGGTCCTGGCGGCCCACCCGGACATGACGGTGGTGGCGAACTACGGCCCGACCGAGACGACGGCGTTCATCACGCGCCAGGTGTTCACCGCCCAGGACGCGGTCCCGGCGACCGTGCCGATCGGTCGGCCGATGGACAACAGTCAGGCGTACGTCCTGGACGAGTTCCTGCGCCCCGTCCCGCCCGGTGTGACGGGCGAGCTGTACCTCGCGGGCACCGGACTCGCCCGCGGCTACGACAGCCGCCCGGGACTCACCGCCGAACGCTTCATCGCCCACCCCTTCGCCGATACCGGCGGTCGGATGTACCGCACGGGCGACCTGGCCCGGTGGTCGGCGGGCGGCGAGCTGCTGTTCGGCGGGCGGGCGGACGACCAGGTGAAGATCCGGGGCTTCCGGATCGAGCCGGGCGAGGTGGAGGCGGCGCTGTCCGACCACGAGTCGGTCGGGCAGGTCGCGGTGATCGTCCGGGAGGACCAGCCGGGCACCAAGCGCTTGGTCGCCTACGTCGTCGCGGCCGGAGACCCGGTGGACGCGGTGGACTCCGAGGAACTGCGGGAGCACGCGGCCGGGCGGTTGCCGGAGTACATGGTGCCGTCGGTGTTCGTGACGTTGGACGCCCTGCCGGTGACGGTGAACGGGAAGTTGGACCGGGCGGCCCTGCCCGTGCCCGGGGTGGTGGTGTCGGCCGGTCGGGGTCCGGAGACCCCGGTGGAGGAGCTGCTGTGCGGTTTGTTCGGTGAGGTGTTGGGGTTGGAGCGGGTGGGGGCGGAGGATTCGTTCTTCGAGTTGGGTGGGGATTCGTTGTTGGCGATGCGGTTGATCGCTCGGGTGCGTGCGGTGTTGGAGGCGGAGGTGAGCATTGCGGCGTTGTTCGGTGCGCCGTCGGTGGCGGGGTTGGCGCGGTTGGTGGAGGCGGACCGCGGGGTGGTGCGGGCGCGGTTGGTCGCGGGGGAGCGTCCGGAGGTGCTGCCGCTGTCGTTCGGGCAGCAGCGGATGTGGTTCCTCAACCGGTTGGAGGAGGCCGGCGCCGGCGCCGCGTACAACATCTCCCTGGCACTGGGCCTGACCGGTGAACTCGACACCGCTGCTCTCCGAGCGGCACTGCACGACGTCGCGGACCGGCACGAGACCCTGCGCACGGTCTATCCCGCGACCGGCGGGGTGCCCCGGCAGCAGATCCTGGACGGTGCCGACGGCCGGACCGAGCTGATCACCCGGACCACGGGCCGCGATGACCTCCGCTCCGTGCTGGGTGAGTTGTCGCAGCGGTCCTTCAACCTGGGCCAGGACCTCCCCTGGCGCACGGACCTCCTGATCCTGACGGACACGGAAGCGGGCTCGGACGGCGACACGGGTCCCGGCGGCGAACGGCCCGATCCGGTCACCGGGCCCGGCGGTCCCGAGTCCGACTTCGACGCCGTCCTGCTCCTGACGGTGCATCACATAGCCGTCGACGGTGCGTCCATGGGCATCCTGGCCCGGGACTTCCAGGACGCCTACGCCGCGCGCCGCGTCACCGACGCCCCGTCCGTCCGACCTGCCCTGCCGGTGCAGTACGCCGACTACGCGTTGTGGCAGCGTGAGGTGCTGGGCGAGCTGGACGACCCGGACAGCCTGATCAGCGCCCAACTCGTGCACTGGCGGGAAGCGCTCGCGGAACTGCCCGAGGAACTGGCCCTCCCGGTCGACCGCACCAGGCCCCCGGCGCCGTCGTTCATCGGGGGTGAGGTGCCCGTGGACGTGGACGCCGACACGCACGCCCGACTGATCGCGGCGGCCCAGCGGGCCTCGGCGACGCCCTTCATGGCGGTCCAAGCGGCGTTGGCGATGCTACTGGTGCGGTTGGGCGCCGGGACCGACATCCCGGTCGGCACGGCGGTCGCGGGTCGTCCCGACAGCGTGCTGGAAGAGTTGGCCGGGTTCTTCGTGAACACCCTGGTCCTGCGGACGGACGCCAGCGGCGACCCGACGTTCCAGGAACTCCTGGCCCGGGTCCGCGATGCCGACCTCGCCGCCTACTCCCGCCAGGACGTGCCGTTCGAGCGGCTGGTGGAGGACCTGAACCCCGTCCGTTCGCTGTCCCGGCACCCCCTGTTCCAGATCATGCTCGCCGTGCAGAACGCTGGCGCCGGCGGTGACGCGGCCTGGGAGCTGCCCGGGCTGACGGCGCGGCCGATGCCCGCCGACGACCGGGTCGTCAGCCGGTTCGACCTGTCGATCGGACTGGACGAGATCCGCGACGAAGCGGGCACTCCCGCCGGAATGCGCGGCACGGTCCAGTACGCGACGGACCTGTTCGACCGGTCCACCGCGCGCGCCCTGGCCGATCGGCTGCGCAAGGTGCTGGAACAGGTGGCGGCCGATCCCGCACTCCGGGTCAGCGCCCTCGACGTGCTGGACGCCGACGAGGAGTGGAAGGTCGTCCAGGCATGGAACGACACCGACCACGAGATCCCGGTGGAGACGGTTCCCGCGCTCTTCGCCGTCCAGGTGGCACGGACCCCGGACGCGGCGGCGGTCGTGGGCGGGGACACCGCACTGACCTATCGCGAGCTGGACGCCCTGTCGGACCGGGTGGCGGGGTGGCTGGCCGCCCGTGAGCTGGGCGGGTCCGGTGACCGGGTGGGTGTGGTGATGGACCGTTCGCCGGAGTTGGTGGCGGTGTTGCTCGGTGTGCTGAAGTCGGGTGCGGCGTACGTGCCGTTGGACGCGGGGCATCCGGTGGAGCGGTTGCGTGGTGTGGTGTCCGAGGCCGGGGTGTCGGTGGTCGTGGCGGATCGGGTGTGGGAGGGGTTGGACACGGTCCCGGTGGCTGATGTGCTGACGGCCGCCCCGCTCACCACGGCGCCCGTGGTGTCTCCGGAATCGCTGGCGTACGTGATGTACACGTCCGGTTCGACGGGTCGGCCCAAGGGCGTGGCCGTGACCCATCGTAATGTCGCGGCGTTCGTGGCGGATCGGGCGTGGCGTGATGATGTGGTGGAGCGGGTGTTGGTGCAGGCCAACCACGCTTTCGATGCGTCGACGTACGAGCTGTGGGTGCCGTTGTCCCGTGGCGGTCAGTTGGTCGTGGCGCCCTCCGGTGACTTGGACGCGGCTGAGCGCGGTCGGTTGATCGCCGCGCACGAGGTCACCAACGTCCATGCGACTGCTGGCTTGTTCCGGGTGTTGGCGGAGGAGTCCCCCGAGATCTTCGCCGGTGTCCGCGAGGTCTCGACGGGCGGTGACGTGGTCTCTGCGTCCGCGATCCGCGCCCTCCTCGATGCGCACCCCGATCTGGTCGTGCGGACGACGTACGGACCGACCGAGACGACGGCGTTCACGACGCAGATTCCGTACCGTGCGGGCGACGAGGTTCCGGCGAACGTGCCGATCGGTCGGCCGATGGACAACACCCGCATCCTCGTCCTGGACGAGTTCCTGCGCCCGGTCCCGCCCGGTGTGACGGGCGAGCTGTACCTGTCGGGCGCCGGACTCGCCCGCGGTTACGACGACCGTCCCGCACTCACCGCCGAACGTTTCGTCGCCTCGCCCTACGGCGGGCGGATGTACCGCACGGGCGACCTGGCCCGCTGGACGGCCGGCGGTGAGCTGCTGTTCGCGGGTCGCGCCGACGACCAGGTGAAGGTCCGGGGGTTCCGGGTCGAGCCGGGCGAGGTGGAGGCGGTGCTCGCCGGCCACGAGTCGGTGGCGCAGGTGGCGGTGATCGTCCGGGAGGACCAGCCGGGCACCCAGCGGCTGGTGGCGTACGTGGTGGCGGCGGGCGGCACGCTGGATGCGGAGGCGCTGCGCGAACTCGTCGCGGGCAAGCTGCCGGAGTACATGGTGCCGTCCGCGGTGATGGCGCTCGACACCCTGCCGGTGACCGTGAACGGGAAGTTGGACCGGGCGGCCCTGCCCGTGCCCGAAGCCAGGGCCTCGGTCAGCCGGGGGCCCGCGACCCCGTTGGAAGAGGTGCTGTGCGGTTTGTTCGGTGAGGTGTTGGGGTTGGAGCGGGTGGGGGCGGAGGATTCGTTCTTCGAGTTGGGTGGGGATTCGTTGTTGGCGATGCGGTTGATCGCCCGGGTGCGTGCGGTGTTGGAGGCGGAGGTGAGCATCGCGGCGTTGTTCGGTGCGCCGTCGGTGGCGGGGTTGGCGCGGTTGGTGGAGGCGGACCGCGGGGTGGTGCGGGCGCGGTTGGTCGCGGGGGAGCGCCCCGAGGTGCTGCCGCTGTCGTACGGGCAGCAGCGGATGTGGTTCCTCAACCGGTTGGAGGAGGCCGGCGCCGGCGCCGCGTACAGCATTTCGCTGCCGGTCCGGCTGGTGGGTGACCTGGACCTCGCGGCGTTCGAGGCGGCGCTCGGCGATGTCGCCGAGCGGCACGAGACCCTGCGCACGGTCTTCCCCGACACGGAGGGCGTGCCCAGGCAACAGGTCCTGGAGGGCCCGGCGGCCCGACCGGTGCCGATCGTCCGGGCGGCGACCTCCGCGCAGGTGCCGGAGCTGCTCGCCGCGGCGACGGGCCGCCCCTTCGACCTGGCCTCCGACCTGCCGTGGCGGATCGAACTCCTGGAGATCTCCCCGACCGAACGCGTCCTCGTGGTGGTGGCGCACCACATCGCGGTCGACGGCTGGTCCATGAGCGTGCTCGCCCGCGACCTGTGGACCGCGTACGCGGCCCGTGCGGGTGGCGCCGCCCCCGACTGGGTGCCGTTGCCGGTGCAGTACGCCGACTACGCCCTGTGGCAGCGTGAGGTGTTGGGCGAGCTGGACGATCCGGACAGCCTGATCAGCGCCCAACTCGCGCACTGGCGTGAGGCGTTGGCGGACCTTCCGGCCGAGCTGGCGCTGCCGACGGACCGGCCGCGGCCGACGGCTGCCTCCTTCGAGGGCCGGGCGGTCCGGGTGCAGGTCGGTGCCGAGACGCACGCGGCGCTGGTCAAGGCAGCCGAGCGGGGTTCCGCCACGGTGTTCATGGTGGTGCAGGCCGCCCTCGCGGTGCTGCTGAGCCGGGTCGGCGCGGGCACGGACGTCCCCGTCGGGACGGCGGTCGCCGGGCGTGGGGACACCTCGCTGGACGACCTGGCCGGGTTCTTCGTCAACACGTTGGTGCTGCGCACGGACGTCAGCGGTGATCCGACCTTCGAGGAACTGTTGGCGCGGGTGCGCAACGCGGACCTGGCGGCCTACGGGCACCAGGACGTGCCGTTCGAGCGGCTGGTGGACGAGCTGAACCCGGCCAGGTCGCTGGCCCGGCACCCGCTGTTCCAGGTGATGCTGGTCCTCCAGAACGTGCCGCGTTCCCAGTCGTCGCCCTGGGAGGTGCCGGGGCTGGCGGTGGAGCCGGTGCCCGTGGACGAGAACGTCGCCGCCCGGTTCGACCTGTCGGTCAGCCTCTCCGAGCAGCGGGACGAACAGGGCACCCCGCTCGGTCTCGTCGGCAGCCTCCAGTACGCGACGGACCTGTTCGACGAGTCCACCGTGCAGGCCCTCGCGGGCCGGCTGGTCCGGGTGCTGGAACAGTTCGCCGCCGACCCCGCCGTGCGCCTCAGCCGGATCGAGGTCCTGGAGGACGCCGAGCGGGCGCAGGTCGTCACCGACTGGAACGACTCCGCGCGCACCGCGCCCCCCGCGACGCTGCCGGAGCTGTTCCGGGCGCAGGTCGCGCGGACGCCCGACGCGCCCGCCGTGATCGGGGAGACCGAGCTCAGCTACGCGGAGCTGGACCGGCGGACCAACCGGATCGCGCACTGGTTGAACGCCCGGGGCATCGGCCCGGAAGACCGGGTCGGCGTGCTGATGGAACGCTCCCCGGACCTGGTCACCGTGCTGCTCGGCGTGCTGAAGTCGGGTGCGGCGTACCTGCCGATGGACCCGGCGTACCCGGCCGAACGCATCGGTTTCGTCCTCGCCGACGCCTCGCCCGCGCTGGTGCTGTGCACCAGCGGCACCGCGGGACTGCTGGCCGAGGCCGCCGAGGACGCAGAACGCGTGGTGTGGGACGAGGACGCGACGTTCGCCCAGGTCGCCGGGGCCCCGGCGAGCGCCCCGCAGGTCGCACTGCGCCCCGGGCACCCCGCGTACGTGATCCACACCTCCGGGTCGACGGGCACCCCCAAGGGCGTGGAGGTCACCCACCAGGGGGTCGCCAGCCTCTCCGGGAGCCAGATCGAACGGTTCGGGGTGGGCGCGGGCTCCCGGGTGCTCCAGTTCGCGGCGCTCGGGTTCGACGCCTCGGTCTGGGAACTCGTCATGGCGTTGACGTCGGGTGCGGCCCTGGTGACCGCCCCCGCCGACCGGATGCCGCCGCTCGGGCCGCTGGCGGACCTGCTGGACGACTACGGGATCACCCACGTCACGCTGCCGCCCTCGGTGCTGGCCTCCGCGGACCGGCTGCCCGCGTCGCTGCGGACCGTCGTCGTCGCCGGTGAGGCGTGCCCGCCGGCCCTGGTCGACGCCTGGGCCCCGCAGGTGGACTTCATCAATGCGTACGGGCCGACCGAGACCACCGTCTGCGCCACCATGTCCACCCCGCTGGCCCCCGACCCGGACCGCACCTCGGTGCCCATCGGCACCCCGGTGTGGAACAGCAACTCTTACGTGCTGGACGACTTCCTGCGCCCGGTGCCGCCCGGTGTGACGGGCGAGCTGTACGTCACCGGGCCGGGTCTGGCCCGTGGTTACGTCGGTCGGGCGGGTTTGACGGCGGAGCGTTTCGTGGCGTCGCCGTTCGGTGGTGGGCGGATGTACCGGACGGGTGACCTGGCGCGGTGGACCCGGGACGGGGAGTTGGTGTTCGGGGGCCGCGCGGACGATCAGGTGAAGGTGCGCGGCTTCCGCATCGAGCCGGGCGAGATCGAAGCGGTGTTGGCCGCCCACGACGGTGTGGGTCAGGTGGCGGTGGTGGTGCGGGAGGACCAGCCGGAGGTGAAGCGGTTGGTGGCGTACGTGGTGCCGGTCGGGGAGCCGCTGGCCGACGGGGCGCTGCGGGAGCACGCGGCGGCGCGGCTGCCGGACCACATGGTGCCGTCGGCGTTCGTGGTGTTGGACGCGTTGCCGATGACGGTGAACGGGAAGCTGGACCGGGCCGCCCTGCCCGCCCCCGAGTTCGACGAGGGGGCGGGGCGTGAGCCGCGGACCCCGCTGGAGGAGGCGCTGTGCGGGCTGTTCGCCGGGGTCCTCGGGCACGAGCGGGTCAGTGCGGACCGTTCGTTCTTCGAGCTGGGCGGTGACTCGCTGCTGGCGATGCGACTGATCGCCAGCATCCGTTCCGAGCTGGCCGCGGAGGTGAGCGTACGCGACCTGTTCGGTGCGCCGACGGTGGAGGGGCTCGCCCGGCTGGTGGAGGAGGGGCAGGGCGTCGTCCGGGCGCAGTTGGTGGCGGGGGAGCGTCCGGAGGTGCTGCCGCTGTCGTACGGGCAGCAGCGCATGTGGTTCCTCAACCGGATGGAGCAGTCCGGGGCCGGCGCCGGCTACAACGTGCCGCTCGCCCTGGAACTCACCGGCGCACTCGACGTCGAGGCCCTGCGGTCCGCGCTGCACGACGTCGCCGAGCGGCACGAGACCCTGCGCACCGTCTTCCCCGAGACGGACGGCGTGCCCGCACAGCGCATCCTGCCCGCCGGGGGCACGGACCTGCCCGTGCGCAGCGTCGTCCCCGACGAACTGCACGCGACGGTGGACGGGGTGGCGCGCCACACCTTCGACCTCACCCGGGACCTGCCCTGGCGCACCGAGCTGCTGTCGCTGTCGGCGACCGAACACGTCCTGGTGCTGGTGGCGCACCACATCGCCGTCGACGGCTGGTCCATGGGCGTCCTCGCCGGTGACCTACGGGCCGCGTACGGGGCCCGCCTCGGTGGTGCGGCCCCCGACTGGGCGCCGCTGCCGGTGCAGTACGCCGACTACGCCCTGTGGCAGCGCGAGGTGCTGGGCGAGCTGGACGACCCGGACAGCATGATCAGCGCCCAGGTCGGCTACTGGCGCGAGGCGCTGGCCGGACTCCCCGAGGAACTGACGCTGCCGGCGGACCGCACCCGGCCCGCGACCTCCTCGCACCGGGGCGCCTCGGTGCCGGTGGAGGTTCCGGCGGCCGTGCACGCCCGGCTGGTGGAGGTGGCGCGGCAGACCTCGTCGACCATGTTCATGGTGGTCCAAGCCGCGTTGGCGATGCTGCTGGCCCGGCTGGGCGCCGGCCACGACATCCCGGTCGGCACGGCCGTCGCCGGTCGCGCGGACCGGGCGCTCGACCAACTGGCCGGGTTCTTCATCAACACGCTGGTCCTGCGCACCGATGTGAGCGGCGACCCGACGTTCGAAGAGGTCCTGGCGCGGGTGCGGAACACGGACCTGTCGGCCTACGGGCACCAGGACGTGCCGTTCGAGCGGCTGGTGGACGAGGTGAGCCCGGTGCGGTCGCTGGCCCGGCACCCGCTGTTCCAGGTCATGCTGGTGCTCCAGAACCTGCCGCAGGAGGGCTCGGGCTGGGACCTGCCCGACCTCGATGTGCGGCCCGTGCCGGCGGAGGAGTCCGTCGCCGCCCGGTTCGACCTGTCCTTCACCCTGGCGGAGGCCCGGGACGAGCAGGGCGCTCCGGCCGGGATCGCCGGAGGGCTCCTCTACGCCACCGACCTGTTCGACCCGGCCACGGCCGAGGCGATCGCCGCCCGGCTGGTCCGGGTGCTGGAACAGGTGGCCGCCGACCGGGGTCGGACCCTGAGCGGGCTGGAGGTCCTGGAGGACACCGAGCGGGAACGGGTCCTCACGGACTGGAACGACACCGCCCGCCCGGAGACCGGGACCACCCTCGGTGCGCTCTTCGCGGAGCAGGTCGCCCGGACCCCCGGGGCCACCGCCCTGGTCGATGCCGCCGGCGGCCCCGCGCTGACCTACGCCGAGCTGGACGCCCGCGCGGACCGGGTGGCGCGGTGGCTGCGGGACCGCGGCGTGACCGCGGAGCACCGGGTGGCCGTGCTGCTGGACCGGTCGGTGGAACTGCTGGTGGTGCTGCTCGGCGTGGTGAAGGCGGGCGCGGCCTACGTACCGCTCGACCCGGCGCATCCGGCCGAGCGGATCGCCCGCGTCCTCACCGGCGCCGTCCCCGAGCTCGTCCTCGGCGAAACGGGGTTGACGGATCGGCTCGCTGACGCGGACGTCGTCCCGGTGCTCTGGGACGACCCCGAGGTCATCGCGGAGGTCGCCCGGGCCACCGGGCCGGTCCCGGTGTCCGCCGCGGGCCCGGAATCGCCGGTGTACGTGATGTTCACCTCCGGCTCCACGGGCGAACCCAAGGGGATCGTCACCACCCACCGCGGGGTCACCGACCTGGTGCGCGACCGGAGTTGGGCGGTGGAGCCGGGCGACCGGGTGCTGCTGCACGCACCGCACGCCTTCGACGCGTCCACCTTCGAGATCTGGGTGCCCCTGGTGTCCGGCGGCACGGTCGTCGTCGCTCCGCCCGGTGCGGTCGACGGTCAGGCCCTGGGCCGGCTGGTCGGCGAGCACGCCCTGACGACCGTCCATGTCACCGCAGGGCTGTTCGGGGTGCTGGCCGATGCGTCACCCGAAGCGCTGACGGGCCTCACCGAGGTGCTGACCGGTGGCGACACCGTACCCGCCGGCTCGGTGGCCCGCATCCGGGAGACCCTGCCCGACCTGCGGATACGGCATCTGTACGGGCCGACGGAGGCAACCCTGTGCGCGACCGCCTTCCTCGTCGAGCCCGGCGCGGACGCCCCCGCCGTACTGCCCATCGGCAAGCCCCTGGACAACACCCGCGCGTACGTGCTGGACGGGTTCCTGAGCCCGGTGGCGCCGGGCGTCCTCGGCGAGCTGTACCTGGCCGGGCCCGGTCTGGCCCGTGGTTACGCGGGTCGGGCGGGTTTGACGGCGGAGCGTTTCGTGGCGTCGCCGTTCGGTGGTGGGCGGATGTACCGGACGGGTGACCTGGCGCGGTGGACCCGGGACGGGGAGTTGGTGTTCGGGGGCCGCGCGGACGATCAGGTGAAGGTGCGCGGCTTCCGCATCGAGCCGGGCGAGGTGGAGGCCGCGCTCGCCGGACACGCGGGCGTGGGTCAGGTGGCGGTGGTGGTGCGGGAGGACCAGCCGGAGGTGAAGCGGTTGGTGGCGTACGTGGTGCCGGCCGGGGAGCCGCTGGCCGACGGGGCGCTGCGGGAGCACGCCACGGAACGGTTGCCCGACTACATGGTGCCGTCGGCGTTCGTGGTGTTGGACGCGTTGCCGATGACGGTGAACGGGAAGCTGGACCGGGCCGCCCTGCCCGCCCCCGAGTTCGACACCGAAGGGGGCCGCGAACCGCGGACCCCGCTGGAGGAGGCGCTGTGCGGGCTGTTCGCCGGCATCCTCGGGCACGAACGGGCCAGTGCGGACCGTTCGTTCTTCGAGCTGGGCGGTGACTCGCTGCTGGCGATGCGACTGATCTCCGGCATCCGCTCCGAACTGGGTGCCGAAGTGAACATCCGTGACGTGTTCGGCGCGCCGACGGTGGAGGGGCTCGCCCGGCTGGTGGAGGAGGGGCAGGGCGTCGTCCGGGCCCAGTTGGTGGCGGGGGAGCGTCCGGAGGTGCTGCCGCTGTCGTACGGGCAGCAGCGCATGTGGTTCCTCAACCGGATCGAACAGTCGGGTGCCGGCGCCGGCTACAACGTGCCGCTCGCCCTCGGCATCACCGGCGCACTCGACGTGCCGGCACTCGAAGCGGCGCTCGGTGACCTCGCCGAGCGGCACGAGACCCTGCGCACCGTCTTCCCCTCCACGGACGGGGTGCCCCGACAGGAGGTCCGCGGGGACCGGCCGCCGCTCGACCGCCGGGAGAGCACCCCGGACGAGATCGACGGCGTGGTGGGCGAACTGATGGGCAAGGGCTTCGACCTCGGCACCGAACTGCCGTGGCGCACCGAGCTGGTGACCCTCTCGCCCACCGAACACGCCCTGGTCGTCGTCGCCCACCACGTCGCCGTGGACGGGGTGTCCATGGGCATCCTGGAACGGGACCTCCGAACGGCCTACCTGGCCCGGTCCGGCGGTGCGGCCCCCGACTGGGCGCCGCTGCCGGTGCAGTACGCCGACTACGCCCTGTGGCAGCGCGAGGTGCTGGGCGAGCTGACCGACCCGGACAGCCTGATCAGCGCCCAACTCGGCTACTGGCGCGAAGCACTCGCCGGACTCCCCGAGGAGCTGGTCCTCCCGACCGACCGGCCCCGGCCCGCGACCGCCTCCTTCCGCGGCGGACACGTTCCGTTCCGTCTCGACGCCGAGGCGCACGCCCGGCTGGTGGAGCTGGCCCGGCGCGGTTCGGCCACCATGTTCATGGTGATCCAGACCGCGCTGGCGGCCCTGCTGTCGCGGCTCGGTGCCGGCACCGACATTCCGCTGGGCACCGCGGTCGCCGGCCGCGGCGACAGCTCGCTCGACGATCTGGCCGGGTTCTTCGTCAACACGCTGGTCCTGCGCACCGATGTGAGCGGCGACCCGACGTTCGAGGACCTGCTGGCCCGGGTGCGCGACGCGGACCTGTCCGCCTACGCCCATCAGGACCTGCCGTTCGAGCGGCTCGTCGACGACCTCGACCACGCCCGCTCGCTCGCCCGGCAGCCGCTGTTCCAGATCATGTTGGCCGTGCACTCCGGTGGCCGCCCGGCGGTCGACGCCGGCGACGCCTGGAACGTGCCCGGTCTCGCGGTCCGGCAGTTGAGCCCGGACCACGAGGTCGCCGCCCGCTTCGACCTGTCGGTCACCCTCGGCGAACAGCGCGACGGGTCCGGGGCGCCGGACGGCATCGGCGGGGCCATCCAGTACGCCGCCGACCTGTTCGACGAGGACACGGCGCGGACCCTGTCCGAGCGTTTTTCCGCGGTGCTGCGGCAGATCGCCGACGACCCGCGGGTCCACCTCCGCGACCTCGACGTCATCGCGCCCGAGGAACGGCACACGGTGCTGGAACGGTGGAACGACACCACCGCGTCGCTGCCCGTCGCCACCCTGCCCGAGCTGTTCGAACAGCGGGCCGCGGACACCCCCGGGGCCCCGGCCGTCGTCTCCTACGACCTCACCCTCGACTACGGTCAGGTCGACGCGCTGTCCAACCGGGTCGCGCACTGGCTGATCGGGCGGGGCGTGGGTCCCGACGACCGGGTCGCCGTGGTGATGGACCGGTCGCCCGACCTGCTGGTGGTGCTCCTGGGCGTGGTGAAGGCGGGTGCCGCGTACGTGCCGGTCGACCCGTCGCACCCCGCCGACCGCAACGCCTTCGTCCTCGCCGACGCGGCGCCCGCCCTGGTGCTCTGCACCCGGGCCACCGCGAACCCCGACCCCGATACCGGTGCACCCGAACAGGTGGTGTGGGAGGACACCGTCGCGGACATGGCGGGCTACCCAGCGACCGCGCCGGGGGACCACGACCGGACGGCCCCGCTGCGGCCGGAACACCTCGCCTACGTGATGTACACCTCCGGTTCGACGGGCCGGCCCAAGGGCGTCGCGGTGACCCACCGCAACGTCGTCGGGTTCGCCACCGACCGCAGTTGGCGCGGGGACGTCCTGGAACGGGTCCTGGTGCACGCCAACCACGCCTTCGACGCGTCGACCTACGAGATCTGGGCGACCCTCGCCCACGGCGGGCGGCTGGTGCTGCTGCCGCCGGGCGACGCGGGCGCCGCCGAACGGGGCCGGCTGATCGCCGAGCACGGCATCACCAACGTGCACGCCACCGCCGGGCTGTTCCGGCTCCTCGCCGAGGAGTCCCCGCAGATCTTCGCCGGGGTCCGCGAGGTGTCGACGGGCGGCGACCTGGTGTCGTCCGCCGCGATCCGCACCCTGCTGGAGGCGCATCCCGATCTGGTCGTCCGCACCACCTACGGGCCGACCGAGACCACCGCGTTCACCACCCAGACGGCGTACACCCGTGCCGGTACCGTCCCGGCGAACGTGCCCATCGGGCGCCCCATGGACAACAGCCGGACCTACGTCCTGGACGAGTTCCTGCGCCCGGCGCCGCCCGGGGTGACCGGCGAACTGTACGTCGCCGGCGCCGGGTTGGCCCGCGGTTACGCCGGCCACTCGGGCCGTACGGCCGAACGGTTCGTCGCCTCGCCGTACGCCGGCGACGGCGCCCGCATGTACCGCACCGGTGACCTCGCGCGCTGGTCGGGCGAAGGCGAACTCGTCTTCGCGGGCCGCGCCGACGACCAGGTGAAGATCCGGGGCTTCCGGATCGAGCCGGGCGAGGTGGAGGCGGTGCTCGCCGAACACGCGTCGGTCGGGCAGGTCGCGGTGGTGGTCCGCCCCGACCGGCAGGGCTCCCCGCAACTGATCGCCTACGCCGTGCCCGCCGGCCCCGAACTGGACGGCGCGGCACTGCGGGAGTACGCCGCGGGCAAGCTGCCGGACTACATGGTGCCCTCGGCCGTGGTCGCCCTGGACGCCCTGCCCGTCACCGCCAACGGGAAGCTCGACCGCTTGGCCCTGCCCGACCCGGCGGCGGAGGACACCGACACCGGACGGGAGCCGCAGACCCTCGCGGAGGTGACGCTGAGCGGGCTGTTCGCCGCGACGCTGGGCCTGGACCGCGGGGTCGGCGCGGAGGAGTCGTTCTTCGACCTCGGCGGTGACTCCCTGCTGGCGATGCGGCTGGTGGAACGCGTCCGAGCGGCCTTCGGCACCGAGATCGGCGTCCGGGAACTGTTCGCCGGGCCCACCGTGGCGCAGCTCGCCCTGGCGCTCCAGGCGGACACCACCGCCGTCGACGACTACGCGGGGGTGCTGCCGCTGCGGACGGGCGGGGACCGGCCCCCGCTGTTCTGCCTGCATTCCGGAGGCGGCCTCGGCTGGCAATACGCGGCCCTGGCCGCCCACCTTCCCGCCGACCAGCCGGTCTACGCCGTACAGGCGCGGGGCCTCACCACGACGGAAATCCTGCCGGAAAGCCTGGAGGAAATGGCCGCCGACTACGTCGGACGGATTCGCTCCGTCCAACCGGACGGGCCCTATCATCTGATCGGATGGTCATTCGGCGGAGTGTTGGCGCACGCCGTCGCCACGGAACTCCAACGGCAGGGCGAATCCGTGGCCACCCTCGCCGTTCTCGATGGATATCCCCATCGGGAGATCGCCCAGACACAGGCGCCGGGAACGGAATTCGAGGCATTCGGGGAACTGCGTCCCGATGAGGGTCCCACCCAGCTCATCGACGGTGGAAAGGTGCCCGACGGGCGCGCTCCGGCCGCTACGGAGCTGGTCGACGGGGCGCACCCCGACGATTCGCTGCCGGCCGCACAACGGGTCGCGAACAACAACCTCCAGTTGCTGCGGGCCTTTACCCCGGAATCGTTCCGCGGGGACGTCCTCCTCTTCGTGGCCGCCCTGGGGCGTCCGGAAATGATGACGGCCGAGGCCGCCCCGGAAGCCTGGCACCCCTATGCGGACGGCGTCGAGGTGCACACCCTTGAGTGCGATCACCGGCAGCTCGTCACGGGGGAACCGGTGGCGGAGATCGCCCGGGTCATTTCGGTGCGGCTGGAGGACGGTCGATCGTGATACCTCGCCGAAACCCTCTCGTCCCTAACCTCGTATCAAGCGTCCTGGCTACGACAGCGCCCGGTCGCTGACGAAGCCGTAGGAACTCCCACGAGAGATGGAGAATGACATGCAAGGTGCCTCTGGCTATGGTCGCCTGGACGGCAACCGTACGGGCCGGCCGCGGCGGGCCCGGCTGTTCGCCTCCATGGTCGGAGTGACGGCCGTCGTACTGCTCGCGGGCGCTTGCTCCACCGACAAGGAAACCCCTGCCGACTCCGGTTCCTCCGCATCGGCGAAGGCCAAGGGGAAGGGGGGCGAGGCGGGCGAGAAGAGCACCCTCGCCTACGCCAAGTGCATGCGGGAGAAGGGGGTCAGCAACTTCCCGGACCCCAACGAGCAGGGCCGGTTGGACATCGACGGCACCAAGGTCGACATGAAGTCCGCCGTGGCGCAGGCCGCCGACAAGGCGTGCAAGCCGCTGCTGCCGCCGATGCAGGCCAAGCCGCCCGCCGAGGTGCAGGAGGCGTCCGTGAAGTACGCCAAGTGCATGCGGACCAACGGGGTGCCCAAGTTCCCGGACCCCAACTCCGAGGGCGGCATCGACATCAACGGCGACTCGCTGGGTGTCGACCCGAACAGCCAGGCGTACAAGGACGCCGACAAGAAGTGCAAGCCGATCCTGGACAAGGTCGCGAGCGGTCCGCGGGAGTTCCAGACGGGCGGTCCCAAGTAGCGTCCTCGGCGCTGCCGACGTCGCACCGCCCCGTCGTCCGGTCGGGGGGTGCGACGTCGCCCATGTGGGGTGGGAGCGGCGGCGCCGGGGTCGTACCGCCGGGTGCCTGTGGGGGGCGCCCGGCGGGCGCGCGTTCGGGCGCGGTGTCAGATCCGGTAGCCGCGCTTGGCCACCGTCTCGATGACCTGGGGGTCCCCCAGTTTGGCCCGCAACCGGCTGATGGTGATCTTCACGGCGCTGGTGAAGGGGTCGGCGGCCTCGTCCCAGACCCGCTGGAGCAGTTCCTCCGCGGAGACCGCCCGGCCCCGCGAGGCCAGCAGCAGTTCCAGCACCCCGAACTCCTTGGGCGCCAGCTCCAGCGGACGGCCGCCCCGGCTGGCGGTGCGGCGGGCCGTGTCGACCACCAGGTCGCCGTGGCGGACCACGGGCGGCACCGCCGGGTGCGCACGGCGGGCCAGCGCACCGATCCGGGCGACCAGCACCGGGAAGTCGAAGGGTTTGGCCAGGTAGTCGTCGGCGCCCAGGTTGAGCCCGTCGACCAGGTCCTCGGCGGACGCCTCGGCGGTCAGCATCAGGACCCGGCTCCGGCACCCGGAGGCGACCAGCTCGGCGCACACCTCGTCCCCGTGCAGCCCCGGTAGGTCGCGGTCGAGCACGATCACGTCGTACTCGCTGAACAGCGCCCGGTCGAGACCGTCCTGCCCGTCGAACGCGACGTCGACGGCCATCTGCGCCCGACGCAGACCGATGGCCACGGTCTGGGCCATCTCCTCGTCGTCCTCCACCACGAGCACTCGCACGCTGTAAGCCCCTTCGCCGCCGTACGCGTCGGACACGGGCATCCTGACGGGCCCGCACGGGATGTTTCTACCCCATGGCGGGGCCCGGGGTTCAATCAAGACATCCACCAACTCCCGTTCCCCCGAATGGCCGTGGCCGGGCGACGGCTCGTTCCGGTCGGTGAAACCCTGCCGAAACCGCCGTCCGCGTACAAAGGAGGGGTGACACAGTCCGGCGAGCTGTGGAGAGGTCCATGACAGTCATCGCGAACCCCGGGACCGACCGAGACCAAGCCCCCCGGGGCCGGTGGTGACCGCCGACGGCGCGGCCCCGGACCCGGTCGAGCAACCAGACCCGGACGGGCGGACCGCAGAGCGGACCGTCGCACCGGCCGAGCCGCAGTCATCGGTGGAGCCGGCGGCGGGGGCGGAGACGGCGGGGCGCCCACGGCGCCGGCGCGGACGGCGGGTGGCCACGGCGATCACGTTGGCGCTGGCGGTGGCCGGTGGCGCGGGATTCGTGTTCGCCGACCCCCTCGACAGCGGCGCGCAGGACACCGGCGCGACCGCCCGCGTCGACGCGTCGACGGCGGTGGCGAAGGTGACCCGGGGGGCGCTGGCCGTACGCACCCTCCAGAAGGGCACCCTCGGTTACGCGGGTGAGCACAAGGTGGTCAACAACCTCAGCGGCACCCTCACCGACCTGCCCTCGGTGGGACAGGTCGTCCGCCAGGGGCAGCGGCTCTACTCGGTGGACGACGAACCGGTGATCATGCTGAAGGGGTCCGTGCCCGTCCACCGGGACCTGTCCTGGGGGGCGGAGGGCCCCGACGTGCGGCAGCTGAACGCCGCGCTGGTCGCCCTCGGTCACGCCGACCGGGACGACTTCGAGGACGACCCCGACTACTTCGGCTGGTCGACGTACCGCGCCCTCAAGGAGCTCCAGGACGACCTGGGCGTCGAGGAGAACGGCGAACTCAAGCGCGGCCAGGCCGTGTTCGTGCCCGAGCGGGAGATACGCGTGACCGGTCTCGGTGGCTCCCCCGGCAGCGCCGCCGGGAAGGGCTCCGTGGTGGTGGAGGGCTCCTCGACCCGCCGTCAGGTGACCGTGGACCTCGGCGCGAGCCAGCAGGCGGACGTACGGGTCGGCGACAAGGTGAGCATCGCGCTGCCCAACGGCAAGTCCACCCCCGGGGTGGTCGCGTCCGTCGGGAAGGTGGCCGAGCGGGCGGGCGACGGCATGGCGGTCAAGGTGCTGATCGAGCCGACCGAGGCCAAGGCGACCCGGCGGTTCGACCGCGCCCCGGTCGAGGTGTCGATCGTCAACACCGAGGTGAAGGACGTGCTTTCGGTGCCGGTGCGGGCGTTGTTGGCCCAGCAGGGCGGCGGCTACGCGGTCGAGCGGGTCGACGCGGGCGGCGAACGCCGGCTCGTCCCGGTGGAGACGGGACTGTTCGACTCCGTCGCCGGGCGGGTCCAGATCACCGGTGAGGGGCTGGACGCGGGCCAGCAGGTCGTGGTCGCGGAAGCCTGAGCGGTCGCGGAAGCCTGAGCGGAATCCTGGGTCGGGCGCCGATACCCTCCCGAAACCCTCGCTCCGGTAGAAAGTTCACGAGACCTGTCCGGCCCGCCGAAAGGGCGGTGGGCCAGGCGGTGGACCGGGGAACCATCGAGCGCGCCCCGGTTCGGCGGTGCGGACCGGCCGGGCTGACATCCCCCGCAGCCCGGCCGGTCCCGCCGCCCTCCGTAGTCGGCGCCCTTGCAGTCGGCGCTGGTGCCGCCCCTGCCGCGCAGGGAGCCACTGACCGCGCTCCGGGTGCGTTGACCGGGCGAAACGGGTGCACAGTACGCTGACGCCATGCGTATCGGAGAGTTGGCGCAGCGCACCGGAGTGCCGATCCCCACGATCAAGTACTACACCCGTGAGGGCCTGCTGCCGCCCGGTGAACGCATCAGCCCCAACCAGGTGCGCTACGCCGATCCCCATGTGCGCAGGCTCAAGCTGATCCGCGCGATGCTGGAGGTCGGCGGGATGTCGGTGGCCGCGGTCCGTGAGGTGCTGGAGCGGGTGGACGTTCCCGGGCGCACCGTCCACGGGGTTCTCGGGGTCGCCCAGTCGGCGGTCAGCGGGTCCGGTGTCGCACGCGGTACCGAGGCGCAGCGGGAGCGGGCCGAGCGGGCCGCGGACGAGCTGGTCCGGCGGCACGGTTGGGCCGTCAAGCCGGGGAACCCCGGTCGCGCCGATCTGGTCCAACTCATCGTCACCTACCACGACTTGGACCGGGACGACCTGCTGACGCTGTTGGACGCGTACGCGACGGCGGCCGAGGGTCTGGCCCGGGCCGAACTGTCCACGGTGGCCGCCGTGCCCACCGTGGACGGCAAGGTCGAGGGCGTGGTGCTGGGTACGGTGCTGGGCGACGCGGCGATGGCGGCCCTGCGTCGGATGGCCCAGGAGAGCGCTTCGGCGCGGCTCGCTCAGCCCGGGTAGACGGGGCGGCCGTCGGCCGGCGGGCCCACCGGGACCAGGTGGTGCACCCGGGCCGGGGGGAGGTTGCGGAGCACCGTCTCGGTGCGGAAGCGGTGCCGTTCCAGGGTGCGGGCGATGACCGACTGGGTGCGCAGCGCGCGCCCCCGGGTGCCGGGGCCGGTGAGGGTGCGGCGCAAGGCGGGGAGCCCCGCGTAGGCGAAGAAGGAGAGGGTTCCGCCGGGGCGCAGCGCACCGAGCAGCCGGTCGAAGAGGTCGGTGACGGTCGGGGCGTCGAAGTTGGCGAAGGGCAGCCCGCACACGATCGTGTCGTACGCCCCGAGTTCGTGTTCCTGGACGAATCCGGTGAACAGCCGGACCCGGGGGTCGTCCGCGTACCGGTGGCGCAGCATGTCGGTGAAGCGGGGGTTGGCTTCGATCAGGTCGAGGGTGTCCCACGGGCCCATGGTGGCCCGTACGCGCCGGGTCACGGCGCCGGTGCCCGGGCCGACCTCCAGCACCCGGCGCGGATGGTCGGGGCTGGGGATCACGAAGCGGGTCAGGGCGCTGCTCAGGGAAGGGCTGCTGGGTGCGATGGCTCCGGTTTCCCGCCGGGCCCGGGTGAACTCCTGGAAGAACAGCGTCACTTCGGTCATGACCCCCACCTGGAAGTTAGTGATAGTGGAACTATCGATAGTGTAGGTTACTGCTTACGGGGGAGTGGCTCCGCCGGGGGCGGCGCCGAACACCGCCCGCCCGGCGGGCCCGCCCCTGGACGGACGACCGCAAGCCCCGGGGGGAAGCCATGGACCTCACGACGCTCCTGTCCTGGGTCGACGACACCGCACGACTCGCACCCCGCATGACGGAACTCGCCTGCTGGGCGTACGCGCTGCTGGCGGTCACCACCCTGCCGCCGCTGCTCCCCAACGGGCCGCTGCTCATCACCGGCGGGGTGCTCGCGGCCCGCGGTGAACTGTCCCTGGTCCTGGTGCTGCTCTCGGTCGCGGGCAGCGCCCTCCTCGGCGACCTGTTGCTGCACCGCCTCGCCCGGTCGACACGCCTCGGAACCCGCCGCCCGGGCACCTCCCGCCGCGCGGCCCGCCGCGACGAACGGCTCGCCCGCGCCGCGCAACACCTGCGCCGCCGGGGCATCCCCTTCGTTATCGGCGCCCGCTTCCTGCCCGCCGGCCGACTCCTCGGCCCGCTCGCGGCGGGCGCCGCCGGCTACCCCCTGCGCCGGTTCGCCGTCGGCGCCGCCCTCGCCGAAACCGTCTGGGCCGGTTACGCGGTCGGCCTCGGCTACTTCGGCGGCGCGCTCAGCGACGACCCCGCGCACGCCCTCGCCATCGGGCTGGCCCTGTCCCTGGTGGCGGCGGCCGTGGCGACCGCCGCTCAGCGACGCGCAGCGCACGGCGGACCCCCGCCCGGACGGCCCGGGGACGCACCCTGAGGCCCTGTGCCGTTCGGGGTCGCCCGCGTACGTGGTCCGAGTTGAATTCCCGCGCGCCTCGGCACGGCCCGCGGGGCGCGGGAACCGGTGGGGCCTATGTTCCGGTGGTGATCGAAACCATCCTGCTGGACGTGGACGAGACCCTGCTGCGCCGGGGCCGGTACTGGGACGGGTGGGCCGACTGGCTCCAGGTTCCCCGGCACACCGTGTCGGCGCTGGTGGGCGCGGTGGTCGCACAGGGGCGGGCCGCCGACGACGCGCTCCGACTGATCAACCCCGACATGGACGTCGCATCCGCGGCCCGCGCCCGGGAGGCCGCCGGCCGCGGGGAGTACCTGGACGAACGGGACCTGTACCCCGATGTGCGGCCCGCGCTGGGCGCACTACGGGAACGCGGCGTGCGGATCATCGTCGCCGGCGCGGCCAGCGTCCGGTGCGCCGAACTGCTGCGCGGGCTCGACCTGCCCGTCAACCTCGTGGCGGACACCGCCGAGTGGGGCGTCGCCAAACCGAAGGGCGAGTTCTTCGAACGGGCGCTCGCCCTCGCCGGGACGCCCGCCGCGACCACCCTCTACGTCGGTGACCACCCGGGCGACGACGTGTTCCCCGCCAAGGCCGCGGGGCTGCGGGTCGCGCACCTGCGGCGCGGACCCTGGGGGCACCTCTGGGCAGACGACCCCGATGTGGTCGCCGCCGCCGACTGGCAGATCGACAGCCTGATGCAACTCGGCGCCCTGGTCGGCGACTAGCCAGTAGCGCGACCGGTCGGGGCCGGCCACCGGCCCCAGTGACCCCGAACCCACAACAAAGGCAAGGAGAGCGCTCTCCTTGCCGTGCTCAACTTATAGCGCACCGGGGGGCTTGCCACAAGGCCCCGGTCCCGGCGGAAGATCGTCGACCGACGCCGCCAACAGGTGGCGCGACGGACGGGGAGGCGCCGGTCGCGATGACTGAGACGTACGTGCTGGATCTTCACGAGGTCGACGAGACGCTGCCCGCTGCCCAGCGCGTCGGCGGCAAGGGCGCGCACCTGGGCGGGCTGTCGCGGATCGACGGCATCCGCGTGCCGGACGGTTTCTGCGTGACGACGGACGCCTTCCGGCGGGTGATGGCGGACGTCCCGTCGATCGGCGACCGGCTCGACCGGTTGGCGCGGACGGACCCGGACGACCGGGAGGCGATCCGCACGCTCAGCGCTCAGATCCGCCGGGCCGTCGAAGGGACCCCCGTCCCGGACGACATCGCGCAGGCGGTCACCGACGCGCTCTCCCGGCACGGCGACCCGGCCGCCCCCCGTGCCGTACGGTCCAGCGCGACGGCGGAGGACCTGCCGACGGCCTCCTTCGCCGGGCAGCAGGACACGTACCTGAACGTGGTGGGCCCGGCGTCGGTGCTCCACCACCTCAGCCGCTGCTGGGCCTCGTTGTTCACCGAGCGGGCCGTGGTCTACCGGCAGCGCAACGGCATCGACCACCGCAGGTCCACATGGGGGTGGTCGTGCAGCGGATGGTGTTCCCGGACGCGTCCGGCGTCCTGTTCACGGCCGACCCCGTCACGGGCAACCGGAAGCTCGCCACCGTGGACGCCGGCTTCGGCCTCGGCGAGGCACTGGTCTCCGGTCTGGTCAACCCGGACGTCTTCGCGGTGCGGGACGGCGAGATCGTCGCCAGGACCGTCGCCGCCAAACAGCAGGCCGTCCACGCCCTGCCCACCGGCGGCACCCGGGTGGTGGCGGTCGACCCGCAGCGGCAGCGGCAGCCGGCGCTGACCGATGCGCAGGTCGTACGGCTCGTGCGGCTCGGGCGGCGGATCGAGGCGCACTTCGGCCGCCCACAGGACATCGAGTGGTGCCTGGTCGAGGACGGTTTCCGGATCGTCCAGAGCCGGCCGATCACCACCCTGTTCCCCGTACCCGTCGCCGAGGCCGGCGACCCGCAGAACCGGGTGTACGTCTCGGTCGGCCATCAGCAGATGATGACCGACCCCATGAAGCCCCTGGGCCTGTCCGTGTGGCAGTTGACGGCCATGGCGCCGATGCGGGAGGCCGGCGGCCGGCTGTTCGTCGACGCCACCGGGCGGCTCGCCTCGCCCACGAGCCGGGCCGGCCTCCTGGACCTCATCGGCAGGGGCGACCCGCTGGTCAGGGACGCGCTGGAGACCGTCCTGGACCGCGACGACTTCATCCCCCTGCTCCCGGACCCGGACCCGAGCGGGGCGCCGGCCGCGGACAGCGCTCCGCCCGCCCCGCTCGCGACGGACCCGGCCCTCGTCACCGAACTGGTCGCCCGTAGCCGGGCCTCCCTCGCGGCCCTGGAGCGCGCTGTCCGGACGAAGACCGGACCGGCGCTGTTCGCCTTCCTGCGGGAGGCGTTCGAGGAGCACAAGAGGGTGCTCGCCGACCCGCTGAGCCTTCAGGTGATCACGGCCGGGATGGAGGCCACCTGGTGGCTCAACGACCGCTTGCAGGAGTGGTTGGGCGAGAAGAACGCCGCGGACACGCTCACCCTGTCCGCCCCCGGCAACGTCACCTCCGAGATGGGACGGGAACTGCTCGACGTCGCGGACGTGATCCGCCCGCACCCGCAGGTGGTGGAGTACCTGCGGGACCTCGGGGACGAGGACTTCACCCAGGGGCCGGACGGACTGGGCGGGTTGGCGAAGCTGCCGGGCGGAGCCGAGGCGCGCGAGGCCCTGGCGGGCTATCTCGACCGGTACGGCATGCGCTGCGTCGGCGAGATCGACCTCACGCGACCGCGTTGGTGCGAGCGGCCCGCCACACTCGTTCCGGCGATCCTCGACAACGTCAGGAACTTCGGCCCGGGCGCCGCCGGCCGGCGCTTCGAGCAGGGGCGGCAGAAGGCACGGGAGAAGGAACGCGACGTGCTGTCACGGCTGCGGGCCCTGCCGGACGGCGACCGGAAGGCCGACGAGACCAAGCGGATGATCGATCGGGTGCGGACCTTCATCGGCTACCGCGAGTACCCGAAGTACGACATCGTCAGCCGCCTCCTGGTCTACCGGCGGGCCCTGTTGGCGGAGGCCGGGCGCCTGGTGCGGGCCGGCGTGCTGACCGGGCGGGACGACGTCTTCTTCCTCACCTTCCCGGAGTTCCACGAGGTCGTGCGCGCGCAGCGGGTGGACGACGGGCTGATCCGGCGGCGCAAGGAGGAGTTCCGGTCGTACGCCGCGCTCACCCCGCCCCGGGTGCTCACCTCGGACGGCGAGGCCGTCACCGGGGCGTACCGGCGCGCGGACGTGCCGACCGGTGCCCTGATCGGCCTGCCGGTCTCCGCCGGGACCGTCGAGGGCAGGGCGCGGGTCGTCCTCGACATCGCGGAGGCCGACCTCGAAGCGGGCGACATCCTGGTCACGACCTTCACCGACCCCAGCTGGTCGCCGCTGTTCGTCGGCATCGCGGGCCTGGTGACGGAGGTGGGCGGCCTGATGACCCACGGCGCGGTGATCGCCCGGGAGTACGGCCTGCCGGCCGTGGTGGGCGTGGACCGCGCCACCCGGCTGATCCGGGACGGGCAACGCATCCGCGTGCACGGAACCGACGGTCACGTCGAGTTCCTGCCCTCCGCTGCGGGTGCGTGATGCCCGGGCCGCCCGTAGGCTCGCAGGCGCCGGGGCACCGAACCGGCGATCGGTTCGGAACCGTACGGACGTGACGGAGAACGGAGCGAGACCGATGGCGGAGGACCAGGTCAGCCGCAACCTCAAGGGCATGGACGATCTCGATTTCGACGGCTGGAACAGGGCCGACTGGGACGGTGTGTTCGCCCACCACCACACCGATGACGTCCTGGTGGACTGGAAGGGTCAGCCGCCGACCCGTGGGGTCCAGGAGCACATCGACGCCATGAAGGCCTATGTCGATGCGGCGGGTGGCACGCCCCCGCAGATCACTGCGCATCCCCTTGCCTTCGGGTCGGGTGACTGGACCTGCGTCATCGGCGAGTTCGAGGGTGGCGGTCGCATGGTCACCGTCGCGAAGTGGCGTGACGGTGCGATCGCCGAGGAGTACATCTGGGCCTAGCAGGGCGACGGACCCGCCGCACGGATCAGACGGCGTCCGTCACCGGCACCCGGAGCCGGTACTGGTGGAACGCCCGGGCCGTGTACGCCACGAAGGGGACCACGGCGGCGGGCACCAGCCACCAGGGGAACTCCAGCCAGAGGGCCAGGAACCCCGTAACGGGGCAGAGGATCAACACCGTGAAGAACAGCTGCTTGCCGTACCCGCGCCAGACGAACGGTTCGGGGCGGTGCGGGCGGGCCAACCGAACGGCACCGAAGCCGAAGCCGAGTGCGGCGAAGAGCCCCGCGAGGGTGCCGAAGGAGGCTGCCAGCTGAGGGTTGTCGCGCGGCTGCTCGGAGGTCTCCTGCCGCGTGCCTCCCCGGTCGACAGTGGTGATCTGGCCGCGCCAGATCGTGCCGATGACCCGGTCGCCCGGCCGGAGCCCTTCCAGCAGGGGGCGCGGATCGCCGAAGGACACGGTCTCGGTCCAGGCCGGGGCGCGGTGCAGGGTGGCCCGGTAGCGGTTGTTCTTGCCACGGGCCTTGACCGTGGCGTCCTGCACCGTGAAGGTCAGCATGCGCAGGCAGTCTTCCGGCCCCGGTGCCGCAGTATCGGCAGGGCACGGCTCGGCCGCCGCGAAGTCCCGATACCGCTCGCTGTCATGGGGCAGCCAGAAGGCGAAGGCGGCGTAGCAGGCCAGCGCGGCGAGGAGGGCCACTGCGATGAGTCCGACACCGTCGTGACGGTTCTGCCGCGGGGACCGCCTCGTGGACCACCCGGGCTGGGGCGGCTGACCCGTTCCGGGCGCGACGTCTGGTTCCGTCACTGTCACCGCTCACACCTCCGTACCGTTCCGGACCCCGATCCTGCGACGACGGTCGGGCCCGCGGCCACATTCTCCGCTGGTTTCCCGGCCCCGGACCAGAGGGGTAACGGGCAAGTGAACCGCGCTCTCGGCTTCCGAGTTCCGGCAATGACGGCGTCCTCGGGCCGGTCCCGTACCGGCACGGGTTTCAGAAGCCGGCAATCGGCGCCGCGGCATGGCTCACCGCGACGGTGTGCGTGATCCAGGTGGCACCGCTGAGCCGGTGCAGCAGGAAGGACGTCGGCTCCGGAAAGTAGTGCGGGACCCCACCGGTCAGCGCCAGCCCGCTCTGGAGGTGCGTACTGGGGGCGACGGCCAGGAGCGTGCCCGCGAAGCCCGCGGTCACGGGCCGGTGCACATGACCGGCCAGCACCCGTGCGACATTGCGGTGTTCGGCGAGGACGTCCGCCAGCGCCTCGCCGTCCGCCAACCGCATCCCGTCCAGGAACGGGATGCCGACCGCGAGCGGCGGATGGTGCAGACAGACGAACGCCGGTACGTGCGGCCTCCGGGCGAGGACCCCGTCCAACCACGCCAGTTGCTCCGGCCCCAGTCGGCCACCGGGGCGGCCGGGCACCGACGAGTCGAGGGCGACCAGGGTGAACTCCGGGTGATCCACGGCGTAGTGACTCGCGGCCCCCTCGCCCAGGAAGCGCGTACCGCCGAACTCCGCCAGCAACGCTCCGCGTTCGTCGTGATTGCCGGCGACCAGGTGCAGCGGCAGCGGGAAGCCGTCGACGAGCCGGCGCAGCGCCGCGTACTCGGCCGGCTCGCCCCGGTCCACCAGGTCCCCGGTGAGCACCACGGCGTCGGGCAGCGGATCGAGGGCGAGGACCCGACCGAGCGCCCGGCCCAGCGCTTCGGCGGGCGCACCGGCCAGCGGGCCGGTGGTGAGGTGCGGATCGCTGAGGTGTGCGAGGGACGTGGTCATCTTCGAACGGTGCGGTGCCGCTCCCGCACGGCGCAAGCGCTCACGCTCAGGGCGAACCCTCGGCCCGGGCCGCCGAGGGGCGGAAGCCCCGTACGTAGCGCCGTTGCCAGGGCGTCTCCACGGCCCGCCGGTCGTAGCCCGCGCGGACGAAGGCCACCGCCTCCTGCGGCGGGACCCCGTCGAGTACGGCGAGGCAGGCCAGCGCCGTGCCGGTGCGCCCCCGGCCGCCTTCGCAGGCCAGTTCGACGCGTTCGTCCGCGCACCGCTCCCAGGCCCGGGTGAGGACGGTGAGCGCCGCACCGCGGTCCTTGGGCAGCCGGAAGTCGGGCCACCTGATCCAGTCCGCCGGCCAGTCGGTCGCGGGGGGCTCTTTCCCCAGCAGGTACACCCCGTACTCCGGGGCCGTCCCCTGCGGTGTTCCGTTGCGCAGTCCGCGCCCGCGCACCAGTCGCCCCGAGGGCAACCGCAGCACGCCCGGGGCGCCTTCGTCCCAAGTACCGGTCATGACCCGACCCTACGTACGGCGTACGGGGCCGGGCCCGCGGTTCCGGGAAACCCGCGGTCATCCTCCCTCGGGCGGGGCCGACCGTGCCGTGCCCGTGCGGTCCACCTCGAACACCCGCCGGGACGGACGGTCGCCCGGCCGTTCGGTGTTCTGCGGGGGCTGCGGCGACTTCGGGTCCTCGGCTTCCGACTCCCGGGGAGCCCGGGCGCCCCGGGGCGGCTGCTTCCGTGGTGCGTCTCGTTCGTTCGCGTTCACCTGGGACCTCCCGGGACGGTGGTGGTGCGGGCCTGCCCCGCACGGATCAGCCTCGTTCCCCCGCCGCCGTGACCTCCACACCGGTTGCGCCGTACGGGTGGCGCGCGCCGTGCGGCTCACTCGGCGGCCGGACCGGAAGCTTCCGCGGCCGGACCGGAGGGTTCCTCGGTGCCGTTCCTCAGCCGACGCTGTCGGGAGCCCACCACGCACACCGCCGCCGTCGCGGTCGCCGCCAACGCCAACGGGACCATCCAGCCGCGGTCGAGGACGTGACAGGTCGCGTGGTCGAGCGAGTAGCGTCCGGCACCGGTGAGGGCGAGGGCCGTGCCCACCAGTCCGAAGACGGCCGGGAGTTCGTAGCCGCCGTCGGCCGCGAAGAACCCGTGGGGCGCGTGCACGGCGGCGGCGCCCGCCATGCCGCCGGCCGCCGCCGCGCCCGCGAACGGCGTCGCCAGCCCCACCGCCAGCAGCGTGCCGCCGCCGGCTTCGGCGAGCCCGGAGGCGATCGCACTGGGTTTGCCCGGTGCGTACCCCATGGACTCCATGGCGTTGCCGGTGCCCTCGATGCCGTGGCCGCCGAACCAGCCGAACAACTTCTGGGTGCCGTGGGCCGCGAGTGCGCCGCCGACGCCGAGCCGGAGCAGCAGCAGTCCCAGGTCACGGCGGTGTACGGGGAAACAGCCGGACATGGCCTTCCTCCTCAGGGGTGCCTGATATCCGTTTCCACGGTGGCACCTCCGGAGCCGCTCCGCAGCCCGCGGCGGCGTTCGGGTGTCCGGACGTGGCGCAGGGCGGGGACCTCCGGGGCGGACCCGGTGTCCCCGCCCTGCGCGGGATGCGGAGGAGGGCCGTTCGCACGGTGCGGCGATCGTCCCGCGGCACGGGTCATTCCCGTAGTCCGCACGGTTCCGGTCGCACGGGGACGGAGTTCCCCCGA
The DNA here is from genome assembly GCF_042724695.1 of Streptomyces sp. NPDC127068. Classification (NCBI taxonomy): domain Bacteria; kingdom Bacillati; phylum Actinomycetota; class Actinomycetes; order Kitasatosporales; family Streptomycetaceae; genus Streptomyces; species Streptomyces sp. NPDC127068. Next base: position 165,205 of record NZ_JBHXEN010000005.1, on the reverse strand, counting down.
CCTGCCCCGGAACGATCGCCCGACCCCCCTCCGGGGTGGCTCAGTAGCAGTTCTTGATGGTGGTGCCGCGGCCCCAGGAGCAGGAGTCCAGCGGCGAACCGTTGGGCTTGAGCAACCGGGCCTTGTCGCCGCCGTTGTTCCAGACGTAGCTGCCGCGGCCCCAGTGGCGCTTGGCCGAGGTGTTGGTGCCCTTGCCGGTGTGGACCTTCACCTTCTTGCCTGCGCCGAGCTTGAAGCTGCCGAAGGTGTAGGTGTAGTTCTGGTTGTCCTTGAGCTTGTACCCCTTGAGCTGGATCGCCGACCGCCCGTTGTTGTGGATCTCGACCCACTCGGCGTTCAGCGAGCGGTCCGAGCGGTCGTCGTCGCCGGGGCTGTTGTACTGGACCTTCTCCAGGTGCAGCCCCCTCTGGTGGGGAGCCGCGGCGGCCGGCGTGGCGGCGAGCAGCGGAGCCGCGAGGGCGAGGGCGGCGACGACGGGTATGACAGAGCGAGTACGCAACACGAACCCCGGTTGTGAAGATGTGATGAACCAACTTATGAAGGGATGTTGAGCATATGAGGGCTACTGGGCGGTACCGCACGGAAGTGTTCATTCCGCTTGTGTAGATCCTGTGGAGGGCCGCCGTTCGACCGCTCAGCGGCACTCGCCGGGGTAACGGACCCCGATCCGGTCGCGCACCGCGTCCAACGTCCGCATCACGGCGAGCGAACCGTCGAGCGGAACGAGCGGCGATTCGGTGGCCTTCTCCCGCAGGCACCGCATCACCTCGGCGGCCTCGTGCCGCAGCGTGTCCCGGGGCCCGGCCTCCGGAGCCGCGGTGAACGTCTCGGGGTCCCGGCCGTCGCGGTGGAGCACGAACCGGTCCGGGTAGAAGAACCCCGCGGGGACCTCCACCCGGCCCTTGCTGCCGGTGATCGAGGCGATGACCGGAGTGTGGGCGTTCACCGCGCAGTGCAGCACCGCCAGCGCACCGTTGTCGTACGACAGGACCATGCCCGTCTGGAGGTCCACGCCCTCCGGCGACAGCGTCGCCCGTGCCGTCACCCCGGACGGCTCCCCGAGGATCAGGTGCGCGAACGACACCGGGTAGACCCCGAGGTCCAGCAGCGCGCCGCCGCCCTGCCGGGGGTCGCGCAGCCGGTGCGTCGCCGGGAACGAACCGTCGATGCCGAAGTCCGCGTGCACCGCCCGGACCTCACCGATCGCCCCGTCGTCGACCAGCGCCTTGAGCCGGCGCACCAACGGATTGCAGTACATCCACATGGCCTCCATCAGGAACAGGCCACGGGCCCGGGCCAGGGCCACCAGTTCCGCCGCCTCCGCCGTGTTCAGCGTGAACGCCTTCTCGCACAGCACCGAGCGGCCCGCCTCCAGACAGAGCCCGGCGGCCGTCCGGTGCGCGGAGTGCGGGGTGGCCACGTACACCACGTCCACGTCCTCGTCCGCCGCGAGCGAGGACCAGTCGCCGTACGCGCGCGGTATCCCGAACCGTTCGGCGAACGCCCGCGCCCCCGCCTCGGTGCGCGAGGCCACCGCGACGACCTCCGCGTCCGGCATGTCCAGCAGGTCCGCCGTGAACGACGCGGCTATCCCGCCCGTCGCCAGGATTCCCCATCGCACCCGTTCCCCGGCCATGCGACCCCTTCCGTCCGTGCGTGGCGCACCACCACGCCCCGCCCTGTAGGACCGACGACCCCGAGCGCGAACCGCCCGGCGCGGCGCGGCACGGACGGCACGGCAGGCACGGAGACGGGTCGGACGGGGATAAATGGTCTCAACCATCCGATCCGGACTGCGAGCATAGAGAACGGAACCAACGAACTCCATGGGCGGCCGGGAAACGGTGCCACGGACAGGGGAGGGAACATGCCCGAGCGCGGCGCCGTACCGGACGGGGAACCCGGACCGGACCACATAGGCACCGGTGCGCGGGGGAGCGAGGAGCGGGCGGCCGTGACGGCGGCCACCGCACCGGAGGTCGTCCCCCCGGTCGTGGTGCCCCCGCCCGCCCCGGCGGTGCTGTCCCCGCCCGCCCCACCCGGCGACGGCCGCCGCACCGCGTTCCTGGTGATCCTGGTGCTCGGCGGCCTCACCGCCCTGCCGCCGCTGTCCATGGACATGTACCTGCCGGCCCTGCCGGAGGTCACCGGAGTGCTCGGCGCCTCCGCCGCCACCGTGCAACTCACGCTCACCGCCTGCCTCGCCGGCATGGCGCTCGGCCAACTCGTCGTCGGACCCATGAGCGACAAGTGGGGCCGCCGCCGTCCGCTGATGATCGGCATGCTGCTCTACGTCCTCGCGACCGTCGCCTGCGCGATCGCGCCGACCGTCGAACTCCTCATCGCCTTCCGGCTCGTGCAGGGCCTCGCGGGCGCCGCGGGCATCGTGATCGCCCGCGCGGTCGTCCGGGACCTCTACGACGGCGTGGCGATGGCCCGGTTCTTCTCCACGCTCATGCTGATCTCCGGGGTCGCGCCGATCATCGGCCCGGTGATCGGCGCCCAGGTCCTCCGCTTCACCGACTGGCGGGGCGTCTTCTGGGTGCTCGCCCTCGTCGGAGTGCTGCTCACCCTGCTCGTCCGGTTCCGGCTGCCCGAGACCCTGGAACCCGAACGGCGCCACGCGGGCGGGGTCCTCGCCGCGCTGCGCACCATGCGCGGGCTGCTCGGCGACGCCCCGTTCACCGGATACACCCTCGCGGGCGGCTTCAGCTTCGCGGCGCTGTTCGCGTACGTGTCGGCCTCGCCGTTCGTCATCCAGGAGATCTACGGGGCGTCCCCGAACACCTTCGCGATGCTGTTCGGGCTCAACTCCATCGGTCTGGTGATCATCGGCCAGGTCAACGGCCGGCTCCTGGTGGGCCGCGTCAGCCTCGACCGGGTCCTCGGCACCGGGCTCGCGGTGATCGTGCTGGCCGCGGTGGCGTTGCTGCTGATCACCTCCGGTGCCTTCGGCGAGACGGGGCTCGTGCCGGTGGCCGCCGCGCTGTTCGTCCTGATGTCGGCGATGGGCCTGGTCATGCCCAACACCAACACGCTCGCCCTCCAGCGCGCGGGCCACGCCGCCGGCTCCGCCTCCGCCCTGCTCGGGACCTCGTCCTTCCTGATCGGCGCGATCGCGTCCCCGCTCGTGGGCATCGCCGGTGAGCACACCGCCGTCCCGATGGCGCTCGTCCAGCTCGTCGCCGGCCTGGCCGCGGCGACGGCGTTCCTGACCCTCGCCCGAGCCCGCGGCAAGGCCTCCGACCAGCCGGTCTGACGGGGCGGCGTCCCCCGGCGGGCCGCCGTTAGTCTCAGCGGATGACCGACGAACCCCTGAGCGCGCACGTGCAACTGGACGCCACCGGCCTCGCCCTGGTCCGGCACGGTGACGAGGACGCGACGTACTCCTTCCCCCGCCGGGGGCGGACGCCCGACGGCACGCCCTGCGTCCTGCCCCTGGCCGAGGCGCTGCACGCGCGCATCCGGCCCGTCGGAACCGCCGAGACCGTGCTACGGGACTGGGCGACGGGGCGCACCCCACCCGGGACGGCGCCCTGGGACGACCCGACCGCCGGTCGACCGGTGCGGGTCAGGGCCGGCGGGATCGTGATCCGGGACGGCCGGATGCTGCTCATCGGCTTCGAGGAGGACGGGGAGCCGTTCTACGAGATACCCGGCGGCGGGGTCGAGGACGGCGAGGAACCGCCCGTGGCGGTGGTCCGCGAACTGCGCGAGGAGACCGGTCTGACGGTGCGCGTGCGCGGGGAGGTCGCACGGGTCTGGAAGGACGGCCGCCGCGAGCACTACTTCCTGCTGGACGCGGAAGGGCAGATCGGCCCCCGCGAGGAACTCGACAACCACGGCGGCACGCCGACCTGGATTCCGCTGGACGAGCTGCCCACCACCGCGCTCTGGCCGAAGCGCCTGGGCTGGCGCATCGCGCACTGGCACGCCACGCACTGGCCGGCCCGCCCGGCGGAACTCGCCGACGGCATCCACGACCTCCGCGCCGACTGCACCTGGTAGGCGCAGCCCTGCCGCTCACGCCGGCGCCTCGCCGCCCTCCCCGAGATCGGGAAGGGCGGCGACCAGGATCTCGGCGGCCCGGGTGACGTTGTCGGCGCGGACCGCTCGGGCCATCGCTTCGCGGGCGGCGTCGAGGGCGGTGCCCGGGGGAACCACCAACAGGGCGAAGTGGTCGTTGTCGCCACGGGTGATGAGGACGGTGTCGTCGCCCACCGGATCGGAGTCGAGACGCACCACGCGGCCGTCGACCACCAAGCGGGTCGGCAGCTCGTTCCACGCGGACGCGTCGAGCCCGACGCGGGTGATCGGTCCGAGGTGCTCGGTCAGTGCGCCGAGCAGCGCGGGCAGTTCGGTTTCGACGTTCCGGGTGCGCGGCCACCACGCACCGTCCAGGACCCCTTCCCGGGACTGCGTGGTCACCAGCCGCAGCAGGGCCGTACCCGGCCGGACGGCGGTGTGGATCGCGTCCGGCAGGAGGAGGGGGGACGCTTCGCGGGGAGTGTCGGAGTCAGCCATGGTGGTCCACCCGTCTACGGGGACGGCCGCACCCCGCCGGCTCCCGGGCGGGGGCCGGTTCCGGTGCCGACGGGCGCGGTGCCGTCGTCGTTTCACGGTACTCCCGGCGCCCGTGCCCCTGCTCGGCGCCGGGACCCGCTGCCGGGACCGCCAGAAAAATAGCTGGTCAAAACGGTGAGGGTGCGCCGAACGGGCGTACAGTGAAAACACCGGGAGTACTTCGCGCACCGGCTTCCCGCAGGTGTCATTCTCGGCGACCACGAAAAACCGGGCTGCCGACGGGCGGCCCGGGGGCAGGTCTGTGTCATGACCACCATCCTCGACCGGACCGTGCCCCTCGACCTCGCCGCTGGGCTCCCGGCACGTTTGTCCCTCACCCCGAAGACCACCCTCGCCGGCCAGTTCGACGGGGCCTGGTGGCCCCGTTCCCGTGACCTCGCAGTCGAACTCCCTCCGCTCGTGTCCGCACTCGACCGAGCCTGGGGCCGCATCACCCGCGTCACCGTGCACCCCGGCCGCTGGCCCGTCGTCCCGCACACGGTGGCGGTGGCCGACCGGACGCTCCACGTGGGGTGGTTCACCGAACAACACCCCGACAAGCTGATCCTGCTCTCCTACGCCGTCGGCCGATGGGATCTGCTGGTGGTCCCGCCCGAGACGGAGCCGGCCGCAGCCGCCCGGCTGATGGCAGCCGCAGCCCTCCCCGGCAGCGTCATGACCGCGGGAGCCCTGATGGCTGACGAGGCCGCCATCAGCCGCAGTCGCCGGGACGCTCGCCGCCGGGAAGCCGAGTGGGAGGACGAGGGCGGGGCCTGCGTGTCCCCCTTCGGGGCTCCGATGGACACGGGAGCCCTTCCCCTGTCCGAGAGCGCGTGGAGGTGAACGCCATGGAGACCGTCATCCTCGTCGCGGTGGTCGTCCTCGCGATCGGCATCGGGATGCTCCTGATCCACCGGCTGAACGCGCAACACGAGGAGCGGATCGCGGCCCACCACTTCAGCGACCCGCTGCCGCGACCTCCCGGTCAGCCGGAACAGCCCGGCGGCGGACCGTTCGGCCACGAACCGGCGCAGGCGTACCTCCCCGGGGCCCAGGCCGCGGGCGCGGCGCCACGGCGCCCCACCGGCCGACACCCCACCCACTTCGAAGGGAACACCCCTACGTGAAGTACATCGAGACCCAGACACTGCCGTCGCTCGGAGAAGCCGAGGTCCGGATCATCGCGCGCACACCCGAAGCCGCCCGGGCGGTCGCCCAGGCGCTGCGCGCGTCCTTCGGCGGCGCGGAACAGCGCAGTTACCCCGGGCTCGACGGTGACACCCGCCTCCACCTCACCGTGGACACCGCGTCGCCCGTCGGCCCCGCCCGCCCCTGGCTCACCGCCAGCGGCACCCCGGCGGCCACCGGCGCCCGCTCCGACGAGATCTGAGGTCCCGCCGGGTCACCCCGCCCGCCCCGCCGTCGCGTGTCACCGTCCGCGGCCGGCAGGGCAGGGCCGGCCGTCAGCCGCGCGAGGGCCAGGCCACGCCGGTGGAGTCACCCGCGTACTTGGCGCAGGACTCCGTCAGGGATTCCAACAGGGTCAGCGGATCGGGCAACGGGTGCTCGGGGCCGCGCACCCACTCCACCGAGCGCTCCCCGGGGAGCTTCGAGGGCGGGAGCAGGACGTAGGAGCCGCGGCAGTGCCAGCGCAGCCCGGGGTGCTCGTCCATCGTCTCCGGATGGCAGTCCAGCGCACAGGGCCACCACTCGTCCTCGTCCTCGGGGGTGCCCCGGGTCGCGGTGAAGAAGAACATCCGGTCCCCGCCGGACTCCGCGACCGGGCCGACGTCGATCCCGGCCCCGAGGAGCCGTTCCAGGGCTTCGCGCCCCGCGGCGATCGGCACGTCCAGGACGTCGTGGACCATGCCGGTCGCGGTGATGAAGTTGGCCTCGGGCTGGTTCTGTACCCAGCGTTCCACCTGGGCGCGGTCCGTGGTGGACTGCGTCTGCCAGGCGAACGAGACGGGGTGCTGTCCCGGAGTGGGACAGCCCACCCGGTCACAGGAGCAGCTGTAGTCGGAGGGGTGGGCGGCGGGCGCGAGGGGCAGCCCGGCCGCGGCGACGGCCAGCAGCAGACGCTCCCGGCTGCCGTCGTCCGCAACGTCCCCGGCCTCTCGGGGACGGCGGCCTCGCAGCCACTGGGAAATCCTGCTCGGCCCGCCCGGTCGGCGGCCGTTCTCCACGCCCATGTATCCCCTCACCCAGTCCGTAGTCCCGAGTCCGGCGCGGCGTAGGCGCCGGTCGGCACGGACGGCCGTGGGTTTCTCGTGGGCCCCCACAGCATCCGTGGCCTTCCATGGTCCCACCATCCTGCGCCCAGGGTGGCCGGAGTCCGCAGGCGGGGTGCGCTCAGCGCGGGGCGAGGCCGTGCAACGCGTAGTCGACGAGGGCGTCGGCGTAGGCGTGATCGAGGGGGCCGGTGCGCTGGAGCCAGCGCTGTGCGAGCGGTGCGATGAACAGTTCCACGGCGATCCGCAGATCGATTCCGGTGCGCACCTGCCCGTTGTCCTGCGCGGATCGCAGGCGTCCCACGTACAGCTGGAGCTGGGGTTCCATGAGCTTGGCGACGAACTCCTCGCCGAGCCGGGCGCTCACCACGCCTTCGGCGGCCAGGGCACGGGTGGGGACCTCGAACTTGGGGTCGAGGAGTTCATCGACGGTGGCGCGCAGCACGAACGTCAGGTCGGCCGCGAGGTCCCCGGTGTCCGGGAACTCCCAGGGGGTGCCGCCCGCGGCCTCCGACGACTGTTCGCTGAGGTCCAGGAAGGCTTCGAGGAGGACGTCGCCCTTGGTGGGCCACCAGCGGTAGATGGTCTGCTTGCCGACGCCGGCGCGGGCGGCGATGCCCTCGATGGTGGTGCGCTGGTAGCCGACCTCGCTCACCAGGGCGAGGGCGGCGTCGTAGATGGCGCGGCGGGAACGTTCGCTGCGGCGGGTGGCGTCCGGGCCGCCCCTGCGGCCGGTGGGGTCCTGACCAGGAGGTCCGGGCGTGGCGGTCGGGGAACTGGAGTCAGTGGACATGGGTCGAATCTACCGCCAGGCGAGACGCACCGTCTTATTCGCTTGACGAGACGCACCGTCTCGTCTAGGTTGAGTCACGTCAGCATGAGACGCTTCGTCTCGTACTTGAGGGGTGCGGCACTCGGTCGCACCGCCAGCGGCATCGACACACGGAGGTGTGGGCACATGGCCCGGAACGGAAACCTGCTCGGCGTGGGGGGCACCCGGAGCAACCTCTCCCGGAAGGACCTGCGCGGGGGGCGCGGCGCCGTGCCCGGCGCCGGCACGGACCCCGCCGCGCAGAAGCGGGACCTGCTGCGCAAGCTCCAGGAGGCCCGCGCGGCGAAGGACAACGCCCAGCCCGCCGTCAGCGAGGAGGACGCGAGCACCGCCGCCGACTCGGAGTGACCCCGTGATCCCCGTGCCCGCGTCCTTCGGAAGGACGCCCAGCGCGACGCCTCGCGGAACGCCCGGCAGGACACCGCGCGCACTCCGCGTCCCGGGCGACCACCCGTTCGGACCGCAGCGCTGAGGGCTCCTCGCACCGCACCACGGTGACGTACGTCTCCCCCCGGGAGCCGTACTGCCGCACCATGGTCAACACCGTCCCCGATCGGGGCGGCACCCTGCGGTCGTGAGGAGCCCTCATTGCCCCGTCACCACGCCACACCCCGGCGTTTCCTCCTGTGCCCACCGGCACACTTCAAGGTCACGTACTCCATCAACCCCTGGATGGACCCCACCAAGCCCGTGGACGTTCCGCTGGCCGTCGCCCAGTGGGAGGACCTGCGGGACAGGTACCGCTCGCTCGGCCACACCGTCGAGGAACTGGAACCCCGCCCCGAACTGCCCGACATGGTCTTCGCCGCGAACGGCGCGACCGTCATCGACGGGCGGGTCCTCGGCGCCCGCTTCGCCCATCCGGAGCGCGCGGCGGAGGCCGACGCCCACCTCGCCTGGTTCCGCGCCCGCGGCTGGCGCGAGGTCCGCGAACCCGTCCACGTCAACGAGGGCGAGGGGGACTTCGCCGTCACCGCCTCCTACGTCCTGGCCGGCCGCGGCTTCCGGGCCAGTCCGCTGTCGCACGGCGAGGCGCAGGAGTTCTTCGGGCGCCCGGTCATCGGCCTCGACCTCGTCGACCCCCGCTTCTACCACCTCGACACCGCGCTGTCCGTGCTCGACGACCGGGGTGACGACGTCATGTACTACCCGGGCGCCTTCTCGCCGGGCAGCCGGGCCGTACTCGCCCGCCTCTTCCCCCGCGCGCTGGTCGTCGCGGAACGGGACGCGGCGGCGCTCGGCCTCAACGCCGTCTCCGACGGGCTGCACGTCCTGCTGCCGCAGGCCGCCCTCGGACTGTTCGAGCCGCTACGGGAGCGGGGCTACGAACCGATCGGCATGGACCTGTCGGAGCTGCTCAAGGGCGGCGGCAGCGTGAAGTGCTGCACCCTGGAGCTGAGGCCGTAGCTAGTCCTCGTCGGACGGTGGCCAGACGTCGCCCCAGTCCGCGTCGCGCGCGGCGCGGTACCGGGCACCGTGGCGTTTGGTCACCGTCTCGCGGCGCAGTGCGCCGTCCTCGCCGCACAGGTCCAGCAGCACCTGGCCCTTGCGGATCTGCGGTCGCCGCACCACCCGCCCCGCCGCGGGGGCGCCGGGGAAGCGGACGGCGGCCACGTAGCTGAACTTCTCGTCCTCGTACGGGAGCGAGCCGCCCTTCACCCGGCGGTGCAGGGAGGAGCGGCTGACGCGGGCCGAGAAGTGGCACCAGTCGGCACCCGGCACGATCGGGCAGGCGTCGCTGTGCGGGCACGGGGCGAGCACCCGGAACCCCGCGTCGACCAGTCGTCGCCGGGCGTCGAGCACGCGCAGGTACCCGTCCGGGGTGCCCGGCTCCACGACGACCACCGCCCGGGCCGCGCGGGCCGCGGCGTCCACCACCGCGGTGCGGTCCGCCGCGGTCAGTTCGCCCAGGACGTAGGAGACGGTCACCAGGTCCACGTCCGCGAGGTCCAGCGCCTCGCCGATCCGGGCGCGCTGCCAGCGGGCGCCGCGCAGCGCGGGGTTCGCGGTCGCGATCTCCGCACCGATGCGCAGGGCCGGTTCCGCCCAGTCGAGGACCGTCACCGGGCGCGGGCCCGGCCAGGTCGCCTCGGTGGCCCAGGTGGCGGCGCCCGTCCCGCCGCCCACGTCGGTGTGGCCGGCCGGCGTCCACTCGGGGACGGCGGCGGCCAGCGCCTCCAGTGCGCTGCGGGCCGCCTCGAAGGTCGCGGGCATGCGGTACGCGGCGTAGGCGGCGACGTCCGCCCGGTCCCGCAGCACCGGGGCACCGGTCGGGGTCTCACCGCGGTACGTGGTGATCAGCCGGTCGACGGCCTGCGCGGCCTGCTTCGGGGGGAGCCCGCCGAGGAGCCCGTCGAGGGCCTCGCGGAGGGGGGTCGTGCTGGTCGCGGCAAGAGTACGGCTCACCGGCACCATTCTAGGGACCCCGCGGGCAGCACCTCCGGGACGCCGCCGACGGTGCCGCCGGGCGGGCTGCCGGGGTGCGGGCGCGGGCTGTCGGTCCCGGCGCCCCCGCCGCTGCCGGCCCGGGTAGGGTTCGGGGCCGGGAAGGGGACGGTGAAGGGGCCCGATGCGAGCAACGCCAGCAGGAACAGCAGCGCGAACCACCGGGACCGCGGGGGAGGTCGGCCACCGAACGCCCCGGCGCCCCGTGGTCGGGAAGCCCGCCCTGCTCGTGGCGGTGACGGCCCTGACCCTGACGGCGAGCGGCTGCGTGACCGTGCACGGGGAGCGGGAGGTCATCCCGGCGGCCACCCCGGCCGAGGCGAACCGGGCGCTGAACGGGTTCCTCACCGCGTACAACGAGGCCGACCGGACCAACGACCCCGCCGCGGACGCCGACCGGGTCGCCGGCCCGCTCGGCGCGATCGACCAGGCGGGGCTACGGGCCCGCCGGGCCCTCGCCCCGGGCGGCAACCGGGCCCACGTCCCGCTGAAGCTGACGGACGTCGAGTTCGCCGTCCCGAAGATGGCGGGCTGGCCCAAGTTCTTCGTCGCGGACACCGATTCGGACCGGGACGTGGACGGCGACCGGCGCAAGGACACGCGCTGGCTGTTCGTGTTCACCAAGGCCGGTCCCGACGCCGCGTGGAAGGCGGCGTACCTCACGGTGCTGAGCCCCGACGAGGTGCCCGAACTGCGCACCGACGGCGACGGCCTCGCCACCCCCGTCGCCCTGGACACCGCCGACCTCACGGTGCCGCCCGGGAAACTGGGCGAGCGGTACACCACGTACCTCGCCGAGGGCGGCGGCGGCTTCGCCGACGGTCCGCACACCACCGGGTGGCGGGGCGAGCGCGAGCGCGGGGCGAGCCGGCCGGGGCTCGCCCGGCAGTACGTCGACCAGCCCCTCGAAGACGGCGCCCACGCACCGGTGGGACTGCGCGCGCGGGACGGCGGTGCGCTGGTGTTCTTCTCGACCCGCCACTTCGAGAAGCAGACCGTGGCCCCGGGGCGCGACCTCACACTGGAACCCGCGGTACGGGCCCTGCTGCGCGGTGACGCCAAGCAGTCCGTCACCCTGGAGCACACCTCCAACCAGGCGGTCCACGTCCCGCCGCGCTCGGCGCCCGGCTCCGGGGTCGCGATCCTCAGCCGCATCCAGGGGCTCACCGGCGCCAAGGGCGAATGAGCGGCCCCGGGCCGTTCAGTCGGGGGTGAAGGCCGCCCGTTGGTCGGCGGTGAGGCCCACCGGCACGGCGGTGAACGTACCGGGGGATGGGCGTTCGACGGACACGGCGCCCAGCACCCCGGCATGGGCGAGCGCCGTGTCCAGCGCCAGCGCCACCCGGTCCCGGTCCCAACCGAGGCCCTCCGCCAACCGGTCGGCGCCGAGCGGCACCCGCGCCTGGACCAGGGCCGCGGTCACCGTCACCGCGTCCCCGAACACCTCGGCCGTGGAACCCCCGGCCATGTCCTCGCTCAACTCGCCCAGGAACCGGGCCATCCGGGCCAGCCGCCGCCCGGCGTCCGTCCCGGACCCCACCACGCCCACCCCGCGCCGCGCGGTCTCGGCCCACCGCGCATGGCTGCGGGAGCTGTTCTCCCAGGCCCGGAACCACAGGTCGTCGTCGAGGACGTACCGCTCCTGCCGCCGCCCCGGCACCCGCTCCCGCCGCACCACGGCGAGTTCCGTGAGACGGCCCACCGCCGTCGACACGGAGGCGGGGCTCACCTGCAACTGCCGCACCAACTCGGCCGCGGTGAGCGCACCCGAGTCCGCGGTGAACAGCCGGGCGAGGACCCGGGCGGCCATCCTGGGCAGCCCGTTGGCGGTCATCATCGCGGCGAACTCCTCCGCGAAGTCCGTGACGACGGAGTCCGGGGTGCCCGCCGCGCCCCCGGCCCCCGGGCGCAGGGTGCCGCGGCGGGCCCGCCGTCCGGTGGCGTGGTGGGCGTGCTCCGCCCGGTAACCGCCGGGACCGCTGTTGCGGGCGACCTCCCGACTCACCGTCGAGGTGGGCCGGCCGAGCCGCCGGGCGATCTCCGCGAAACCGAGCCCCTCGCCGAGCCCCGCGCCGATGGCCCGCCGCTCCTCCTGACTGAGTCTGCCTCCCGGCATCCGATCGCCTCCCCCGGTGCGTCCCAGTATGCGTTCAGCGGCAACTCATTGCAACGACTCTAGAGGGATCGTTGCCTTCGCCGTCATCGTGGTTGCAATGAAACCCTGTAATTACGCACCTCAGTACGGGTATTGAGGAGGAAGTCCGTTGACCGTCCCCGGGTCGCCCCATAGCTTTCACTCGATTCTGAAAGATCGCGAGGAGGCGCGCCATGGCGTGCCGGTGGAGGTGAACGGATGACGACGAGCGGCGCCCCCGAGTTCGCCCTCGAAGCCCACGGACTGCGCATGCGGTACGGAACCCATGACGTGCTGCGCGAAGTGACGTTCCGTGCCCGTCGTGGTGAGGTGCTGGCCCTGCTCGGACCCAACGGCGCGGGCAAGACGACCACGATCGAGATCCTGGAGGGCTTCCGGGCCCGCTCGGCCGGGCGGGCCACCGTGCTCGGCGTCGATCCGGAACACGGTGACGAACACTGGCGCTCCCGGGTGGGCGTGGTCCTCCAGTCCTGGCGCGACCACGGCAAGTGGCGGGTCGGTGAACTCCTCGCCCACCTGGGCGCCCACTACACCCGGTACGGCGCGGGGAAACGTCAACCGCCCTGGGAGAAGGGGGAGTTGCTGAACGCGGTGGGGCTCGCCGAACACGCCGACCGGAGAATCCGGACCCTGTCCGGCGGACAGCGGCGCCGACTCGACGTGGCCATCGGCATCGTCGGCCGGCCCGAGGTGCTGTTCCTCGACGAGCCGACCGCGGGACTCGACCCGAAGGCCCGGTACGAGTTCCACGACCTGGTCACCTCGCTCGCCGCCGACCGGGCCACCACGGTCCTGCTCACCACGCACGACCTCGCCGAGGCCGACCGGCTCGCCGACCGCATCGTGGTCCTGGCCCAAGGGCGACTGGTCGCCGACGGCACCGCCGCGGAACTCGCCCGACTCATCGCGGGCGAGGACGAGGTGCGGTGGACCCGGGCCGGCCAACGCTTCACCCGCTCCGTCGGCGACTCCACCGCCTTCGTCCGCCGACTGTTCGACGCGCACGGCGAGGAGATCGCCGAACTGGAGGTCCACCGGGCCACCTTGGAGGACACCTATCTGAAGCTCGTGGCCGCGGCGGAGGCCGGACGGTGAGCCGGGGCACCGCACCGCGGACGGCACCCGGACCGCTGCGACTCGGCTGGGCACGGGGACTCGTGGAGTTCCGGCAGTCCTTCACCAGCGGACCCGACCTCGCCTCCCACCTGGTGTGGCCGCTGCTGATGCTGGTCGCCCTCTGGTACCTGCGCGAGCGGGAGTTCGACGGGACGGACTTCGCCCTGGGCACGCTGGCCCTGCCCGGCATCCTCGGGATGAACATCGCCCTCGGCCTGCTGACGATGAGTCAACTCCTCACCGCGGACCGGGAGGACGGCACCCTGCTCCGGGCCAGGGCCGTACCGCACGGCATGCGCGCGTACCTCACCGGCAAGGTCGTGACCGTCGCCGGGACACTCCTCGCGGACCTGCTGATCCTGCTGGTGCCCGGAACGCTGCTCATCGACGGACTTGCCGTGGGCGGCGCCGGGGCCTGGCTGACGCTCGCCTGGGTGCTGCCGCTCGGGATGGCGGCGACCCTCCCGGCCGGGGCGGTGCTCGGCGCGCTGTTCACCAGCACCCGGGCCCAGGGACTCATCCAGATCCCGGTACTGGCGGTGATCGGGATCTCCGGCGTGTTCTACCCGCTGAGCGCACTGCCCGGCTGGACCCAGGCGCTGGCCCAGGTGTTCCCGGTGTACTGGCTCGGGCTCGGCACCCGCTCCGCACTGCTGCCGGACGCGATGGCCGCCGTCGAGGTGTCCGGGGCCTGGCGCTCCGGACAGACGGTGGGCGTCCTCGCCGCCTGGGCGGTGGTGGGCCTGGCCGTGGCGCCCGTGGTGCTGCGCAGGATGGCCCGCAAGGAGTCGGGCTCCTCGGTGGGCGCCCGCCGCGAACGGGCCATGCAACGCGTCGGCTGAACTGCCCCCGCTCCGGTCGACCGCCCACCGGGGGGCGGGCGGTCGACCGGGCCGGGCACGGTGCTCAGTCGCGGCGCGGAACGACCAACAGGGCGCCGGTACGGGGATGGGGGAACACCTCGACCGGCTGCCGGTACACCTCCGTGAGGGACGCCTCGGTGAACACCCGCCCGGGTTCGCCCTCGGCCGCGAGCCGGCCCTCCCGCAGCACCGCGACCCGGTCCGCGTACGCCGCGGCCAACCCGAGGTCGTGCAGCACCACCACGACCGCGTCCCCCGACGCCGCCCGCTCCCGGCACACCCGCAACACCAACTCCTGGTGCCGCAGGTCCAACGCCGCGGTCGGCTCGTCGAGCAGCAGCAGCGGCGCCCGCTGCGCCAGCACCCGGGCCAGCGCGACCCTGGCGCGCTCGCCCCCGCTCAGCCCCGAGAAGGAACGCCCGGTGAACTCGGTGACCTCGGTCGCCGCCATCGCCGACGCCACGGCCTCCTCGTCCTCGTCCTCCCGCTCGGTGCCGACCCACGGGGCCCGGCCCATCCGGACGACGTCCTCCACCGGGAACGGGAACGACAGCGTCGCCGCCTGCGGCAGCACCGACCGCCGCAGCGCCAGGTCCGCGGCCGACCAGTCGGCGGCGGGCCGCCCGGCGATGCGTACCGTGCCCTCGGCGGGCTCCTGGTCGGCGGCGAGCGCGGCGAGCAGGGTGGACTTCCCCGCGCCGTTCGGCCCGACGAGCGCCAGCACCTCGCCGGCCCGCGCGGTGACACTGACCTGCGACAGCACCGGCCGCGTCCCGAGCCGTACGCTCAACTCCCGTGCCTCGGCGAGCACTTCACCGGGCGTGACCGGGCCGGGCAGGTTCCGCGTCCGGGTGGCGAACAGCGATGTGATCACGCCCAGCCTCCTTGCTTGCGACGGGTCCGGCGCAACAGCCAGAAGAAGAACGGGCTGCCGAACAGGGCGGTGAGCACCCCGAGCGGCAGTTCGGCGGGGGCGGCGACGGTACGGGCCGCGAGGTCGGCGCTCACCAGCACCAGCCCGCCGCCCAGCGCGCTGCCCGGCACCAGGAACCGGTGCCCCGGCCCCGCCGCCATCCGCAGCAGGTGCGGCACCAGCAGCCCCACGAAGGTGATGATCCCCGCCACCGCGACGGCGGCGGCCGTGAGCAGCGCCACCACCAGGATCATGGTGATCCGCAGCCGCTCCACGTCGACGCCCAGGTGCCGGGCGGGGCGTTCGCCGAGGGCCAGCAGATCGAGCTTGCGGGCCGACAGCGGGGCGACCAGCAGCCCCAGCAGCGCACAGGGCAGTACGGCGAGCACCTTGGGCCAGGTGGCCTGGGAGAGCGAGCCCAACTGCCAGAAGGTGATCTGGGTGATCGCCGAGTTGTCCGCGAAGAACACCGAGAGGCCGATCAGCGCGCCGGCGAACGCGTTGACGGCGATGCCGGTCAGGATCAGCGTCACCACCTCGGTCCGGCCGCCGGAGCGCGACAGCAGGTAGACCAGGCTGACCGTGACGAGCCCGGCGACGAACGCCGCCGCGGTGACCGTCCAGTTGCCGAGGAACGACAGTCCGAACGCGATGGCCACCACCGCGCCGACCGCCGCGCCGGCCGAGATGCCGATCACCCCCGGCTCGGCCAACGGGTTGCCGAAGACGCCCTGCATCAGGGCGCCCGCACAGCCGAGCGAGGCACCGACCAGCAGCGCCAGCACCACCCGCGGCAGCCGCACGTTCCACAGCACGCTCTCGCCGACCCGGTCCAACGCCTGGCCGCCGAGCCCCATCCGGTGCTGCACCGAACCGAGGATGTCCGCCATCGGGATGTGGTAGGCGCCGGTCCCGGCGGACACCAGGGCCATCACCAGCACGGCGGCGATCAGACCGAGCGTCAGCAGGGACGCCGCGCCCCGCCGTTTCGGGGGCGGCGCCGCCTTGCCGGTCCCGTCGGTGTCCTTCGTCAGCGGGGTCTTCGCACGCGCGTCCGGGCCGCCGGCCCCGGCGAGCGTGGTCACTGGGCGCCGTCCTTCGCGTAGAGCTGGTCCACCAGGCTCTGGAGCACCTGGTCGGTGCGGGGGCCGTAGTTGAGCATCACGCCGTCGTCGATGGACACGATCCTGCGGTCCATCCCCGCGGGCGTCTCGGCGACGCCGGGGATCTTCACCAGTCCGTCCACGCCGCCGACCGACTTGAGGCCCTTGGTCATCACGAGGACGGCGTCCGGGGCGGCCTTGGCGAGCGCTTCGCTGGTGATGGGCGTGAAGTCCTTGTCGAGTCCGGACGCCTTGCCGGCGTCGACCGCGCCCGC
Source organism: Streptomyces sp. NPDC127068 (assembly GCF_042724695.1). Lineage (NCBI taxonomy): Bacteria > Bacillati > Actinomycetota > Actinomycetes > Kitasatosporales > Streptomycetaceae > Streptomyces > Streptomyces sp. NPDC127068. The sequence continues at coordinate 148,709 of NZ_JBHXEN010000005.1, read as the reverse complement.
CGCCTCCAGCAGCGAGGCGGCGCCGGAGTCCCGACCGCCCAGCAGGTACACGGACGCGGAACCGCGCACGTAGAGGAACGCGACCCGGGGCCGGTCCGCCGCGGCGGGCTTCGGGATGTCCGCCTGGACCTTCTCGATGCGCTCCTGGGTGCGGGCGACGAGTGCGTCACCCGCCTCCGGCACGCCCAGCGTCTCGGCGACCGCCTCGATGCGGGTGCTCACGTCGGCGAGCCCCTTGGCCGCCTCGTAGACGACGAGGGGGATGCCGGCGTCCCGGATCTGGTCGATCGCCTCGACCGGGCCGGTGGTGGAGTCGGCGAGGATGACCGTCGGCCGCAGGGACAGCACGGACTCCGCCGAGACGTCGTGCGCCCGGGTCACCACGGGCAGGTCTGCCGCCTGTTCGAAGGTCGCGGTGATGTCCTTCGCGACGACCCGGTCGCCGAGCCCGAGGGTGAACACGATCTCGTTGAGGCTGCCGCTCAGCGGGACGATCCGGCTGACGTCGGTGACCTTCACCCGTCGTCCGTCGGCCGACTCCACCGTGGCCGGAAGTCGTGGTTGTGCCGCCGTGGCCAGCGGCTCCACCCGGTCGGCTGCGGTCTTCGCGCGGGCCTTCGCCGGGGCGCCGTCGTCGTTGTCCTGGGAACCGCCGCAGCCGGTGAGGGCAAGGGCGAGGACGACGGTGAAGACGCCTGCCAGTCGTGGGATGCGCACGAATCGCACCGTCCTGTCGTGCTTGTCATGAGGTTGGGGTGACCGAAGGGTTCCGGCCACGTCCGGGATAGTTTAGGTTAGCCTTACCTTAATGACCAGGCCCGAGGAGGGGGGATCGATGCTGTCCGGACGGGTTACCCGTACGGTTGCCGCCACGGCCGGCGCCGCACTCATGGGAGTGCTGCTGCTGCCCGCGTCGACGGCGCACGCACAAGAGCGCACGGTGAACGGAGGTCGACTGGACTGGGGACTCAAGTCCTCGTTCCAGCGGTACGTCACCGGGCCCATCGCCAAGGGGAACTTCACCCTGCAAGGCGGCGCGGCGACCGTCGGCGGAAGTCAGTTCCGCTTCCACTCGGCGAACGGCACCTACGACCCCGACACCGGAACGTTCCGCGCCGGCTTCACGGGCGGGGTGCGGTTCACCGGCCACCAGAAGCCGAGCGGCGAACCACAGCTCGACCTCACCATCTCACGGCCCACGGTCCGGATCTCCGGCGGGTCCGGCACCCTCCACGCCGACGTGGTGAGCAAGGAACTGAAGACCGGGAAGGTGTCGAACCTCTCCCAGGTGCCGATGGCCTCGCTGAACCTCTCCGGCGTGGACATGCGCGGCGGCGGCTCCCCGATCGCCCTCACCAACATCCCGACGACGCTCACCGCCCAGGGCGCCAAGGCGTTCGCCGGCTACTACACCGCCGGTACGGAGTTGGACCCGCTCAGCCTGTCCGTCGACGTCAAGGCCCCGGCCCGGCAGCAGCCCGCCGAGAAGCCGTCGAAGTCCGCGGAGCCCCGCGCCAAGGACGACGAGCAGAAGAAGGCCGACCGCAAGAAGGACGACGAGCGCGACGAGAAGAAGCCCGCCGCCAAGGCGGGCCGCGTCGAGGACGCGGCCGTCGACTGGGGCGTGCGCCGCACCTTCCGCGAGTACGTCACCGGCTCCATCGCCAACGGCAAGTGGACCCTCGCCGACGGTGCCCAGGACGGCGGAGCGCTGTTCCGCTTCCCCAAGGGCACCGGCACGTACGAGAAGAAGGCCCTCGACGCCACCTTCGACGGTTCCCTCCGCTTCACCGGTGACCACGGCCTCGACCTGACCCTCAGCAAGGTCGCGGTGACCACCAAGGGCGCCGAGGGCACCCTGTACGCCGACGTGAACAGCTCCGGCCTGAAGGACACGAAGGTCCCGCTGGTCACCTTCGACACCGCCGGCCTCAAGACCACCGACGGACTCGTCACGGTCACCGAGGCCCCGGCCCGACTCACCGCGGGCGGCGCCAAGGCGTTCGGCGGCATGTACAAGGCCGGAACGCAGATGGACCCCGTCTCCCTCGCGGTCGCCCTCGACGCCGAGGCGCAGCTCCCCGCGCTGCCCGACCTCGGCAGCGACCCGTCGCCGAGCGCCACCGCCGAGAAGTCCGCGGCCCCCGCCGCGGACCGGAAGGCGGACGCCACCGAGAAGACCGCGTCCAGCAAGGACTCCTCCGGGTTCCCCGTGGTCCCCGTGGCCGCCGGTGCGGGCGGCGCCCTGCTCCTGGCCGCCATCGCCTTCCTGATCGTCCGCGCCCGCCGCGGCAAGGCGACCACCGGCAGCTGACCCCCTTCCCCCTCCCCTCCCCCCGAACGTTCCAAGGAGACCCCCGACCATGGCAGCTCCCCGCCGCCGCCCGACAGCGCTCGTGGTGTGCGCCGCGACCGCGGTGACCCTGGGCGCGACCGCCCTGGCCCTCCCCGCCGTGGCCGCCGACGCGGCCCCCGCCGCGGCCCCGCCGATCGGCCTGAAGAACGGCACCCTCGACTGGGGCTTCAAGGAGTCGTTCCGCAAGTACCTGGTCTCGCCGGTCGCCCAGGGCAAGATCACCGTCTCCGACGGTGCCAAGCAGGGCGCCGGCAACGGTCCGTTCACCTTCGTGGACGGCACCGGCACCTACGACCGGACCTCGCACGACGTGGCCACCGCGTTCCAGGGCAACGTGCGGTTCGAGGGCCACCACGGCGTGCTCGACATCGTCCTGTCCGACCTGAAGGTCAAGACCACCCGGACCGACGGCACGATCTCCGCCGACGTCACCGCCAAGAAGGACGGCCGGACCACGACCGACCAGGACGTGCCGCTCGCCGTGCTGACCCTCACCGGCGTCCGACCCGGCTCGGGCCCGGGCGGGGCGATGGTCTTCAAGGACATCCCTGCGAAGCTGACCGCGGGCGGGGCGAAGGCGTTCCAGAACTTCTACCAGGCGGGCGACGCGCTCGACCCGGCGACCCTCACCGTCACCCCCGACGCGGGCGGCACTCCGAGCGGTACGCCGAGCGGCACCCCCTCGGGCGAACCTTCGGGCACCCCGTCCGGCGAGCCCTCGGGCACCCCGTCGGGCACGCCGTCCGGTGAGCCTTCCGGTACTCCGTCCGGCACCCCCTCGGGCACCCCGACCGGGAACCCCACCGGCGGGACGAACGGCGGGTCGACCGGCGGCCCGTCCAAGGAGCCGAGCGGCACTCCGTCCACCCCCGGCGAGCCCGGTACCGACCAGCCGAACGACGTCGCGCACGGCGTCCTGTCCTGGGGGATGAAGGAGTCCTTCCGCAAGTACATCAAGTCCGGCGGCTCCATCAAGCTCTCGGAAGGCGCCGTCGACCAGGGCGACTACTTCGACTTCCCGTACGCCAAGGGCGACCTCGACTCCGACGCGCGCAAGCTGGACATGTCCTTCGACGGCACGATGCAGTTCCTGTTCCCGAGCCACACCATCGACATGGCCTTCACCGACCTCCGGGTCAAGACGTCCGGCGACAGGGGCGTCCTGATCGCCGACGTCATCACCCCCCAGCGCACCAACCAGGACGTCGAGTTCGCGACGCTGGACCTGTCCGGCATCTCGTACGAGGTCAAGGACGAGGTGCTGTTCCTGGACGACATCCCGACCGCGTTCACGGCCGAGGGCGCCCAGCAGTTCGCCAACGACTTCGTCGGCTCCATCTACCAGGAGGGCGAGGCCATCGACCCGGTGACCATCGCCCTGGGACTCACCGACGACGTCGAGATCCCCGAGGGCTCCGGCGGCGCCTCCGGCTCCGGTTCGTCCGGTTCCGGCGGCACGTCCGGCGGCTCCGCGGGCGGCTCGACCGGTGGTTCTGCCGGGGGTTCCGCCGGCGGGTCCGTGGGCGGCGGCACGACTGGTGGTTCCGCGGGTGGTTCCGCCGGCGGCTCGGCGGGCGGCTCCGGGGCACTGGCCTCGACCGGCGCGAACGTTCCCACCGGGTCCTTGCTCGCGGGTGCGGGCGCGATCGTCGCGGCCGGTGCCGCGACGGTGTTCGCGGTGCGGCGTCGCACCTCCCACTGACCCCGCTCGCCCCGGCGAGACCGACCACCACAGAGCCCCGCCGTTCCGGAGGATGGAACGGCGGGGCTCTGTGGTGCGGGCGCGTGCGGCGCCCCAGCAGATGAACGGACGGTGCAGGAGGGCACCGCAGACGCCCCCTTCTCGCCGTGCTCAACGTATAGCGCACCGGGGGGCTTGCGGCAAGCCCCCGGAGATGCCGCAGAATCCACGGCCGAGGCCATCAACTTCAGCCAGGGAGCAGCGATATGGGTGTGTCGTCGTCAACGATCGGACCGCGCGGAGAACAGCCGGTGACGGACGCCGATGTGATCATCGTGGGCGCCGGCCCGGCCGGGCTGATGCTCGCCGGTGAACTGGGCCTGGCCGGCGTACGGGCCCTCGTCCTCGAACGGCGGGCGCAGCGCGGAGAGGTCCCCAAGGCCAACGGGCTCGGCGGGCAGATCCTGGAACTGCTCCACTACCGGGGTCTACTGGACCGTTTCGAAGCGGCCTGTTCCGGGCCCAGCCACCCGGCCCCCCAGTACCCCTTCGGCGGTGTGCACGTGGACTTCTCGTCGCTGCCGCACCCCCCGCTGCGGGGACTGACGCTTCCCCAACCGGAGTTGGAGCGCCTGCTCGACGAACGCGCCCGCGAACTCGGTGCCGAGGTGCGCCGGGGGCAGGAGATCGTCGACGTCGTCCAGGACGACACCACGGTGACCGCCCGGGTGCGCGGCGCGGACGGCACCCACCGGCTGCGCGCCCGCTACCTGGTGGGCTGCGACGGCGGGCGCAGCACGGTCCGTGAGGGTGCGGGGATCGCGTTCCCCGGCACCACCCACCCGGAGGTCAACCGGCTCGGTCAGCTCACCCTGCACGAGTCGGTGACCCGGCTCGACGACGGCGACGTCGACGTCCCCGGGCTGGGCCGGGTCCGCGCGGGCGCCTTCGTCCGGACGGACCGTGGTGTCTTCGGGTTCGGCTGGCTCACCCCGGAGGTCATGCTGCTCTCCACCACCGAGGACGAGACGACCGACCTCGCCGACGACGTGCCGATGACCCTGACCGAACTCCAGGACAGCATCCGCCACGTGCTCGGTGCGGGGTTCCCGCTGGGCGAGCCGCGGAGGCTGTCGCGCTACACGTTCCAGGCCCGGCAGGCCGAGCACTACCGCGACCGGCGGGTCTTCCTGGCCGGCGACGCGGCCCATCTGTTCCCCGCCACGGGCGTGGGCCTCAACGCCGGTCTGCTCGACACGGTCAACCTCGCCTGGAAGCTGGCCGCGGACCTCCACGGTTGGGCGCCGCCCGCGCTGCTGGACACGTACCACCGCGAACGCCACTTCGCCGGCGCGCGCACGTTGAAGCACACCCAGGCCCAGGTGGCGTTGCGGCGCGGACAGGACCCGGCTGCCGAAGCACTCCGGGACGTCTTCCTGGAACTGTTCTCCGACGAGCAGCCGTTGCGTCGCGTCGGGGCCCTCATCGCCGGCACCGACATCCGCTATCCGCTGCCCAACCCCAACGCGCACCCCCTGACCGGCGCCTTCGCCCCCGACCTCACCCTGCACACCGAGCGGGGCACCACCAGCGTCGCCGACCTCACGCGCACCGCACGGCCCGTCCTCCTCGACCTCGCGGACCGCCCGGACCTCCGCGAGGCGGCCCGGCCCTGGCGCGACCGGGTCGACGTCCACACCGTCGAGGCCGATGACCGCCCGGCCGACGCGCTGTTGATCCGCCCGGACGCGCACGTCGCTTGGGCCGCGACCCCCGACGAACCCGAGGCCACCGCGGTGCGCGGGTTGCGCGAGGCGCTCACGGACTGGTTCGGCGCGCCTCCCCGCTAGCGGCTGGTCCCGGAGCGCGCGAGGGCGACCAGCCCGGCGAACGCGGGGACGGACACGTTCAGTACGGGTCCGTTCGGGTTCTTGCTGTCGCGGACGGGGATGATTCCGGTTGTGGGGGCGTTGAACGGTGCCCACTCGACGCATTGACCACCGTTGCCGCTGTACGAGGACTTGACCCACTGAGTGGGGGAGTCGGCCTTGGTCATCACAGGGTGCCCTTCCGTAGGTGTGCGATCGCTGGCTCTGGTGTGATGACTCCCCGTTGAGGTCGGGTCGCAAAAGCCCCGCCGTTCCGGAGGATGGAACGGCGGGGCTCAGTCGCGTGCGCTACAGGTTCGCGGACCGGGCCAGGGTGACCAATCCGGTGAACGCGCGGGCAGACACGTTCAGCATGGGGCCGTCGGGGTTCTTGCTGTCGCGTACGGGGACGATGCCAGTTGTGGGGGCGTTGGACGGTGCCCACTCGACGCAGGCGCCACCGTTGTCGGTGCTGTATGAGGACTTGACCCACAGCGGGGGGGAGTTGGTCTTGGTCATCACAGAGTGCCCTTCCGTAGCTGTTCGATCATGGCGACAGATTCCGCCTGGGAGGCTGCCCCGATCTGTAGCTGATGGTAGTTCCTCACCAGCGGGAGTACGGATGACGGATCACGATCCAGAGACCCTTGTGTCTGCGACTCCACGTAAGACATCAGGGATCGATCTGGCAGTGTCAGAAGGTAGACCAGTCGCCTGAATGGTTTCCGTTCCGCCATGGAGTACGGGGCGATTTGGAGGGAGGTGCTAGCTTGTTCCGCGAACTCCAGAAGTTGGCGGAACTGCCGGTCCATGACGTCGGGCCCGCCAATGGGGTTACGGATGCAACTCTCCTCTAGCACTACGAAGATGAGCGGCGAGGGTGATCGTGCAAGCGTCGCTTGCTGCTCGATCTGGACGTTGACACGCTCAGCCGCTTGTTCGGGTGTGATGTCTCCCCGATGCACCGCGGCGTCTGCCAGCACGGATGCGTACTCCCGTGTCTGGAGCAATCCAGGGATGGCTCCCGTTTCAAACAGCCGGATCTCTGCCGCGCGGCTCTGGTATCCGACGTACTCCGGGTATCCCTCCAGCAGGCTTCCGTGCTGCATCTCGTGCCACTGACGTACGAATGTGGCATCCGTACCCGTCAGGCCAAACGCCGTGTCGACAACCTTCGCAAAGTGTAAAGAAGGCGACTTGCGCGTAGTTTCAACTCCTGAAATATGCCCACTGGATACGCCAGTGACTTTGGACAGCTGCGCTTGCGTCCAGCCGCGCTTCTCACGTGAGCTGCGTAGACGTGCTCCGAACGCTGCTTGCGGCGATGCGTCCGGGTTCAAATCCTTGCGGTTCACCATCTATCCCCCAACTGATCTGTCCTCGCAGCCACGTTGATTGGTTCCCGACTCTAGGTCACTGTGAGTGCTCCGGGTAGTGATGCCACTACGGAGAGGAGCGAAATCGTGTCCCGGGAGAAGGTAGCGGAACCGACACCCCAACTGCGCGTGGGCGAACTCGCGTACGACACCGTGAAGGGAGTGCTGGGGGTGGTCATGGACGCGGACACCGCCGGGCGCTACTCCCTCCGGCCGCCCCGGGGCGGAGTCGAGTGGGACGCGCCGTACGAGGACGTTCGTCCGGCCACCGTGACGGACCAGCTTCGGCCTGCGCTGACCGAGGTCAACACCCGCAGCAGGTACGGGGGTTCGACGTGGGGATGACCAGGCTGTTCCGGCACGTCACGTGGACGTTGAAACGGTTGGAGTTCTGGGGGGTCCGCGCGCACATCCAGTGCGTGTCCGGGACCCCGCAGTGCGGCGCCACCTCACCCCCGGAACGGCGGACGCCGGACGGCGTGCTCACGTGGGCCGAGGAACACCTGCGCCGGACCGGCCACCGACGCTACGACCGGGTCCTGTTCGACACCGTCCAGTGGGACCCGCCCGAGGGCGTCGACCCGCGAACCATCAAGGGAGTGACCACGTGAGGTGGCGTTCGTACGCCGTCGCGCTGTTCCTCTGGGGCGCGTTCCTCGTCTCCGTGGTCCTGCTGTGCGCCCTGGCGCTGGACCAGCGCTGAACGTGTCCCACTAGCCCCGCCCCGGGTGGCGGTGCCGCAACCGGCACAGCGGAGGACTCACGGGGCGGTCACCCCCTCGGATCGTCGTGCGCGCCACACGACCCGGGGGAAGGGGGAGCGGGACCGCATGCCCGCCCCCGGCCCCGGCCGTTGCCCGTGCCCGCACGGCCGGGGCCCTCACCCCCTCAGTCGGAGACTGACCATGGACGACCGCAACACCGCGACCGGGCCCCGCGCTACGTACCCGCCCCCGTCCCGACCGGTGCGGAGGTGTCGGCGTGACCCGTGACGCGCTCGCCGACGAGCCCCCCGTACCGTCCGGCGCACCCTGCTGCATCTGCGGCCAGTGGACCGCGACCCCCGCGGTGACCGGATACGGCAGCGCGAGCGGCCCCGGGTCCGTGACGCACCGGGTGTGCCCGGAGCACGTGCACACGAGAGGGCCTTGCGCCACGGACCACGGCGACGGCCTCGCCCTTCTCGGCCTCCGTGGCGGCAAGCCGCCAACAAGCCGGCCAGACCCCTTCGGTAGGTGAAGCCGCGCGACCACGCCGCCGGAGCCCGCCTTGGTGGCAGGTCCGGGATCGGGGGAGCGATCCGCCCCGGCTGCACGTCAGTTGACGGCACGCCCTGACGAGGGATCAGATGATACAAACGAGACTGCCTAGGGGCAGTGGAGTTCCCGATCCCGGCGGCTCAGCCCCATGCCTCGGCCCCGTCGACGCGCGCCGGCAGCACCAGGCGGTGTGCGCGTCGGTCGGCCCACACGGACAGGACCAACGTATGAAGACCCGAGACTTTGTCGTGCTCGCGACCGGTGCCCTGACCCTGACCGCCTTCGCGGTTCCCGCCGCGCACGCGGACGTCCGGCCCGCCGATTCGTCCGCGCGGTCCAGCGCGGCGGCGCAGGAGCCGGGCCTCCTGGACGACAACATCGACCGCTTCGTGGTGAACGACGGCAAGGACCTGGTCGTCGGCGTCTCCGCGAAGGAGTTCAAGGTCACCTTCACCGCGAAGCACCACAGCGGGATCAAGAAGGGCTCCGCGGTCCTGTGGCGGGGCGGCGCGGACGTCGAGTCCGCGGAGCGCGTCCTGGCACCGCGGACCAACGACGACGGGACCGTGCCGCGCTACTGCGACAACATCGTCCTGCGCTTCTCCTCCTGCGTGGTCCCGATCGTCGCCGACCCGAAGGGTGAGGACGTACCCGACGTCGACCTCAACAACGACTACGCGGGCCGCTGGAACGTGGCGGCGTCCCTGACCTTCAACAACACGGGCGTCGAAATCGACGACAGGTTCACCACCCACTACGTGAAGCGGGCGGCGAAGGTGACGGCGGATGCGTCGCCGGAGTCGGTGCGGCGGGGTGCGGACGTGACGGTGAAGGGCACGTTGACCCGGGCGAACTGGGACACCCATCGGTATGACGGTTTCTCGGGTGGGGCGGTGAAGGTGAAGCTCCAGTTCAGGAAGGCGGGTGGGTCGTGGGGCACGGTGAAGACGGTGTCCGCGGACGGTCGGGGCAAGGTCAAGGCCACTGTCAAGGCGTCCGTCGACGGTAGTTACCGCTTCACGTACGGGGGTTCGACCACGACCGGTAGGGCGACCTCGCCCGCCGACACCATCGACGTCCGCTGACGTCCGTCACCGTGTACGCGCGGTGACCCGGGTGCTCGACCCCGGAACTCCCGGGGTGGCGGCGGAGGAATCGACCAACTCCACTCGCCAGTACAACCGTTGGAAACGGTGGATGGTCTGTTCCGGTGGAGTCGATGGACTCCACGACCAGCCGGACGGGCGTCCGACCGATAACGCACCGTGGCCACGGCAGGTGCGTCGACCCGACCGAACGGTTCCGACTACGTGGGGAAGAGTCTTTGATGCGCATGCGTGCCCCGATCGCCGTCGTGAGCGGTGCTCTGGCCCTTTCGGCCCTGACCGTTCCGTCCGCCCGGTCCGACGGCGGGGGGCCTCGCCCGCCCGGCGCCCCCTCGGCGTTCGCGGGTGACTCGACGACCGGCAGGCTCACCGGCATCACCGTGAACGGCGGTGAGGACGTGGTGGTCGGCACCTCGGTGAAGAAGTTCTCCGTCGAGGTGGGCGCCTTCGACGAGGGCGGCGTCGAGCGGACCGCCGCCGCCCTCTACCAGGGCCTCTACCTCACCTCGAAAACACTGATCACCTCGTACGAGGCGTACCCCGCCCCGTGCGAGCGCACCGCGACCTCGGCCACCTGCCGGTTCGTCTTCGAGGCCCATCCGAAGTCCCACGCCGGCAGCACCTATCTGGATCTCAAGAACAAGCACGCCGGGGTCTGGAAGGTCGCCGGGGGCGGTTTCCGGGGGCTCGACGGCCCGGGCAGGACCGTTGCCGTCGCGGAGGACATCCACTACGACGACGTCAGCGTGAAGCGGGCGGCGAAGGTGACGGCGGATGCGTCGCCGGAGTCGGTGCGGCGGGGTGCGGACGTGACGGTGAAGGGCACGTTGACCCGGGCGAACTGGGACACCCATCGGTATGACGGTTTCTCGGGTGGGGCGGTGAAGGTGAAGCTCCAGTTCAAGAAGGCGGGCGGGTCGTGGGGCACGGTGAAGACGGTGTCCGCTGACGGTCGGGGCAAGGTGAAGGCCACTGTCAAGGCGTCCGTTGACGGTAGTTACCGCTTCACGTACGGGGGCTCGACCACGACGGGTAGGGCGACCTCGCCCGCCGACACCATCGACGTCCGCTGACCCCCGCCGACCTCGGCTGACGTCCCTTGAGTACCTCCCCCGGTCCACGCGGTCCGGGGGAGGGGCGGAGCACCGGACGACCCGGGGGCTCCGCCCGTTCGACCACGACCATCGGTCCCGTGGCCGTACGCCCTGGAAAGCGGGAAGCACGGGGTGGCGTACGGCGGCGGGGCCCGTATTGACAGGACAACCGTATGAAGAGCCGTGCCGCAATAGCGCTGGTGACCGGCGCTCTGGCGCTGGGTGCCGTCGTCGTGCCCGTCGCCCACGCGGAGGACCGGTCCGTCCGACCGGTGGCCGCCGACCCGGCGGACGACCTGAAGATCACCGACTTCACCGTGCGCGGTGGCAAGGAAACGGTGGTCGGCCTCCAGGCGAAGTACGTCGAGGCCACGTTCACCGCGGAGCACCCCGGGGGGCTCGCGTTCGTCACGGGGCACCTGTGGCGGGGGACGAACTACGTCGAGGCCGACCGCATGCTGTTGATGTACCTCCCCGAGGAGAGCGACCCCGGCAACTGCGCCCGCGTCACCTGGACCAAGGTGAAGTGCGTGGTGAAGATCCTCGCCAACCCGAACGAAAGGGAGGCCCGTTACGACCTCGACGACGCGAACGCGGGCAAGTGGAACCTGGTGCTGAGTGCCACCGACAACGGTGAGCTGTCGGCCGGGAGCCTTCCGAACTACACCACCCATTCCGTGAAGCGGGCGGCGCGGTTGTCGGCGGACGCGACGCCGGAGCCGGTGCGCCGGGGCGCGAACCTCACCGTGAAGGGGGCGCTGTCCCGGGTGAGCTGGGACAAGCAGTGGTACGCCGGGTTCGCGGCCGACCAGGTGAAGCTCCAGTTCAAGAAGCGGGGCGGCACCTGGCAGACGGTGAAGACGGTGGCGGCGGACAGCCGGGGCCGGGTGAAGGCGACGGTCAAGGCGTCGTCCGACGGCCACTACCGCTTCACGTACGGCGGTTCCACCACGACGGGCGGGGCGAAGTCGCCGGCCGACTTCGTCGACGTGCGCTGACGGGGACGACGGCCCGGCCCCGGGCGGTGCTGCCCGGGAGGGGTGCGGACGGCGCCGTGCGGGGCGCCGTCCGCCGGGTGGCTACTTGTTGAGGAAGCCGTCCCGCAGGCGCAACTCGTTGAACCCGTTGTCGTCGTAGTCGTCGGAGTACGTCAGCGCCAGTCGGCCGTTCGGCGCCAGCGAGACCGCGGCTTCCGTCTGGTCGTGGCCGGTGACCACGTTCATCCGGGTGGCGGGCAGACGGTCGGCGGTGCTGCCGTCCGCGTTGAAGCCCCGGGCCCACACCTCCTGGTAGCTGGGGTGTTGTAGCTCCAGCCGCAGCTTCTCGCTCCAGGCGACGACGAAGTCACCGCCGTCGGAGACGGTCACGTCGGGGTCGACCTGGTCGTCGATGCGACGCTCGTTGTCCGTGCCGGGCGTGGTGGGCACCTCCGGAGCGACCGGTGCGCCGGCCGCGGAGTACATCCGGTGGTGGACCCGTGCCTCACGAGGCGAGTTGGTGCTGCCGGTACCCGGCTTGTAGAAGTCGTCCCAGACGGCGACGGTCCGGCCGTCGGCGGCCTGCGCGACGGCGGGGTTGGTCTGCTGCCCGTCGGTGAGGGAGTTCGCGACCTTGCGCGGCACGGCGAAGCCGCCCGTGGCGTTGAGCTTGGCGAGGCCGATGTTGATGCCGCCGTTGCCGTCGGCGTCCTCCTCCCACACGATCGCGGTGTTGCCCGCGCCGTCGATCGCGGCGTCGGGACGGCGGTTGGAACCCGCGGTGGCCCCGGAGTTGATGGTGCTCACCTGGACGTCGGGGTGGCTCCGCGTGCCGGTGGCGCTCCAGCCGCTCGCCTTCACCTGGCTGAGGGTGGTGCCGTTGGCCGTGTCCTCCCACGCCACCGTGTAGGACCCGTCATCCGCGACCGCCACCGTGGGCCGCAGCTGGTGACCGTCGGCGGAGGCGTGCGGGCGGGGCAGCACGGTGACGTTGCCCAACTGGTCGATCTTGCGGACCTGGATGTTCGCGTGCTTGTTGCCGTCGGCGTCTTCCGCCCACACGACGATCGCATTGCCGTTCTGGTCCACCCCGACGTCGGGCTTCTGGTGCGACCAGGAGGTTCCCGCGGAGCCGGAGACGCTCAGCTTCGTCTCCGACCGGAGCGGCGAACCGTCCTTGTACATCCGCAGGTACACATCGGTGCCCAGCTGGGTGTCGGCGGGGTTGTGGCGGTCGCCGTGCTCGTACGCGACCGCGAGGTACGTGGAGGTTCCGGAGCCGTTCGAGGCGGTGGCGCTGGCGTGCTGGTCACCGTCCGCACCGGCATTGACCCGCGAGTAGTGCTGGGAGGTGCTGCCGTACTTGGCCGCGTCGATGTCGACCACGGAGGCCCGCAGCTTGTTGAAGTTGGCGAGGTACGCGTCGTAGACGCCCGAATCGTTGATGCGCAACATGGTCTCGTCGTTGCGCTTCAGGGCACCCATGGTGAAGTTGTGGGAACCGGTGTACGTGCGCTGGACGCGCTGGCCCTGGGCGTTCTCCCACTCGGTGAGCAGGTACTTCGAGTGCACCGTGCCGTAGTTGCACGAGGGCTTCGTGGTGTAACGGCAGCCGCCGGGGCGCATGCCGTAGGCGTTGACGTTGGTCTTGGTCATGTCGTTGACGCCGGCGTTCCCGTCGAGGCCGTCCACGTCGCGGACCACGGCGTCGATGACACAGCCCGCGGCGCGCTGATCCCGCAGGGCCTGGTAGAGCTGGGGACGCAGATTGTTGACGTCCCCGTTCAGCGACGAGGTCGACAGCCGGATGCGGCCGTTCCTGGCGCAGTCCACCTTCCTGATCTGCTCGGCGACGATGTCGTCCGCCCGGGGGAAGAAGTACGCCTCCACCGGTGCGTTCAGGTCGTCGACGGCGTTGTCGTAATCGGCGTCGGTGGTAGCGGTCGAGCGCGAGACCTGCCGGTTGAAGGCCGCACGGTACTTGGTCGCGAGGGAGGCGTTGCCCGAGATGGTGATGGCGTTGTTGAGCTCGCCGTTCTGGCTCGGGGTCATGTTCTGGGAGGACTGCCAGACCACGTTGGTGCGGCCGTCGTTCAGCGCGTCGAAGACGACGAACTTGTTGTGGTTGATGGCAGTGGTGGTGTTGGTGGCGTTGAGGCAGCCCCTGTAGCACTGGGTGAGCTTGCTGTTCCCCGTCAGGCCGTTGATCAGGGTCGTCGGCTGGCTCGTGGTGTCTTCCACGACGACCTTCACCGTGACGTTCCGGTTGTGCGCCTCGAGTAGCTTCTTCTCTATCTCGGGGGGCTTCGGAACGGCGGGATCGTAGTTGTCGCCGAGCATGTACATGCTCATGTACAGCGTGCTGCCCGGCTTGGCGAGGTCGATCAGGGTGCTGAGGCCCGTGCTGATCGAGGTGTCGTAGGAGCCTTCCGGCTTGGTGTAGTTGAAGGTCGCCGTGTAGTTGCCCGTGGTGACCTCCTCCGCCTGGGCAGCCGTGGGAGTCAGTAGGGTCACCCCCAGTGCGGCGGTGGCGAGGGCCACGAGGCTTCGGCTGGTGCGTCTGCGCAAAGTACCTGTCCAATCCGTTGACGTGCGGAAACAGCGGAACTGTAATCGCATTTTGCGATCATGAACGCTGACCTTCCAGCCCCCCACCCCCCAACCGACCGTGCGCGACACCGGACGCCCACCGGCACGCACCGACCGGGGACGCGGGGAACTTCGCACCTCCCGGCGCGTGTTGCAGAACGACGCACACGCAACCGATCGCACCGGAGGGAGGCGGGGAACTGCGCGGGTGCACCCCCACACCGGCGGATGTCCGCGGGGCCGGCCGCCGGATTTCCGAGTGGCCGGCCGCCCAGGCACAATGCACCGGTGACCCAACTCGACGTACTACGAGTCTTCTGCGGCCCCGACGGCACCAGGGGCGGCAACGAGCTGGGCGTCGTCCGGGACGGCACCCCCCTCCCCGAGGAGGCGTCCCGCCAGAAGATCGCGGGCAAGCTCGGGTTCAGCGAGACCGTCTTCGTGGACGACCCCGAGCGCGGCGCGATCGACATCTACAGCCCCACCCTGCGCCTCCCGTTCGCGGGGCACCCCTGCGTCGGCGCGGCCTGGCTGCTGGACGTGCCCGAACTCGTCACCCCCGCCGGTGTGGTCGGCGCCCGCCAGGACGGGGAGTTCTCCTGGATCGAGGCGCTCCCCGAGTGGGCACCCGAACGCACCCTGCGGCAGTACGGGTCGGCCGCGCAGGTGGACGCCCTGGAGGTGCCCCCGCCCGGCGAGTGGATCTACGCCTGGGCGTGGGAGGACGAACGGGCGGGCCGGATCAGGGCGCGGGCCTTCCCCGGCCGTGACGACGGCATCCACGAGGACGAGGCGACCGGCGCGGCGGCCCTGCTGCTGACCGCGGAACTGGGCCGCGCCCTGAACATCCGCCAGGGTTCCGGTTCCCAGCTCCTGACCGCCCCGCAGCCCTACGGGTGGGTGGAGGTCGGGGGCCGCGTCCGGCTGGTCCAGTCGGACGTGCCGCTGCCCGACTAGCGTGCACGGCGAAGGCCCCGCGCCCCCGGACGGAACCGGGGCGCGGGGCCTTGACGTGTGGGTACGGCTCAGGCGCTGAGCGGGAACTCCTCGCCCAGGGCGTGGAACACGGCCGTGTTGAGCGCGAAGGCCCGCTTGCACTCGATGACGATCCGCTGCTTCTCCAGGTCGTCGGCCTGCACCCCGTCCAGCAGTTCGCGGTAGTTCCGCTTGAACGCGGCGGGGTTGGTGATCTCGTCGAAGACGTAGAACCGGACGCCGTCGCCCTTGCGGGCGAAGCCCCACGCCTTCTCGGCGCGGTCCCGGATGATCTGCCCGCCGGAGAGGTCGCCGAGGTAGCGGGTGTAGTGGTGGGCGACGTAGCCCGCGGGCCACTCCCGCACGCACTGCGCGACCCGCTCCGCGTACGCGGTGGTCGCGGGCAGCGGGGTCAGACCCGCGCGCCAGGAGGAACCGCGCAGATGGGCGAGGTCACGCTCCAGCGCCTCGCGCCGCATCAGCTCGGGCTGCACGAACGGGCCCGCGACGGGGTCGCTGCGCAGTGAGTCCGCGCCGTCCTCCAGCGCCTGGTACACGAACCAGAGCTGCTCGGTGTAGCGGGCGTAGGCGTCGATTCCGAGCCGTCCGCCGAGCAGGTCGCCCATGAAGGAGGAGGTCTCCGCCTCGGTGTGGGCGTCCTGGGACGCGGTGCGGATGAGCGAGGAGAACGACGTCGTGTCCATGGGACCTCCGAGAGCCGGCGAGCGGGGAACGGGGAGCGGCGTGCCCCGATCATCTATGGTTAGGCTAACCTAAGTCAACGGGATTCCGACAGGCTGTCGGGAAAAAATGTACCCGGACGGGGGTGTGTTGGTCACCCCCGTCCGGGAAGCAGTTCCCCCTCAGGCCGGACGTCTCCGCAGCCATGCCGTGCCGCCCCAGGTCAGCATGCCGGCGAGCAGCACGTAGAGCCCCGTCTCCAGGAGCTGGAACGTCCAGTACCGGTCCTTCGGCTGGTAGGCCACGTCGACCCAGAGCTTCATCGACTCGATGCACTCCGCCCGGGGCGGGAATCCCTGGTGGGCGCAGATCTCCGCGCCCCTCGCGACCTTCCCCGAGGCGTCGACGGCGGTGCCCGGCCCGGACACCACCCAGTCGCCCGCCATCGAGATGGTCACCTCCAGGCGGGTGTCGCTGCCGGAACCCCGGTGCCGGAGGCCCAGGCCCGTGATCCCGGACTTGGACCAGCCCTCGGAGCCGGTCACCGGCACCGTCTTGGTGGTCGGCGTCATGAGGTGCGGGCGCACTGCCAGCGGGACCAGGACCTGCACCCCCAACACCACGACCATCGTGACGACCACGGCGGCCACGGTGCGGCGGACCAGCAGCCCGGTGCACACCCCCACCGCGAAGGCGAAGGCCGCGTACCCGAGCGGCACCACTCCGCGCGCCTCGAAGACCAGCGGGGTGAACCGGTCCTGGGCGATCGCGTCGATCGGCCGGGCCCACCAGGTCACCATCAGGCTCAGCACCCCCGTGACCAGCACCGCGGCGGCGCCCACGACCAGCAGCCGGACCAGCAGCCAACGGGTCCGGGAGATGCTCTGGTTCCAGATGAGCCGGTGCGTCCCGCTCTCCACCTCACGTGCGACCAGGGGAGCGCCCCACACCATTCCCAGCAGCGCGGGCGCCGCGATGAGCACCACGGAGACCAGGCCGGCCAGTGTCTGTTGTTCCTGGACGTACGAGTTGAGCGAGTCCCCGCACCCGTTTCCGCAGGCGGCCCGGATCTCCGCGAAGCCGGCACGCATGTTCCGGCCGGTGATCAGCAGGAAGACCCCGAACGCCGCCAGCGCGCCGAGTGCCACGGCGCCCTGCACCCGGAACTGCCGCCAGGTCAGCCACATCATGAGCGGACCCCCTGTTCCCGGCCCTGCTTGCCGCCTGCGCCCGTGGGCAGGTCCTGCGGGTCCTGGGCCATGTAGAGGAGGACGAGGTCCTCCAGGCCGAGCGGCTCCATCTCCCACGCCGGGTCGGGCACGTCGATGACCGACCGCACCACGAAGGTGCTCTGCCGCTCGGTGTGCTGTTCCCGGACCACCTCCAGCCCCGGCGGCAGCGCGTCGCGGTCCCGACGGGAGGTGGTGAGCCGGAAGTGCGTGGCGAGCAGGTCCTCCACGTCCCCGGCGAGTCGGACCCGCGAGCCGACCAGGGTGATCAGGTGGTCGCAGGTGCGCTCCAGATCGGCGATCAGGTGCGAGGAGAGGATCACGGAGGTTCCGTACTCCGCCACGTGCTCCATCAGTCCCTGGTGGAACTCCCGCCGGGCCAGCGGGTCCAGTGCGGCCACCGGTTCGTCGAGGATCAGCAGCTCGGGCCGCTTGGCGACGGCCAGGGTGAGGGCGAGTTGGGAGCGCTGGCCCCCGGAGAGTCCCCCCGCCCGTTGCTCGGGGTCGAGGCCGAGCCGGGCGATCCGTCGGGCCGCCAGCCGGGCGTCCCAGCCCGGGTTCAGTCGCTCGCCGAGCCGTAAGTGCTCGGAGACGGTCAGCCGCGCGTACACGGGACTGTCCTGGGCGACGAAACCGACCCGGGCCAGCTGGGCGGGACCGCTGCCGGGCCGTTCGCCGAGTACGCGCAGGGTGCCCGAGGTGGGGGTGAGCAGCCCGCAGGCGAGTTGCAACAGGGTCGACTTCCCTGCGCCGTTCGGCCCGACGAGGCCGACCACGTGGCCGGCGGGCACGCTGAGGGAGCAGTCGCTGAGCGCGGTGCGTCGGCCGTACCGCTTGGTGAGCCCGGTGGCCTCCAGGGCCGGCGCCGTGTTCACCGCGCGGCCCCGGTCCCCGGCAGGGGGTCACCGGTGCGGTCCCCGAGCGTGCTCTGGAACAGCGCCTCGATGCTCTCCTCGGCGAGCCCCGCCGCCCGCGCCCGGGCCAGCCAGTCGACCAGTTCGCGCCGGAGCGGTTCGTACTCGGGGTGGACGGTGTCGTCCAGGGTGCGGGTGACGAAGGTGCCGACCCCGGGCCTGGGCGCGACCAGGCCCGCGTACTCCAGTTCGCGGTACGCCTTGAGCACGGTGTTGGGGTTCACCGCCATCTGCGCGGCGACCTCCTTGACGGTCGGCAGTCGGTCGCCCTCCGTCAGTACGCCCAGCCGTAGCGCCCGGTGGACCTGGTCGACGAGCTGTCGGTAGGGCGGCACGCCCGATCGCGTGTCGAGGTGGAACTCGATCATGCTGTCCCTCGCTCCTCTCTATTCATCTAGCTAACTAGCACTATAGAACCATCGAGAAAGTAGGAACCGCGTGAAGTCACCCGCGAGTGCGCGGTGGTTGCTCGCCGCTGCCCCACTGGACAACGCACCCCGGCAGGGACGCACCTCAGGGGCGCGGGGAACTGCGCGAGCAACCACCGCGCACCCGCAGGTTCCCGACAGGGGGACGCACAGCGAAGAGCCCGCCCCCGGACGAGAAACCGGGAACGGGCTCAAGCAAGAGCGGGTGCAGCCGAAGGGCTAAGGCAACGTGAGGATCTCCGTACCACTGTCGGTGACGACCAACGTGTGCTCGAACTGAGCGGTCCGCCGACGATCCTTCGTGACGACCGTCCAGCCGTCCTCCCACAGGTCGTACTCGTGCGTGCCAAGAGTCAGCATCGGCTCGATCGTGAACGTCATGCCCGGCTGGATCACCGTCGTGGCGTGCGGACTGTCGTAGTGCGGGACGATCAGGCCGGAGTGGAACGACGTGTTGATGCCGTGCCCCGTGAAGTCCCGGACGACCCCGTACCCGAACCGCTTGGCGTACGACTCGATGACCCGCCCGATCACGTTGATCTGCCGGCCCGGCCGGACCGCCTTGATCGCCCGGTCCAGGGACTCCCGGGTCCGCTCCACGAGCAGCCGCGACTCCTCGTCCACGTCCCCGACGAAGTACGTGGCGTTGTTGTCGCCGTGCACCCCGCCGATGAACGCGGTGACGTCCAGATTGACGATGTCGCCGTCGCGCAGCACCGTCGAGTCGGGGATGCCGTGGCAGATCACCTCGTTGACGGAGGTGCACAGCGACTTCGGGAACCCCCGGTAGCCCAGGGTGGACGGGTAGGCGCCGTGGTCGCACAGGTACTCGTGCGCGACCCGGTCGAGCGCGTCCGTGGTCACACCGGGCGCGATGGCGCTCGCCGCCTCGGCCATGGCCCGCGCGGCGATGCCGCCCGCGATCCGCATCCGCTCGATGGTCTCGGCGTCCTGGACCTCGGAGCCGGTGTAAGGGGCGGGGCCGGGCTTGCCCACGTACGCCGGACGGATGATGTGCCCCGGGACGGTACGGGTGGGGGAGAGCTCGCCGGGCACGAGCAGTGGCTGCGCAGACATGCAGCGAGTGTAGCCAGCCCGGACCGGGCGGCATGGTCCGAACATCTGCCGGGTAGGCGGTCAGCGGTACCGCAACGGCGGGTGCCGACCCGGTGCACGGGACCCCGCCGGGCGCGACGGGCGCGATGTGCGCCAGGAGAGGAAGATGGGCACATGGCGCTGTTCAAGAAGCGGGCGGTGGGCAAGCCGGGCGAGTGGTACTACTGCCTGGAGCACCAGAAGGTGGAGGAGGGCCCCGAGTGTCCCGCCAAGGACCGGCTCGGACCGTACCCCTCCGCCGAGGAGGCCCGGGCGGCGATGGAGATCGCCCGCGAGCGCAACCACGAGTGGGAGAACGACCCGCGCTGGCACGATGCGGCGGCCCGCGGCGAGGACGACGACCGCTGACCCCGTGACGCGGAACCGTCCGAGGTGCGGGGGCGTGACGCCCCCGCACGTCCGACGCCTCACGCCCCCGCGGTCGCGGCCTTCTTGCGCAGGGCGTCGGGATCGGTCTCCGCGTCGTACGTGAACAGCTTCGGCAGGGTGGCCGACAGCAGGGCGACCGAGGCCACGCAGGCCAGCCCGCCGGACCAGAACGCCGCCCGGGTCCCCGTCCAGCTCGCCATCGCGCCCGCGCGGACCTGCCCGAGCTGCGGGCCCACGCTGTACGACAGCACCTCGATGCCCGCCAGCCGGCCGCGCAGGTGGTCCGGGATCGTCTGGTTCCAGATGGTGCTCCGGCCCAGCCCGCTGATCAGGTCGCCGGCCCCGGCGAACGCGAGGCACAGCAGCACCGGCCACACCGTCTCGAACCAGCCCGCCGCCGCGATGGACAGCCCCCACAGGGTGGCGCCCCCGATCACCAGCAGACCGTGCCGCCGGGAGCGGGAGAGCCAGCCGCTGGTGAGGCTGACGGCCAGCGAGCCGATCGCCCCCGCCGCGTACATCAGCCCGAGCGCCCACTCGGCGTCCAACTCGTCGGCGAGGAAGGGGAAGATGACGTTCGGGAAGGCGAAGAACATCGCCGCGAGGTCGATCGCGTACGTGCCCACCAGCACGGGGCGCGACCAGGCGTACCGCGCGCCCTCCGTGAGCGCGCGCAGGGACGGCTTCTCGGCGTCGCGGGACGGCGGCGCGGGAGCGAGACGTCGACACATCACCACCGACACCACGAACGTGAACAGGGTGATCCCGTACGCCGCCGCGCTGCCCCAGAACGCCACGACGACCCCCGCCAGCGTCGGGCCCGCGATCTCCCCGGCCTGCCAGCGCAGGGAGTTGAGGGCCGCCGCCGCGGCGAGTTGATCGTGCGGGACGATCCGGGCTATCAGCGAGTCCAGCGCCGGACGCTGGAGACCGACCAGCGCGGCGACGCCCGCGGCCACCAGGTACAGCGGCCACAGCATCGGCTCCGGCAACAACGCGTTCACCAAGAGGACCAGCGCCAGGAACCCGAGCCCCGCCTCCGTCGCGACGATCACCTTGCGGCGGTCCACCGCATCGGCGAGGGCGCCCCCGTACAGTCCGAAGACGACCAGCGGCACCAGCTCCACCGCGCCCATCGCCCCGACCGCCAAGGGGGAGCCCGTCAGGTCCTTGATCTGGAGGGGCAGCGCGATGAGGGCCATCGCCGCACCGCAGTAGGTGATCAGGCCCTGGGTCCACAACAGCCGGAAGTCCGGGGTGGACCGCCAGGGCGCGAGGTCGGGCAACAGGGAGCGGAGCCGACCCGGCGGGGCGGGGTCCGCAGGCGCCGGGGCCCCCGGAGTGACGGACTGCGGCGGTTCGTCGGGCCTGACGGGGTCGGGAGTCACGCGTCCCCATCCTCCGGGGTGAGCCGACCGCCGGCAAACGGATTTCCGCCCCCGCCGGTCGACCCGGCCGGAATTCCCCCGTCCACCCGGACCGTCCCGTCACGGACGTCACCCCCCGTACCGGACTGCGGGCCTCCACCGTCCGGGGATTTCCCCGAGGCCGTTCCGTCCTGCAAGATGACCCGAGATTTCGTCCCCGTCAGCGCGTCAGCGCGCACCGGAAGCAGGAGCCTTGAGCGAGCAGCCTCCCCAGCCCCCGTCCGGCCACCCGGGCTACCCGGGCACCGGCCCGAACGACCAGAACCCGTACGGTGCCCCCACGCCCAACCCCTACCAGCAGCAGGCCCCGCCGCAGCAGCCCGGCTACGGCTATCCGCAGCAGGCGGCCGGCTACGGGTACCCGCAGCAGGGCGGCTACGTGCCCCCGGGCACGTACACGGGTGACCCCAACGCCCCCTACGGCTACGACCCCATGGGCCGTCCGTACTCCGAGAAGTCGAAGGTCGTCGCCGGCGTGCTCTCGCTGCTCCTGGGCAGCTTCGGCGTCGGCCGCTTCTACATAGGTCACGTCGGTCTGGGTCTCGCCCAGCTCTTCACCTGCGGCGGTCTGGGCATCTGGGCCCTCATCGACGGCATCGTCATCCTCGCCGGCAGCGACACGACCGACTCCCAGGGACGGCCGCTGCGTGGCGGCTGACACCCCGGTCGCGCGCGGTGCGGCGGCGCGGCTCCTGCGGAACCCGGCGGTGGCACCCGTGGTGGTGCTCACCGCCGGGCTACTGGGCGCCGGCTACCTGTACGTCACCGATCCGCACGAGGGCGGCCAGTTCCTGCCGCGCTGCCCGTTCCGCCTGGTCACCGGCTTGCTCTGCCCCGCCTGCGGCGGAACCCGCATGGTCTACGACCTGATGCACGGTCACTTCGCCGCAGCCTGGGCCGACAACCGGATGCTGCTGCTCGCCGCGCCCTTCGCCCTGGCGCTCCTGGGCCGCTGGGCGTTCGAGGGGCTGCGCGGACGTCGCTGGCGGCCCGCGTTCGGCCGGCGGACCCAGATCGTGATCCTCTCCGTCGCGGTGCTGTGGACCGTGGTGCGCAACACCGTGTGATCGTGCGCGCCGTGTGACCTCGCGCACGGTTGCCGGGTCCCGCCGAACGACGGTCACGGCTACCCGTCGGAAGAGTGTCGTGAATCACTGGTTTGATCACGGTACGGGCACGATCTCCCCCGCCCCCTCCCGCCAGGGGGGTCGCGCTCTTTACGCTGCCACGTCACAGGGGGGCGATGCAGAGTGCGGCGGTCTACGCCGGGCTTTCCTCCTGCGTTCGTACCGGAACAATCAGATTCGGTACCAGTTCCGCTCAAACCAGGAGAAACACTCATGGCCGTCCCCACGCCTGACGCCCCCTTCGGGTACGACCCCCAGGGCCGTCCCTACTCGGACAAGTCCAAGATCGTCGCCGGCATCCTCCAGCTGTTCCTGGGCACGCTCGGCATCGGACGCTTCTACGTCGGCTCCGTCGGCGTCGGTGTCGCTCAGCTCCTCACCTGCGGTGGTCTGGGCATATGGGCCCTCATCGACGGAATCCTGTTCCTCACGAGCAGCGACCGCACCGACAAGGACGGCCGCGTCCTGCGCGGCTGAGTCCTCGCCGCTCCCGGCCGCCGCTGCGGTCAGGGTTCCCGGGCACCCACCCGGGAGTGATCCGCCACGACGCCACCGCTGCCCGGCCGCTCCCCGGCAGCGCGACCGTCGTGACGTGAGGGCGCGAAGCCCGGTCCACGGCGGACGGCGGACGTCCGCACACGTGAAGCGCACGGCCCCGGTCGTGCCGTCACTCGCCTCGGGGGGAATCCGGGGGGACCAGAACGTCGGGGGAACCACACGGACGACCCGGCGACGCGCCCGACGAAGCACCGCACCGGCTCGACCGGCGCGACCCACCCTGACCGGCACCCGATCACCCGGTGACCGATGAGCGCACCCCGAGGGAGGTGTGCGGGCCAACCGCCCGCACACCTCCCTCACCCGTTGGCCCTCGCGAATCAGGACCGCAGCCGTCCTCTACGCGTCATAGCGTCTGCCGCATGAGCACTGGCACGACACCCGCACCCGCACCCGCGATCCGCTTCTCGGTGGTCACCTTCGACTGCCCGGACCCCGCCGAACTGGCCCGCTTCTACGGCGAGGCCCTCGACCTGCCCGTCGCCTACTCCACCGACGACTTCGTCCTGCTCGCCCGCGAGGGCTCGGTCGGACTGGGGCTCAACCGCCTGGTCGACTACCGGCGCCCCACCTGGCCGGACCCCTCCCAGGAGAAGCAGGCCCACCTGGAACTGGGGGTCGACGACCTGGACGCCGCCCAGGCCCGGCTGCTCGCGCTGGGGGCCGTCGAGCCCGCGGCCCAGCCGGAACCCGACCGGTGGCGGGTCCTGCTGGACCCCGCGGGCCACCCGTTCTGCATCACCACGGTGGTCTGAGCCCGGCCGTCTCGCACCGAACGCAACCTACGGGCCGGGCAGTTGGGCCGCGAGCCGTTGGCGGGCCGGGTGGGCGGTGCAGTCGGCGGCGGCCCGACCTCCGCCGTGCGCGGCCGTGAGGTCCGCCACGCTGAACGAGATCACCGCGGCGCATAGGGTCGGGGCATGACTTCCACCGAGAGCGCACCGTCCGCTTCCCCCACACCCCCTCCCGCGAAGGCGCCCGCCAAGGACCCCCGGGAGCTGCCCGACGTCTCCGGGCTCGTCGTCGGAGTGCTCGGCGGCACCGGCGACCAGGGGCGCGGCCTCGCCTACCGGCTGGCCCGCGCCGGCCAGCGGGTGGTCATCGGGTCCCGGGCCGCGGAACGGGCCGAGGCCGCCGCCGCGGAACTCGGCCTCGGGATCGAGGGCGCCGACAACGCGGAGTGCGCCCGGCGCAGCGACGTCGTGATCATCGCGGTGCCCTGGGACGGCCACGCCAAGACCCTGGAGTCGCTGCGCGACGAACTGCGCGGCAAGATCGTCGTCGACTGCGTCAACCCGCTCGGCTTCGACAAGCAGGGCGCCTACGCGCTCAAGCCGGAGGAGGGCAGCGCCGCCCAACAGGCCGCCGCGCTGCTCCCGGAGTCCCGGGTGACCGCCGCCTTCCACCACCTGTCGGCGGTCCTCCTCCAGGACGCCTCGATCGAGGAGATCGACACCGACGTCATGGTGCTCGGGGAGTCCCGCGCCGACACCGACGTCGTCCAGGCCCTCGCCGGCCGCGTCCCCGGGATGCGCGGGGTGTTCGCCGGTCGGCTGCGCAACGCCCATCAGGTCGAGTCGCTGGTGGCCAACCTGATCTCCGTCAACCGTCGCTACAAGGCGCACGCCGGACTGCGGGTCACGGACGTCTGACCGGCGGCGCGCGTCCCGGCCGGCCCGGCCGTCAGCCGAACGGGCGCCGGGCCCGGTGGGCGCGCGGGGGGCGTGCGGGCGGCCCGGGGACGATGGGGGACACTGGAGCGAAGCAGTGTCCCCCGACAGGAGCCGACCCCCATGTCCCGCCTCGCCCTCTTCGCCCTCGTGGTCTGCCTGCTCGCCGTCGCCGCGGCGGTCGTGTCGTTCGTCAACGGCAGTTGGCTCGGCGTCCTGTGGGTGCTGATGGCGGGACTGTCGTCCAACATGGCCTGGTACTACGTGCGGCGCGACCGGCTGCGGGCCCGCACCGCCCCGACCGGCGGCGGCTGATCCCCCGCGGGGCTCACGGCGCCTCGCACAGCGGATTCGTGTCCCGCCAGAACCGGAACAGGTCGTACCCGCAGTACGTCTCCAGGTCCCCGACGCCCAGCGAGCGCAACAGCGCGTCGACCACGTCGAAGAACGTCCGGTTGACCTCGGGGATCCACAGCACCGCGAAGACGAACAGCAGACCGAAGGGTGCGAACGGCTCCACCTGGCGCCGCACCCGGTGCGACAGCCACGGCTCGATGACGCCGTAGCCGTCGAGTCCGGGCACCGGCAGGAAGTTCAGGATCGCCGCGGTGACCTGGAGCAACGCCAGGAACCCCAGTGCGTAGCGGAACGTCGCCGGGACCCCGTCCAGCACGTCCAGCCAGAACGGCGCCGTGCACACGACGGCGAACAGCACGTTCGTCAGCGGCCCGGCCGCCGAGATCAGGCTGTGCTTCCAGCGCCCCTGGATGCGGTGGCGCTCGATGAAGACGGCACCGCCCGGCAGACCGATCCCGCCCATGATCACGAACACCACCGGCAGCACGACGCTCAGCAGGGCGTGCGTGTACTTCAGCGGGTTCAGCGTCAGATAGCCCTTGGCCCCGATGGTGAGGTCACCGCCGTGCAGCGCGGTGCGCGCGTGCGCGTACTCGTGCAGGCACAGCGAGACGATCCACGCACCGGTCACGAACAGGAACACCGCGAGACCGGGCACCTCGGCGAAGTCCGTCCAGGTCGCCCACCCCGCGACGGCGGTCACGGCGACGATCCCCAGGAACACGGGGCTGATCCGGCGGTCGCCGCGGGGGATCGTAGCGGTGGTCATCTCACACGTCTCCTGGGTACGGACGGGGCGGTACACGGCACCGGGCCGGCATCCGCCGCGGACCGACGGCCGCCCGGAGGCCACCGCCTGCCCGACCGTACCGGTCCACGGGGAGAACGTCCCACCACGGGACGGAGGTTCCGGGCGCGGGCCCGTCCCCGCGACGGGGGACAATGGGTCCGTGCACTACCGCATCCTCGGCCCCACCCAGGCACTGAGTGCCGACGGAACCGTACTCCCCGTCGGTGGCGCTCGGCTGCGTGCCCTGTTGACCTCGCTCGCCCTGCGGCCGGACCGGACCGTCCCGGTGTCGCTGCTGATCGACGACGTCTGGGGCGCCGACCCCCCGGCCGACGCCACCGGGGCGCTCCAGGCCCTCGTGGGACGGCTCCGCCGCGGGCTCGGCGCCGACACCGTCGCCTCCACGGCCGGCGGCTACCGGCTGCGCGTGGACGCCGACCGGGTCGACCTGCACCGGTTCGAACGGCTGGCCTCCGAGGGCGCCCGCGCCCTCACCGAGGGCGACTCCGGCAAGGCGGTCGAGGTCCTGGACCAGGCGCTCGACCTGTGGCGCGGCCCCGCGCTCGCCGACCTCCCCGACCGCACCGCCGACGCCGCCCGGCTGTCCGCCCTGCGCCTCGCCGCGCACCGGGACCGCCTCGCCGCCGTCGTCGCCCTCGGGGACGTGCACGCCGCGCTGCCCGAACTGACCGCGCTCTGTGCGGAACAGCCCCTGGACGAACCGCTCCAGGCGCTGCGCATCCGCGCCCTACGGGACTCCGGACGCACCGCCCAGGCACTCGACGCGTACGGCGCCGTCCGCGCGGAACTCGCCGAACGCCTCGGTAGTGAACCCGGGCCCGAACTGCGCGCCCTGCACCAGGAACTCCTGCGCACGGCCGCCGAGCCGACCCCCACCGGCCGACCCTCACCCACGCCGGCCCCGTCCGCCCGGCCCGGCAACCTGCCCGCCCGGCTGACCTCCTTCGTCGGGCGGACCGCGGACATCGACGCCATCCGGGACGACCTCCGCCGGGCCCGACTCATCACCCTGCTGGGGCCCGGCGGCGCCGGCAAGACCCGACTGTCGTGGGAAGCCGCCGAGAGCGTCGCCGCCGACTTCCCGGACGGCACCTGGCTGGTGGAACTCGCCCCGGTCGAGGACCCCGACGACGTACCGGAGGCGGTGCTCACCGCTCTCGGCGCCCGGGAGACCGTGCTGCGCGGCGGCGGCGCCGAGGAGATGCGGGCCGCCACCGAACAGCACCCCCACGATCCGCTGCGCAGGCTCGCCGAGTACTGCCGATCACGCCGACTGCTGCTGGTCCTCGACAACTGCGAGCACGTCATCGGCGCCGCCGCCCGGCTCGCCGCCCACGTGCTCGCCCACTGCCCGGGGCTGACCGTCCTCGCCACCAGCCGGGAACCCCTCGCCGTGCCGGGCGAGTTCGTACGGCCCGTGGAGCCCTTGCCCGAGCCGTTCGCGCTGCGGCTGCTCGCCGACCGGGGGGCCGCGGCCCGCCCCGGCCTCCGCATCGCGGACGATCCGGCCGCCGCCGAGATCTGCCGCAGGCTGGACGGGCTGCCGCTCGCCATCGAACTCGCCGCGGCCCGGCTCCGGATGCTGACGCCCCGTCAGATAGTCGACCGGTTGGACGACCGGTTCCGGCTGCTGACCGGCGGCGCCCGCACCGTGCTGCCCCGCCAACAGACGCTGCGCGCGGTGGTCGACTGGTCCTGGGAACTGCTCGACGCCGAGGAGCGCACCGTGCTGCGGCGGCTGGCCGTCTTCGCCGGTGGCTGGGACCTGGCGGCGGCCGAGGCGGTGGGCGGACCCGCCGCCCTGGACGTCCTGGGCTCCCTGGTCGACAAGTCCCTGGTGGTGGCCGGGCCCGGCCCGGACGCGACCATGCGGTACCGGCTCCTGGAGACCGTCGCCGAGTACGCGGCGGAACGCCTCGACGAGGCGGGCGAGCGGACCGCCACCGAACGCGCCCACCTCGTCCACTACCGCGAACTCGCCCGCACCACCGACCCGCTGCTGCGGGGCGCCGGACAACTCGCGGCGATCCAGCGGCTCACCACCGAGTACGAGAACCTGCGCACCGCCCTGCGGCACGCCGTCGCGGCCCGGTACGAACAGGAGGCCCTGTGCCTGGTGCTGTCCCTCGCCTGGTTCTGGCAGATCCACGACCTGCGCGGTGACGCCCGCACCTGGGCGCGGGAGGCCGGGGCGCTCGGCCCCGACCCCTTCACCGCGCCCGTGACCCCGGCCCGTCCGCTGCACCGCTCGCCGATCGCGGCGCCCCCGCCGATGGCGCCGGACGTGCTGGCGGAGGCCCGGCGCGGTGTCCACCTCGTCCACCTCGCCTGCATGGACATGGAGTTCGGCGCCTGGCAGACCGAGGAGGCGACGGCCCGGTTGCAGGGGGTCGTCGCCTCGTACCGGCCGGGCCTGCCGCAGACCTGCCGTTACCCCGGCTACCTGTGGTTCTTCGCGGTGCTCCTCACCCAGGACAGGGAAGCGACGGCGGGCGTCATCGACGGGACCGTCGAGGCCTGCCGGACCTACGGCCACACCTGGGAACTGGCCCACGCCCTCCACATGCGGGCGAACATGGCAGCCAGCGGGTCCGACCGGGGCAACGACCCCCTTCGGGACGCCGACGAGGCCCTGGGGATCTTCCGTGAGGTCGGTGACGCGTGGGGCGCGGCGGAGGCGCTGTCCGCACGGGCCGAGACCTATGAGCGGCGGGGCGACTTCACGCGGGCCGCGGCCGACTACCAGGAGGCCATCGTCCTCTCCCGCGGCCTCGGTGCCCACGGGCAGGTGGCCGTGCTGCGGGCCCGGCTCGGGGGCGCCTGGATCGAGAGCGGGGAGCGGGCCGACCAGGGGGAGGCCGTGCTCCGCGAGATCGCCGACGAGCAACAGGACAACGTCACGGGCGCCATGCCCGCGGCCCGGATCTTCCTCGCGGTGCACCTGGGGCGCACCGGGCGGGTGCCCCAGGCGCGGGCCCAGGTGCGGTCGCTGCGGGAGAAGTTCGGCGCCGTCAGGTTCGTGGTCTTCGACTCCTACATCACCGGGATCGAGGGCTGGCTCGACGTACTGGACCGGCGGTACGACTCCGCGACCGCGCTGTTGCGCACCGCGCTGGAGCGCTCCGGCGACCCCATCTGCCTGATGATGGCCCCGCAGTTGGTGGCCACGAACATGCTGGTCGGGGCCCTCCTGCTCAGTGAGCGGGACGGCGGCGCCCAGATGCGGGACGCCGCCCGGCTCCTCGGGGTGCACGCGGCGCTGCGGCCGGCCGGACACCACTACTCGGTGGTCGAGCGGGAGACGATGGCCCGCACGGAGGCCGCCGTCCGGGCGGCCCTGGGCGAGGCGGACGGTGCCGCCGCCCGTGCCGAGGGCGCCGCCATGACCCTGGAGGCGGCCACCGCCCTGCTCTGACGGGCGCCGGCCGCGCCCCCTCAGGTCCGGGTCTGGAACTTCCGGATCGCCACCGGCGCCATCACCAGGGTGAGAACGGCCGTCCAGACCAGCACGACCACCAGGTCGTGTCCGGCGACGCCGTCACCGCTGATCAGGGAACGGGCCGCGTCCGCCAGCGCCGACAGCGGGTTGTAGTCGGTGAACCTCTGGAGCCAGTCGGGCATGGTGTCCGTCGGGGCGAAGATCGACGAGCCGAACTGGAGGGGCATCAACACCAGGAAGCCCAAGCTCTGGATGGCCTGCGCGTTCTTCATCACGACACCCATGGTGAGGAAGATCCACATCAGGGCGGAGCCGAAGAGCACGGCCAGTCCGATCGCGGCCAGCAGACCGCCGACGCTCTCCACCGACAGGCCGAGGGCGAAGCCCATGGCCAGCAGGATCGCCGTGGCGATGAGCATCCGGCCGATCTCCACCACGATCTTGGCGATGAGCACCGAGGAACGGGCGATCGGCAGGGACCGGAAGCGGTCCATGACCCCGGTCCCGAAGTCCTGGTTGAAGCCGGTGCCGACGGCCATGGCGATGTTCAGACCCATCATCGCCATCAGGCCGGGCACCACGTAGTCGACGTAGGCGTCCCGGGTCGGGAAGATCGCGCCGCCGAACACGAAGACGAACAGCAGCGTCAGGATGATCGGCGCCAGCACGGCGTCCAGGATCGACTGGGGGTCCTGGCGGATCGCCAGCACGTTCCGCTGGACCAGGGCGCCGGTGTGCCGCAGATGGGCGCGCAGCCCGATCCGGCCGTCGTCCTTCCCGTGCGGGGCGGGCTCGGTGGACGTGGTGGACGTGGTTGGATCGGTCAGGGTCGCGGCGCTCATACGGCGGTCTCCTCAAGGGCGGGAACGGGCTCCGTGGTGGCCGGACGGTGGCCGGTGAGGGACAGGAACACCTCGTCCAGGCTGGGCATTTCGGTGGAGATGCCGGCGAGCATGATCCGCCGGGCGGACAACACCTCGACGATGGCCGTGAGCTGTTCGTCGCTGAGGATCGGTACCAGGACGGTCCCGGTGCCGGGGTCGACGGTGGCCCGGCCGAGCCCGATGAGGCCGGAGTCGTCGAGCGCGGCGGCGACGGGTTCCAACTGACTGGGGTCGGCGGGGCGCACCCGCAGGGTCCGGCCGCCGACCCGGGCCTTCAGCGCGTGGACCTCGCCGTGCGCGATGACCTTGCCGTGGTCGATGACGGTCAACTCGTGGGCGAGCTGTTCCGCCTCCTCCATGTACTGGGTGGTCAGCAGCACGGTGACGCCCTCGTCGACCATCGTCTTGACCTCGTCCCAAACCTCGTTGCGGGTGTGCGGGTCCAGGCCGGTCGTCGGTTCGTCCAGGTAGAGGACCGCGGGACGGCCGATCATGGACGCCGCGAGGTCGAGCCTGCGGCGCATGCCGCCGGAGTAGGTCCGGGCGGGGCGCCGGGCGGCGTCGGTGAGGGAGAACCGTTCCAGCAGCGCGTCCGCGCGGGCGCGGGCGTCCCGGCGGGAGAGGTCGAGGAGCCGCCCGATGAGGATCAGGTTGTCGCGGCCCGTGAGCTTCTCGTCGACCGAGGCGTACTGACCGGTGAGGCCGATGCGGCGGCGCAGTGCGTAGGGCTGGCGGACCACGTCCCGGCCGGCGACGACCGCGGTGCCCGCGTCGGGGACGATGAGCGTGGCCAGGCAGCGCACCAGGGTGGTCTTCCCGGCGCCGTTGGGCCCGAGGACCCCCATCACCGTGCCCTCGCGGACGTCGAGGTCGACGCCGTCCAGGGCCTTCACCGGCCCGTAGTGCTTGACCAGCCCCCGTACGGAGACCGCGAGCTCCTCCGCGGAGCTGCCTGTGGATGCGTCGATGCGTGTCATGACCCCGACGCTGTCACCCGCCACCGACAGATCGCCGACAGATCACCGACAGGTGCCCGGCGGCCCCGCCGGTCGGCGGGGCCACCGGGAGCGTCAGGTGACGACGTGGACGGGGGTGCCCTCGGGGGCGAACTTCCACAGGGCCGCGCCGTCGGCGACCCCCTGGCGCACCGCTCCGGTCTGGACCCCGAGGTCGACCTTCGGCCGGGCGCCGTCCACCGCGTTGGAGAAGGCGATGGTCACCTTGGAGCTACGGGCGAAGTACACGACGTTCGCGACCTTCACGCCGTCGGTGCCGGTGCCGGTCGCCAGCCGGGAGAAGACCTTGTACGGACCCTCCGCCGGGTGGACCGACCCCGGCCACACCTCGAAGGTGCGCAGCGCCTTGTCCTGACCGTCGACGAGCCACACCCGCCGCAGTTCCAGCGAGTACACCACCCGCCGTCCCTGCCCCGACTCCTCGGGCACGGGGTGCGCCGCCGCCGGTTTCTTCTTCTCGGCGCCGGCCGTGGCGCTCGGCTTCGCCGTTGCACCCGCGGCTCCGGTCCCGCCCTTGGGCAGGGGCTCGACCCGTACGGCCAGCCCCACCACGACCACCAGGGCCGCACTGAGTAGGCCGGTGACCCAGGCCCACGAGGGCAGTCGACGCGAAGACACCCGGGAATCCTCCTCAAACCACGTGGGAAACGGGCCGGTTGGAACGCGGCCCCGTCACTGTGGGAAACCCGCCGTCCGGGCAGGCAGTAGGAGGATCGTACCGTCAGCGGGCGGGCGCCGAGCAGCCGCCCGAGGCGGGAACGGCGACAGCCCGTCGACGGGGGAGGATCGACGGGCTGTCCCGGTGCCGCAGTGGTCCGGTGGGACCGGTCCGACGGCGCCGCCGCCGCACCGGTCACGGGGTGCTGCTAGTGGACGGAGTGCTCCTCGGCGGGGAACGCCCCGTCGATGACCTCGTCGGCGAAGGCGCGGGCCGCGTCCCCCATCACGGAGCGCAGCTGCGCGTACTGCTTCACGAAACGGGGCATGCGTCCGCTGGTGAGGCCCAGCATGTCCGTGGTGACGAGCACCTGGGCGTCGGTGTCCGGGCCCGCGCCTATGCCCACCGTCGGGACGTGGAGCGTGCGGGTCACCTCGGCGGCGAGTTCGGCGGGAACGAGCTCCAGGACGACCGCGAAGGCGCCCGCGTCCTGGACGGCCTTGGCGTCCCGCAGCAGCTGCTGGGCCGCCTCCTCGCCCCGGCCCTGCACCCGGTAGCCCATGGTGTTGACGGACTGCGGGGTGAGCCCGATGTGCGCCATCACGGGGATGCCGGCCTCCACGATCAACTCGATCTGGCGGTGCGAGCGCTCCCCGCCCTCCAGCTTCACCGCGCCGACGCCCGCTTCCTTGACCAGCCGCATCGCGCTGCGCAACGCCTGGGTGGGGCCCTCCTGGTACGAACCGAAGGGCAGGTCGGCGACGATCAGGGGCCGCTTGGTGCCGCGCACGACGGCTGCGGCCAGCACGGTCATCTCGTCCATCGTCACCGGTACGGTCGTCTCGTACCCGAGGTGGACGTTCCCCATGGAGTCGCCCACCAGGAGGACCGGAATGCCGGCCTCGTCGAAGACGGACGCGGTCATCGCGTCGTAGGCGGTGAGCATGGGCCACTTCTCGCCGCGTTCCTTGGCGAGGGCGATGTCCCGGACGGTGATGCGACGGGTGCCCTTGCCCCCGTAGAGCGTCCTGCCGTCGTCGGCGGGAGGTGGTGCGGTTTCCTGACCGGCCGTACGGGCAGCCACGTGTTGCGTCATCGCAACGGCTCCTTCATGTCATCTCGAGGCGCCCTGACGGCGTCCCCGGATCACCTCCATGGTGGCACCTCGGGTCGCCCCGCGGTAGTCGGGTGCCGCCGGTGCGGTGCATCGGCCCGGTGCGCCGCCGCTCCCCCCCCCGACCCGGCCGGGCACTCCCGTCACCCCGGGCCCGTGGGCCCCGCTCCGCTGCGATCGATCGGACGGGCGCCCCGGGGGAGCCGGGACGGGCGCCGCCGGAGCGTTCCCGGGCGGGCGCCTTCCGGAGGACCCCACGTCACGGCCCCGCGACACGGATTCCCGTCGCCCTACTGGCGACCCCGTGCTCGGCGCAGTATGGTCGCCGCGCCCGGGCACGTGTGCGCATTTCGTCACAGTGAACGGTGGTTGCCCCCGTACCGGAACCCCCGCGGGGCACCTCGCCGTTCTCCTGCCCGTAAGGCCGCCGCGGGAGGGCGGGAACACCAGCGTTCATCGCCTAGGGTCATGACAGGCGGCAACGAAGTGCACAGCAGGCAGTGAGGCGACCCCATGGCGCAGCAGGCGTACGCGACGGACACGGACAGCGGCGAAGGCGACACGCGGACCGGCCGTCCCGCCTCCGGGCTGCGGCGCCTGTTCACCGGCTGGCGCGACGATCCGGGGATCTGGCGGCGCGGTCTGGTCCTCACCGGGATCGCCGTGCTGCTCGCGCTGGTGATGATCCTGCACGCGCAGATCCCCAACTCCATCGGCAACCTCGGCAGCCTCAACGAGACGTTCCTGCCGTGGCTCGGCGTGTTCGTGCCGGTGCTGTTCCTGCTGGCCGTGGTCCGCAAGTCCGCCACTGCGCTGATCGCGGTGCTGGTCCCGGCGGTCACCTGGGCGAACCTCTTCGGCGGCCTCGTCACCGACAAGACGGGCAGCGGCGGGGACCTCACCGTCGTCACCCACAACGTCAACGCCGAGAACCCCGACCCCGCCGCCACCGCCCGGGGCGTCGCCGCCTCCGGAGCCGACGTCGTCGCCCTGGAGGAACTGACCCCGCAGGCCGTGCCGGTGTACTCCCGCGTCCTGGAGAGCACCTACCGCTACCACGAGGTCGAGGGCACGGTCGGGGTGTGGAGCAAGTACCCGCTGAGCGGGACCAAGCCCGTCGACATCAAGCTCGGCTGGACCCGGGCGATGCGCACCACGGTGACCGCGCCGCAGGGCCCCGTCGCCGTGTACACCGCGCACCTGCCGTCGGTACGGGTGAAGCTGAACGCCGGTTTCACCGCCAGCCGTCGGGACCAGAGCGCCGACGCGTTGGGCGAGGCCATCGCCCGGGAACCGCTGGAGCGGGTGGTGCTGCTCGGCGACCTCAACGGCACCATGAACGACCGCGCCCTCAACGGCGTCACCGCGCAGATGCGTTCCACCCAGGGCGCCGCGGGCAGCGGGTTCGGGTTCAGTTGGCCCGCGGCGTTCCCGCTGGCCCGGATCGACCAGATCCTCGTCAAGGGCGTCGAACCGGTGAAGTCCTGGACCCTGCCCCGCACCTCCAGCGACCACCTCCCGGTCGCCGCCCGCATCACGCTCTGAGCCCCGCCGCCCGCTCCTGCCCGCGGACTCCTGCCCCGGGCGCTTCCCCATCCGGGGCGTGCCCCTCCGGCCCGGGCACGCGCACGCCCCCGGGCCGGGCCGGACTCACTCCGCGTCCGCGGCCGACTCCCGCCACCGGCTGGTGATCGGCAGCCGCCGGTCCTTGCCGAAGCCCTTCGCGGAGGTCTTGGTGCCCGGCGGGTACTGGCGCCGCTTGTACTCGGCGGTGTCCACCATCCGCAGCGTCTTCGTCACCAACTCCGCCTCGTACCCGGCCGCCACGATCGCGTCCGCGCCCTGGTCCCGGTCCACGTACCGGTCGAGGATGCCGTCCAGCACCGGGTAGTCCGGCAGGGAGTCCGTGTCCACCTGGTCCGGACGGAGTTCGGCGCTGGGCGGCTTGCTGATCGAGTTCTCCGGGATCGGCGGGGCCTGGCCGCGCTCGACCGCCGCCCGGTTGCGCCACTCGGCCAGCCGGAACACCGTCGTCTTGTACACGTCCTTGATCGGCCCGTAGGCGCCCACCGAGTCGCCGTACAGCGTGGAGTACCCCACCGCCAGCTCCGACTTGTTGCCCGGGGCCAGCACGATGTGGCCCTCCTGGTTGGAGATCGCCATCAGCAGGGTGCCGCGCAGCCGGGACTGGAGGTTCTCCTCCGCGAGCCCGGTCAGCTCCACCGCCTCCATGTACGCGTCGAACATGGGGGCGATCGACACCGTGCGGAAGTTCAGCCCGGTGCGCCGCGCCAACTCCGCGGCGTCCTCCTTCGAGTGCTCCGACGAGTACTTCGACGGCATGGACACCCCGTACACGTGCTCCGCGCCGAGCGCGTCGCAGGCGATGGCCGCCACGAGCGCCGAGTCGATCCCGCCGGACAGCCCGACGAGGACCGAGCGGAAACCGTTCTTCGCGACATAGGCGCGCAACCCCACGACCAGCGCCGAGTACACCTCCTCGTCGTCGTCCAGGCGCTCCGCGTACCCTCCGGTCAGTTCCGCCTCGTAGGGCGGCAGCGGCGCGGCGGACAGCGTCACGTGGTCGATCCGCAGCCCGTCGTCCACCACCCCGGCCGGCGGCTCGTCGTTCGCCGCGGGCAGCTCCAGGTCCAGCACCACACAGCCCTCGGCGAACTGCGGGGCCCGTGCGACGACCTCGCCGTCCTTGTCGACCACGATGGAGTCACCGTCGAAGACCAACTCGTCCTGGCCGCCGATCATCGCCAGGTACGCCGTGGTGCAGCCGGCCTCCTGCGCGCGCTTGCGGACCAGTTCGAGTCGGGTGTCGTCCTTGTTCCGCTCGTACGGGGAGGCGTTGATCGACAGCAGCAGGCCCGCCCCCGCGCTCCGGGTGGCCGGCACCCGGCCCCCGTCCTGCCACAGGTCCTCGCAGATCGCCAGGGCCACGTCCACCCCGTGCACCCGTACGACGGGCAGCGTGTCGCCCGGCACGAAGTACCGGAACTCGTCGAACACCCCGTAGTTCGGCAGGTGGTGCTTGGCGAAGGTGAGCACCACCTCGCCGCCGTGCAGGACGGCCGCCGCGTTCTGCGGGGCGCCCGCGGGCTGGCCGTACTTCGGCTGCGCGGTCTCACAGCGGTCGAGGTAGCCGACGACCACCGGGATCTCCCCGAAGCCCTCGTCGGCGAGGCGTCGGGCGAGGTCCCGCAGGGCGGTGCGGGACGCCTCCACGAAGGAGGAGCGCAGCGCCAGGTCCTCGACGGGGTACCCCGTCAGGACCATCTCGGGGAACGCGATCAGATGGGCCCCCTGCCCGGCGGCGTGCCGGGTCCACCGGAGCACCGCGTCGGCGTTGCTGGCGAGGGCGCCGACCGTGGAGTCGACCTGGTTCAGGGCAAGACGTAGTTGAGGCACCCCACCAGTGTAATCGTCACTCCGACGCAATGTCCCGTCCGGGCCGGTACGGGCCCCGGGCGGGGGCGGACCCGGGGTGGGTCCACGGACGGCCGCCGCGGGCCCGGACGGGTCGTGACCTGCGATGACCCCACCGGCAGGAACATCAGATGAGCACGTCGTCCTCACGGCCGGGCCAAGCGAGAGTGATCCCGACGCGCTCGCACAGGGCGACCCACCGCGCGTCCGACGGCTCGCGCTCGACCCACAGGACGGCCCGCACGGAGGTGGCCCGGTCCCTGAGCCGGTCGTGGTAGTCGAGCAGCTGTCCGATTCCCGTCCGAAGCTGCCGCGTCTCATTGGCCGGCGTCAGCGACTTCACCTCGCACACCGTCAGCTCGGCAGTGTTCCACCGCCATCCCAGGTCGAAGTCGGGGTCCGCGATGCCCGGCGAGAAGGCTTCCAGTCCGCGCGCGGCAGCGGCCTTGGCCAAGTCGTTCTGCAGCTTGCGGTGCGCCTTGAGGTTCCTCCCGACGAGATCCGCGTCAGCAGGGCCGTGCTGGGCGGGGGACGGCTCGACCGACTCGTCCGCCTCGCGATATCCGCAACCGACGGGGACGTCCGCCGGCTGCGTGGCCTCGCCGACCGGCGCCAGGTGGAAGCGGATGACCGGCCGCAGCGGGCCTCCCCCCGTCTCCGGCGCTTCACCCCAGGAGTACGGCTGCTCCGGGTCCACCGCGAACGCGCCGACGTACCGAACCGTGCCGCGCGACCCTTCGAAGAGCCGCAGGGCGAGCCCCAGACCCACGTGGTCACGCGTGGACGCGTTCCCCAAGCTGTCGAAGGTCTGCGGCCCGGTCTGCCCCTCTCCCGTGTAGTGGAACGTGCCGTCTTCGGCCCATGCGTCGAAGTAGCCGTGCTGGTGACCCGTCTTGGGGTCGCTGAACAGCAGCACGTTCTTCGACTTGGCGCACTTGCTGATACCGCCCTGCCGGCTGCCGCCGTACCGGTCGTGCAGCTCCTTGCGCTTGATGGTCTGGCCGGGCAGCAGGTGCCAGTCGGGTGCGGTGTCCACGACCTGACCGCCGGCGAAGGCCTCCTCGAAGGCGGCCCACTGCCCCTCCGTCACCCGGTGCGGGTTCGCAGCGAACAGGGTGCCGAGCGGCGACTGCTCCGCGAAGCGCGCATCCGCCGTGAACCGCTGCCGCGGGATCGCCTCGCCGAGCCATTCCTCCATGACCAGCGGGGCGTACCAGCGCGTTCCGGGGTCCTGCTGCCAGTACTCGTCCGGGGCGCTCGCCCGCTGCGTCGGGACACCCGTGACGCGCCCCCGGCCGACGAGCCCTCCGCGGGGCCCCGTGACCCACATGACGAACCGATCGCCGGCGGCCAACTCCGTCAGGTGCCGCCCGACGCTCCAGGATTCGAGGCCGTGCCCGTCCTCCCGGTACCGGTCGAGCGCGAACATCTCCTGGTTGCACGCCAGAAGCCACGTCGTCATGCCCACCCCCGTGGGATCGAGGAGATCAATCCCCATGAGGCTACGACAACGCACTGACAATCCACGGAGCCCGACGGCCCGCGGACGGCCCGGGCCGATCGGGGTCCCGGGCCGATTCGGCCCCCTGACCCGCGCCTACAGCACCGGCAGGTTCTTGCGCAGCTCGAACGCGGTGACCTCGGAGCGGTACTCCTCCCACTCCGACTTCTTGTTGCGCAGGAAGAAGTCGTAGACGTGCTCGCCGAGCGTCTCGGCGACCAGCTCGCTGCGCTCCATGAGGCGGATCGCCTCGCCCAGGTTCTGGGGCAGCGGCTCGATGCCCATCGCCCGGCGCTCCCCGTCGGACAGCGCCCACACGTCGTCGTCGGCGCCCGGCGGCAGCTCGTAGCCCTCCTCGATGCCCTTGAGGCCCGCGGCCAGCAGCACCGCGTACGAGAGGTACGGGTTCGCCCCCGAGTCCAGGGAACGGACCTCCACCCGCGCCGAGCCGGTCTTGCCGGGCTTGTACATCGGCACCCGGATCAGCGCGGAGCGGTTGTTGTGGCCCCAGCAGATGTACGAGGGCGCCTCGCCGCCCGCACCCGCGGTGCGCTCCGAGCCGCCCCAGATGCGCTTGTACGAGTTGACCCACTGGTTGGTGACCGCGGAGATCTCCGCGGCGTGCCGCAGCAGGCCCGCGATGAAGGAGCGCCCCACCTTGGAGAGCTGGTACTCGGCACCGGACTCGTAGAACGCGTTGCGGTCGCCCTCGAAGAGGGACAGATGGGTGTGCATCCCGGAACCGGGGTGCTCGGAGAACGGCTTCGGCATGAACGTCGCCTGCACGCCCTGCTCCAGCGCGACCTGCTTCATCACCAGCCGGAAGGTCATGACGTTGTCCGCGGTGGACAGCGCGTCCGCGTACCGCAGGTCGATCTCCTGCTGCCCCGGGGCGCCCTCGTGGTGGCTGAACTCCACCGAGATGCCCATCGACTCCAGCATGGTGATGGCCTGGCGGCGGAAGTCCATGCCGACGTTCTGCGGGGTGTGGTCGAAGTAGCCGGAGTTGTCGGCCGGCGTCGGCCGGGAACCGTCCAGCGGCCGGTCCTTCAGCAGGAAGAACTCGATCTCGGGGTGGGTGTAGAAGGTGAAGCCCAGGTCGGACGCCTTGGCGAGGGCCCGCTTGAGCACGTACCGGGGGTCCGCGAAGGACGGCGAACCGTCCGGCATGAGGATGTCGCAGAACATCCGGGCCGTCCCGGGTGCCTCCGCGCGCCACGGCAGCACCTGGAAGGTCCCCGGGTCGGGCTTGGCGATCATGTCGGACTCGTACACCCGGGCGAAGCCCTCGATGGCGGAACCGTCGAAGCCGATGCCCTCGTCGAACGCCTGCTCAAGCTCCGCGGGCGCGACCGCGACGGACTTCAGGAAGCCCAGCACGTCCGTGAACCACAGGCGTACGAACCGGATGTCGCGCTCCTCCAGCGTGCGGAGCACGAACTCCTGCTGCTTGTCCATTGTCGACTTCCACCCATCCTTGCTGGTCAGGCCGCGTGCTCCGGTGCCATGGGACAAGGTCCGGTCACGAGCATCCCCTCACACGGTTTCGGGCACGTTTCGGGCGTGGGGCCGACTGTGCGCGACCGGCCGCCCGCCGTGGCTCAGTGCCCATACTGCCTGCTGATCCGGGTTGCCGTAACGGCCGGGCCCGCCGTCGGGGAATGCGGGGCCCGGCTTCCGTCGACCGGACCGATCAGCCCAGCCGCCAGCGGGTCTGGCCGAACGGCTCCCCCTTGGCGAAGGCGAAGACGGTGCGCGGCGGGACCCGGAACACCCAGGCGACCCCGCCGTCCGCCTCGAAGGCGCCCTCGCGCACCTCGAACGCCCAGTCGGGCCCGTAGGCCGACTGCCAGGCGCCGGCCAGCTCCTGCAGCACCGCCTCGTCCGTGACCCGCTCGGCCCGGCCCTCCACCACCACGTCCGTACCGGCGTCCCAGGTGGGTGTGCCGGCGGTGAGGACCACCTCCGGGTTCTCCGCGAGGTTCAGCGCCTTGCGCTCGCCGGGACCGGTCGCGAAGTGCAGCGCGCCGTCCCACCACACCGCGATCAACGGGGTGACGTGCGGTCGGCCGTCCGGGCGTACCGTCGACACCCAGAACGCCCCCGCGCCGGACAGCACCTCCTCCACCCGCGACCACTCGGTGGGCTTCGCCCCCGGGGAACTGAAGTCGGCGTTGAGTTCTGCGCTCGGTGCGTCCTGCGACATGGTGCGGCTCCTTCGCCACGGCCCGGCCCCCGCCCCGGCGACGGGGTGCGGCACAGGGTAGACGGTGCTCCCGGGCGGAACCGATCGGTCACGACGTAGGCTCGGCGTGCCGCGTGATCTCCCGGCCGGTTCCGGGACGGTCCGCACCACGGGAAGGACGGGCGGCGAAACGATGGCGGGACGGTACGGACGGTACGGACGGAACACGGGGCCGGCGGGCGCACCGCCCGGTCGGGCCACCGCGACGGCGGTCGGAGGGACGCGGCGATGACGGTGCCCCAGGGGCGCAGGAGCAGCACGTTCACCCGGCTGCTGCGGCACGGCTTCACCGACCCCTCCGCGGCCGAACGGCTGCTGGACGGCGCGGCGCTCGCCCCGGTGCGGGCCGACCCGGTGCTGCTCGACGCGCTCAGCCGCACCGCCGACCCCGATCTCGCCCTGCTGGGACTCTCCCGGCTGGTGGAGGCCCAGCCGGACGAGGTGGGCGCCCGGGAGCTGCTGGACACCCTGATCACGGCGAAGCCCCTGCGCGACCGGCTGCTCGGGGTGCTCGGCGCCTCCGAGGCGCTCGCCGACCACCTGGCCCGGCACCCCCGGGACTGGCTGGCCCTGGCCACCTACGAGGCGCAGGACCTGCACCCGGGCGTCGGGGAGTTCACCCGCCAACTGGCCGGGGCCACCGACCCCGTGTCGCTGCGGGTCGCCTACCGGCGGTGTCTGCTGTCGATCGCGGCCCGCGACGTGTGCGGGACCACCGACGTCGCCCAGACGGCCGCCGAACTCGCCGACCTCGCCACGGCGACCCTGCGCGCCGCCCTGCGACTGGCCTCCGCGGCGGCGCCCGAGGACGCCGCCAAGTGCCGGCTCGCGGTCATCGCGATGGGCAAGACCGGCGGTCACGAGCTGAACTACGTCTCCGACGTGGACGTCATCTTCGTCGCCGAGCCCGCCGCCGACAGCAGTCACGGCAGTCACGACGGCAACGACAGCCGCGACGGCAACGGCGGCGGGGAGGCCGAGGCGCTGCGCGCCGCGACCCGGCTCGCCTCGCACCTGATGCGGATCTGCTCCGAGACCACGGTCGAGGGCACCATCTGGCCCGTCGACGCCAACCTCCGCCCCGAGGGCCGCAACGGGCCCCTGGTGCGCACCCTCTCCAGCCATCTCGCCTACTACCAGCGCTGGGCGAAGACCTGGGAGTTCCAGGCCCTGCTCAAGGCCCGACCGGTCGCCGGGGACGAGGAACTCGGCGCCGATTACGTCGCCACGCTCGCGCCCCTGGTGTGGCAGGCGGCCGAACGGGAGAACTTCGTCGCCGACGTGCAGAAGATGCGGCGGCGGGTGGTCGAGAACATCCCCGCGGGCGAGGTCGACCGGGAACTCAAACTGGGCCCCGGCGGGCTGCGGGACGTCGAGTTCGCGGTGCAGCTCCTCCAGCTGGTGCACGGCCGCGCCGACACCTCCCTGCGCAGCGGCACCACCCTGGACGCGCTCGACGCACTGGCCCGCGGCGGGTACGTCGGCCGGGTCGACGCCACCCAACTCGATGACGCCTACCGCTTCCTGCGGACCCTGGAACACCGCATCCAACTGTTCCGGCTGCGCCGCACCCACCTGGTCCCCGAGGACGACGCCGATCTGCGCCGCATCGGCCGGTCGCTCGGCATGCGCACCGAACCCATCACGGAACTCGACCGGGCCTGGCGGCGGCACACCTCGATGGTGCGGCGGCTCCACGAGAAGCTGTTCTACCGCCCGCTGCTCGACGCCGCGGCGCAACTCGCCCCGGGGGAAGCCCGGTTGAGCACCGAGGCGGCCCGGGAACGGCTGGTGGCCCTCGGGTACGCCGACCCGGCGTCGGCACTGCGGCACCTGGAGGCGCTGGCCTCGGGGGTGAGCCGCAAGGCCGCCATCCAGCGCACCCTGCTGCCGGTGCTGCTCGGTTGGTTCGCGGACTCGGCCGACCCCGACGCGGGGCTGCTGAACTTCCGCAAGGTGTCCGACGCGCTCGGCAAGACCCCCTGGTACCTGCGGCTGCTGCGGGACGAGGGCGCCGCGGCGGAGAACCTGGCCCGGGTGCTGTCCGCCGGGCGACTGGCCCCGGACCTGCTGCTGCGGGCCCCCGAGGCGGTGGCCCTGCTCGGTGACCCCAGCGGACTGCGCCCCCGGGGCCGGGCCGCGCTGGAACAGGAGGTCCTGGCCGCCGTCCGCCGCGCGGACGGCGTGGAACAGGCCGTCGGAGCGGCCCGCGGGGTGCGCCGCCGGGAGCTCCTGCGCACCGCCGCCGCCGACATCGTCTCCTCCTACGGCACCGAGGAGGAGCCCGCCGTCGCCGATCAGGGCGCCCTCGTGGACCTGGTGGGCGGGGCGGTCTCCGACCTGACGGCCGCGACCCTGGCCGGCAC
Source organism: Streptomyces sp. NPDC127068 (assembly GCF_042724695.1). Lineage (NCBI taxonomy): Bacteria > Bacillati > Actinomycetota > Actinomycetes > Kitasatosporales > Streptomycetaceae > Streptomyces > Streptomyces sp. NPDC127068. Next base: position 106,083 of record NZ_JBHXEN010000005.1, on the reverse strand, counting down.
GCTGCGCGCGGTCGTCCGCGCCGGCTGGGGCGACGAACTGCCCGCCCGGTTCGCCGTCATCGGCATGGGGCGCTTCGGCGGGCACGAACTGTCCTACGGTTCCGACGCCGACGTCCTGTTCGTGTACGAGCCGCGCGCCGGCGTGGACGAACAGGTCGCCGCGAAGGCCGCGAACACCGTCGTCGCCGAACTGCGCAGACTGCTCCAGATCCCCAGCGCCGACCCGCCGCTGCTCATCGACGCGGACCTGCGCCCCGAGGGCAAGAGCGGACCGCTGGTACGGACCCTCGGCTCGTACGCGGCGTACTACCGGCGCTGGTCGCTGGTGTGGGAGGCACAAGCCCTGCTGCGCGCCGAACCGGTGGCCGGGGACGTCGCGTTGGGGCAGCGGTTCATCGAACTGGTCGACCCCCTGCGGTACCCGGCGGAGGGCGTCGGGGTGGACGCGGTCCGGGAGATCCGGCGGCTGAAGGCCCGGATGGAGTCCGAGCGGATGCCCCGGGGCGCGGACCCCACGCTGCACACCAAGCTGGGGCGCGGCGGACTCTCGGACGTGGAGTGGACGGTGCAGCTGCTCCAACTGCGGCACGGCTGGGCGGAACCGGGCCTGCGCACCACCCGGACCCGTGAGGCGTTGGCGGCGGCCCGCGCGGCGGAGCTGTTGGGCGGTGAGGAAGCGGCCGTCCTCGACGAGGCGTGGGTGCTCGCCTCCCGGGTGCGCAACGCGGTGATGCTGGTGCGCGGTCGGGCCGGGGACACCTTCCCCTCCGACGGCCGCGAACTCGCCGCCGTGGGGCGTTACCTGGGCTACGGTCCGGGCCAGGTCGGCGAGATGCTGGACGGCTACCGACGGGTCACCCGGCGGGCCCGCGCGGTGGTCGACGAGGTGTTCTACGGTTCCTGAGCCTTCCCGCTCCCGCCCGCGCGGCCGAAGTCCGGTCCGGCCGGGGGAGGAGGAGCCGCGGCGGGTCCCGGCACCGGCCGGAGCGGAGGACCGCAACGGGCCGGGAACCGGGAACCGCCCTCGGACGTCAGCCGAAGAGGCCGCCGACCGAGCCGAAGGCGTCGCTGACCGAGTCGGTCGCCGTCTCGGTGGCCGTCTCGACGGCTTCGGTCGCCGCGTCGGTGGCCGCCTCGGTGGCCGCGTCGGTGGCGTCGCTGATCGCTCCGGTGATGAAGTCCTCGATGGGCACGGTGAACTCCTGTGAGTCGCAGGGGCGGAACGACCGGTGGCCGCTCCGGGTGGAGCCGAAGATCCACACTTTCGTGATCGTCTCAGAGCGAACTCGTCCGCGCAAAGGTTCGGTTACCGGGCCCCCGGACCGGTCACGACCTGTCGGCCCCCGGTGCGCGCAGGGTCGCGACCTGGGCGACGAAACCGGTGAGCGCCCACGCGAAGGCCCGGTCGGCGCGCTCCGGTCCCCCCGCGGCCAGGGCGTCCGCCAGGTGCGGGGTGGGCGTCCGGTCGGGGAGTTCCCACATCGGGTCGGGAGCCGCGAGGTCCAGCGCCGAGCCCAACACCAGGCTCTCCAGGGCGATGATCACCGGCATCACGTCGGGGAGCCGGAACCCGGCGTCAAGGAGCCGGACGACCGCCCGTTCGTACTGGGCGAGCACCCGGGGCGCGCGCACCGGTGAGGTGGCCAGCAGGGGGATGGCCCGGGGGTGCGCGGCGAAGGCGGCCCGGTAGGAGCGGGCCCAGTCCGTCAGCGCCCGGTCCCAGGGCTCGGCGTCGAGCGTCCCGGAGTCGATCGCCTCGCAGATCCGCTCCCGCAGCAGCTCCACGATGCCGTCCCGCCCGTCGACGTGATGGTAGACCGAAGCGGTCCTGGCCCCCAGCCGGGCGGCGATCCGCGGCACGCTGAAGTCGCCCTGTTCGTCGACGAGTTCCAGGGCGGTCGTGGTGATCCGCTCCCGGTCGAGGAGGGGGGTGCGGGGCCGTCCCATGCCGTGGGCCTTCCGTCGGGGGCGCGGAGGTCGCACGGACCGGGCCTTCCGGACCTCCCCGGCACAGGTTACCGTGGCAAAACCGAAAGCCTTTAGGTTTCGGGTGGCCGGACGGGAGAGGCACCGTGGCCCGCGCCGCCCGCCGCGAGAAGGAGCAACCGATGCCGCACCCCGCCCCGGACACCGCCGCCGACCTCGTCCTGACCGGAGCCCGGGTCCGCACCCTCGACCCCGCCCGACCCGCGGCCACCGCCGTCGCCGTGCGCGAGGGCGTGATCACCGCGGTCGGCGACGACACCGACGCCCGCGACTGGCGCGGTGCGCGGACCGAGGTCGTCGACCTCGCCGGGGCGACCCTCGTCCCCGGGCTCACCGATGCGCACAGCCACCCCGTGTGGGGCCTGGAGATGGCCACCGGAGCCGATCTGACCGGGGTCACCGACCTGGCGGGGCTGCGCGCCGCGCTCGCCGCCGCGGACCGGATCGACGGCTGGGTCCTCGGCTGGGGCCTCGACCACAACGCCTTCGGCGGCGCCGCCCCGCACCGGGCCCTGATCGAGGAGGCGGTGGCCGGTGCCCCGGCCCTGCTCCGCCTCTACGACGGCCACTCCGCACTGGCCAGCGGCGCGGCCCTGCGCGCCGCCGAGGTCACCGGGCCCCGGGAGTTCACCCAGCGCGCGGAGGTCGTGTGCGACGCCGAAGGGCCCACCGGCCATCTGATCGAGCACGCCGCGATGGAACTCCTCACCCCCGTACTGCCCCGACTGCCGCACGCCGAACGGCGCGCCCGACTGCTCGGACTGCTGTCCTCCATGGCGGCCACCGGGCTGACCGGCGCCCAGGTGATGGACGCCGGTGACACGGCCCTGCTGGCCGCCGTCGCCGAGGAGGCGGAACTGCCGCTGCGGCTGCGGCTCGCCCCCTGGTGCATGCCCGGCGCGGACCGGGACGCCCTGGACGGGCTGATCGCCCTCCAAGGGCGCGGCGGCCGGGGCTGGCGGATCGACGGGGTGAAGTTCTTCCTGGACGGCACCGTCGAGGGCGGCACCGCCTGGCTGGACCACCCGGACTGCCACGGCCGGGGCACCGAGGCGCTCTGGCCGGACCTCGGGGCCTACGCGGACGCCGTGCGCCACCTGCACGCGGCCGGGGTCCGCACCGCCACCCACGCCATCGGCGACGCGGCGGTACGGCACGTCCTGGACACCGTCGCCTCGCTCGGCGACGGCGGACGGCTACGGCACCGCATCGAACACATCGAGACCGTGCCCGACGACGTCCTGCCCCGCTTCGCCGCCCTGGGCGCCATCGCCTCGATGCAGCCCCCGCACAGCGCCTACACCCGCGCCGACCACAGCGACGAGTGGTCCCGGCGGCTCGGTGACGAGCGGGCCGGGCGGGCCTGGCGGGTGCGGGACCTCCGGGACGCGGGCGCGGTGGTCGCCCTCGGGTCCGACTGGCCGATCGCCCCCTTCGACGCCCGGTCCGTGCTCGCCACCGCCCGGGCACCGCGCGGCGCGGCCTCCGCCCGGGCCGGACTCACCGGGCTCATGGCTCTGGAGGGGCTCACCTCGCACGCCGCGCTCGCGGCCGGGGAAGCGGACGTCGCCGGCCGGATCGCCCCCGGTTACCGCGCCGACCTCACCGCGCTCGGCCTCGACCCGGTCGAGGCCCCCGCCGACGAGGTCGCCGAGGCGGAGGTCAGGCTCACCACCGTGGCGGGCCGCATCACCCACCGCGGCTGACCCGCGGCTGCGGCGGGCGGCTCCGGCGGGGTCAGCCGCTCGCCGGAACCGTCTGCGGCAGCCGCGAGGGCCAGTCGCCGTACCAGAGGCGGGCGACGCCGTAGCCGAAGGCGAGGCAGATCATTCCGCCGACCGCGTCCAGCCAGAAGTGGTTGGCGGTGGCGACGATCACGACGAGCGTGGCGACCGGGTAGAGCAGGGCGAGCACCTTCACCCACGGCACCCGCGCCAGGAAGTAGAGGGTGAGCCCGCACCACAGGGACCACCCGATGTGCATCGACGGCATGGCCGCGTACTGGTTCGACATGTTCTTCAGGTCCCCGGAGGCCATCGACCCCCAGGTCTCGTGCACGAGGACCGTGTCGATGAAACCGCCGCCGGTCATCAGCCGCGGCGGCGCCAACGGGTACAGGTAGTACCCGACCAGGGCCACCGCCGTCGTCGCGAACAGCACCGTGCGGGTCGCCGCGTACCGGCCGGGATGGCTGCGGAACAGCCAGACGAGCACGCCGAGCGTCACGATGAAGTGCAACGTGGCGTAGTAGTAGTTCATCCCCACGACCAGCCAGGTGACCGAGTCCACCGCGTGGTTGACCGCCTTCTCGAAGGCCAACCCCATGCTCTGCTGGAGGTCCCAGATCCAGTGGGCGTTCCGCATCGCCTGTGCTTCCCGCTCGGGCACGGCGTTGCGGATCAACGAGTACGTCCAGTAGCTGATGGCGATCAGCAGGACCTCGAACCACAGCCGGGGCCGGCGCGGCGCCCGCATCCGGTCGAGCAGCCCGCGCGCAGCGCGTCCCCCGGCCCGTCGCGGGGCACTGACCTGCTCGTCCACGGGTGCGACGCCGCCTCGGGGAGCGGCACCGGGCTCCCCGCTGGCGGCCTGCTGCCGGCCTTCCAGTTGTGTCACGGTCGTCTCACCCATGGGGGAAGAGTCTGCCAGATGATGGTGCTACGTCTGATCATCCCCTGGGAGGGCCCACCCCGCACGCGGTCCCCCTCACGTACCGTCGCCCCTCCTCCGCGCGGCGTACGGGACGCCCGGGTCCGGGCCGCCGACGCGGGGACGGGCCCGGCTCACGGACGGGCACGGGGCGGCTCCGGTCGCGGGGCGGGCCGCCCGGGCGCGCAGGCCGTGGACCCCCGGACGACCAGCTCGGGCAGGAACACGAACTCGCTCGGCGGCGCGGGCGTCCCTCCGATCCCCTCCAGCAGGGCGCGCACCGCCGCCCGCCCCATCGCCGGGACCGGCTTGCGGACCGTCGTGAGCGGCGGATCGGTGAACGCCATCAGCGGGGAGTCGTCGAACCCGACGACGGACACGTCACGCGGCACGTCCAGCCCGCGCTGTCGGACCGCGCGCACGGCACCCAACGCCATCATGTCGCTGGCGCACACCACCGCCGTGCACCCCCGGTCGACCAGCATCCCGGCCGCCGCCTGACCCCCCTCCAGGGAGAACAGCGAGTGCTGGACCAGCCGTCCGGTGATCTCCTCCTCGTCGAGGCCGAGCTGTGCGCGCACCGCCCGGACGAAGCCCTCGACCTTCCGCTGGACGGGCACGAACCGCCCCGGCCCGAGCGCCAGACCGATCCGGGTGTGACCGAGGGAGACCAGGTGCGTCACGGCCAACTCCACCGCCGCCCGGTCGTCGGGGGAGATGGCCGGCGCCCGCACCGCCGGGGCGAACCCGTCCACCAGCACGAACGGCACCCCCTGCGCCCGCAACCGCTCGTAGCGCCCCGGATCGGCGGTGGTGTCGGAGTGCAGCCCGGAGACGTAGATGATCCCGCGCACCCCCCGCTCGACCAGCATCTCGGTCAGCTCGTCCTCGGTGGAGCCGCCCGGGCCCTGGGTGGCGAGCACCGGGGTGTAGCCCTCCCGGGTCAGGGACTGGGCGATCACCTGGGCCAGCGCCGGGAAGATCGGGTTGTCCAGCTCCGGGATGATCAGCCCCACCAGTCCGGCGCTGCGCTGCCGCAGCCGCACGGGCCGTTCGTAGCCGAGGCCGTCGAGCGTGGCGAGCACCGACCGGCGGGTGGCCGCGGCGACCCCCGGCCTCCCGTTGAGGACCCGGCTGACGGTGGCCTCGCTGACCCCCGCCCGCGCCGCGATGTCCGCGAGCCGTGCCGTCCCCGACGGGGGCGCGGGCCGCCCGTCGTCCACCCACCCCCCGGCCGGGGGCGGCACCGGGTCGGTGGGGTGGTGCGCCGCGGGCTGCTGGCTCATCGGGCTCCCTCGTGGTCGTGCCGAACGGGCTTGCGGCCGGGTCGACATGACGACACGTCGGCTGACCGGGCGGCGCACGGGCGGCGCACGGTCGGCTCGTCGGCCCGCGCCCGCTCAACGTATAGCCCCGAAGTGCGGCGCCCCGCACGTCCGGGTGGCTCCGGTAGCCCCGAAGCACGGTGCCCCGCACCCGAACCGGCACCCGGACCGCAAGACCTTGCGAAGGACCGTCGACCTTCTTGCGCATTCTTTCTGCAAGGTATTTCGTAGGGGAAGGCACCGCTGTTACGTTCACCTCTTCCGGTGCGCACCGCCGGACCGACCCGGCCCCCGCGTCCCCGTTCCCGGCAGCTCGTCGCCCCCCCCCCGCGTCCCGCCCGAAGCCCCTCGTCACCGGCCGCACCGCGCGCGGCACCCGGCACCCGACCCGCCGGACCCGCGGCAGACCTCCCGAGCGCATCCGCCCCCGACGCAGCGAGGACACCATGAGTCAGCACACCGCCGACCAGCCGCAGTCCGGACCCGGCCCGGCCGCGACCAGCCCCGGCTGGTGGACCGAGGCGATCATCTACCAGGTCTACCCGCGCAGCTTCGCCGACGGCGACGGCGACGGCCTGGGCGACCTCGAAGGCGTGCGCTCCCGGCTGCCGTACCTGCGCGACCTCGGGGTCGACGCGCTGTGGCTCAGCCCCTTCTACGCCTCGCCGCAGGCCGACGCGGGCTACGACGTCGCCGACTACCGCGCCGTCGACCCGGTGTTCGGCACCCTGCTCGACGCCGACGCCCTGATCCGCGACGTCCACGCCCACGGACTGCGGATCATCGTGGACCTGGTCCCCAACCACTCCTCCGAGCAGCACGAGTGGTTCCGGCGCGCCCTCGCCGAGGGGCCGGGCTCCGCACTGCGCGAGCGCTACCACTTCCGCCCCGGCCGGGGAAGCAGCGGCGAACTCCCGCCCAACGACTGGGAATCGGTGTTCGGCGGGCCCGCCTGGACCCGCACCACCGACCCCGACGGCACCCCCGGCGACTGGTACCTGCACCTCTTCGCCCCGCAGCAGCCGGACTTCGACTGGGACCACCCGGCCGTCGGCGACGAGTTCCGTTCCATCCTGCGCTTCTGGCTCGACATGGGGGTGGACGGCTTCCGCGTCGACGTCGCCCACGGCCTCGTCAAGGCCCCCGGCCTGCCCGACCTCGGCACCCGCGAACAGCTGCGCCTGCTCGACGGCGAGGCGAAGCCCTTCTTCGACCAGGACGGCGTGCACGAGGTCTACCGCTCCTGGCGCACCGTGCTCGACGAGTACCCCGGGGAGCGGATCTTCGTCGCCGAGGCGTGGACCCCCACCATCGAGCGGACCGCCCGTTACGTCCGCCCCGACGAGCTGCACCAGGCGTTCAACTTCCCCTACCTCACCACCCCGTGGGACGCCGTCGAACTGCGGACGGTCATCGACCGGTCCCTGGACGCCATGCGGTCCGTGGGCGCCCCGACCACCTGGGTGCTCTCCAACCACGACGTCACCCGGCACGCCACCCGCTTCGCCAACCCGCCCGGCCTCGGCACCCAACTGCGCACCGCCGGCGACCGCGAGCTGGGGTTGCGCCGGGCCCGCGCGGCGACCCTGCTGATGCTGGCGCTCCCCGGATCGGCGTACGTGTACCAGGGGGAGGAGCTGGGCCTGCCCGACGTGGTCGACCTGCCGGACGAGGTCCGCGAGGACCCCTCCTTCTTCCGCGCCGCCGGACAGGACGGCTTCCGCGACGGCTGCCGGGTGCCGATCCCGTGGACCGTGGACGGCACCTCGTACGGGTTCGGCTCCGGCGGTTCCTGGCTGCCCCAACCCGCGGGCTGGGGCGAGCTGAGCGTACGGTCGCAGACCGGCGTCGAGGGTTCCACGCTGGAGCTGTACCGGGCGGCCCTCGCGGCCCGTCGGGCCCACCCCGCGCTGGGCGCCGGCGACCGGGTGCAGTGGCTGGACGCCCCGGCCGGGGTGCTCGCCTTCCGGCGCACCGCCGGGGGACGCGACCTCGTCTGCGCCGCCAACACGACGGGCGCGCCGGTGCCGTGGACGGCTCCGGGCACCCTGCTGCTGTCGAGCGCCCCGCTGGGGGCGGACGGCGAACTGCCCGCCGACACGACCGCCTGGTGGACCTCTCCCTGACGCCCGGCCCGTGCCCCCGAACCGCCGCCCGCGGGTCGGGGGCGCACCGGAGGTGCAGGAACGATTCCTTGGTGGTTCGGCTCAGACCGAGGCCCGGGGCGCCAACGCCATCAGCCGGCCCACGAGATCGCCGAAGGGACCGTCCACGGGCTCGGCCGCCAGGATGCGGACCAGTATCCGGGCCATCTCCTCGTCGTAGGCGGAGCTGACCGCGAGGAGCGCCGCGAAGTCGTGCACGAGCTGCAACTCCAACTCGTGGCGGGGGATCTGCCGCTTGTCCAACCACAACAGCGCCGTCGACTCGGCGAGCGAGATCCAGGACCGCACCACGAGTTCCAGCCGCGGCGGAGTGGCCTCCACCCACAGATGGGACAGGATGTGCTCGTACGCGGTCTGCCGCACCGAGTCGATCAGGGCGTTGGTCGCGGAGACCGTGTTCACCGGGACCGACTCGCCCAGGGAGATGGCGGGGCCCCCGCGCATCAGGGCCGAGAAGCCCGGCCCGTGTTCGTCCACGAAGTCGAAGAACCGGCGCATCACCCGCAGCAGCCGGTCCCCGAGCGGACCCTCGTGCGGCTCCTCGAAGCGCCCCGCCAGGTCCTCGGCGGCCCGGGTCAGCGCGGCCTCGTACAGACTCAGCTTGCCCGGGAAGTAGTGGTAGACCAGCGGCCGGGATATCCCCGCGGCGGCGGCTATCTCGTCGATGGACACCTCGTCGGGCGAACGGCGGCTGAACAGGTCGAGGGCGACCCCGATCAACTGCCGCCGCCGTTCCTCCACACCCATCCTGCGGCGCACCCCGGTCGTCATGGGGAACACCCTAACGGCACGCATCCCGCGTGCTCGGCCCCGCCCGAGGACCGTTACCGGAACCTCAGGTACCACGTGCCAACTCCCCCTGGACATACGGGAGAAGGGTCGATTCCGGTATCAGTCGCGGCTCCCTCCACCGGGCGGGACCGGGCCGCGTCCGCCGGCCGGCGGAGGAACCCGACCGACCGCGGGCCGGGTTTCTCGACGGACCGCACCGCACGGCCGCTCCACCCGTGGTGAAGTACTCCATGGTCCGACGAAGGGCCGCCGGACACCCCCCACCCCGACCGGCCCTTCACCCCCCACCATCCGGAGCACGAAGACGCCATGACCAGGTACCCCCACCACCTGCGCCGGGCCGCTGCCGAGGCCATCGGCCGCTTCCCCCACGCCCTGCGCCCGGAGATCTACGTCGTCTCCTTCCGCATCGGTCGCCTCGGCGACGACCCCCGCCGCCCGTACCTCGCGGTCGGCCACAACACCGAGAGCCGGTTCCGCGCCGAGGCGGACCGGCACGGGCCGGACGAGGCCCGGTGGAACCCGGCGCACTGGCTCCCCGAGGCCGAACGCATCGGCGGCGGCCCCGAGGACCCCGACGGCGCCGCGGCGTTCCGCGCGGCGGCCGAACGGCTCGGCTACTGGTACGAGGACGGGGACGACCTCACCGACGACGAGGAGGACGACTGCGCGGAGGCCCTCTACGGCTTGTTCGCCGATGCCTGCGAACAGGCCGCCGACGCCCTGACTTCCACGGGGGCGGTGACCGCCCTGCTGGGCCGCGCCGTTCCGATCGTGGTCCACGACCCGGCCCTCACCGGCTGGGAGCCGCCCCGCCCGCCGGACGTGCGCTCCTTCCTCCCGCACCATCCGTAGCGGGGTCCGGCCCGCGGTGAACGTTTCGGCGGGGCCGCCCGTCGTAGGAGCACGAGCGCGCCGGCCGGAGTCCGGCGCCCGGCGAGGAGGACGTTCATGAAGGGGACCGTGCGGTCCGTCGGCGCGTTGGCGGCCGTGCTCGTGGCGGTGTCGCTGTCCGCGTGCGCGGTGGACGACGACGCAACGGGCAACCAGGCCGCGGCCTGCGCCTACGAGGTGACCTACCAGGGCCGGACGTACGGCGGCGTCGGCGACGTCGAAGCCGGGGGCGTGCCCGTCGGTGCCGAGCTGGGCCGGGCCACCTTCCCGCCCTGCAACGACCACAGCGGCTCCGACGAGACGGCCACCACGGAGAACGCCTACGCCGTCGAGGGCGTGTCCCCGAAGGTCGCCATCGCCGTCGGCGCCGCCCCGGACGAGGTCACGCTGGTGGCCGTCCGCCCCGGCGGGGAACTCCCGCCGGAGGTGCGGCGGCTGATCGACGACAAGTGAGCGCCTGACCCTCCGGTGGCCCGCCCGGGCGGGCCACCGGACCGGCCCTAGTGCAGGGCGTGCAGGACGCTGCCGTCCGCGGTGCGCCCCCGCAACTGCGCCTGGGCGCCCTGCTGGGCGGGCACGGCCAGGAAACGACCCCGGGCCTTCTCGGCGACGTCACCGGTGGTGGAGACCTCCGTGACCCCTTCGCTGCCGGCGGCCAACAGGTACCAGGAGCCCGCCTCCGACTTCCACAGGGCCCCGGCCAGCACCCGCGGTTCCCGGGCCCCGCACGCCGGCGAGCCGGACGACTGGGCGGCGACCGCGGCGACGGGCTTCCCGGGGGCGAGCACCTGGGCCAGCACCCTGGCGTCCCCGCCCCGCCAGGTGTCCCCCCGGGTGCACAGCCAGGTGGCCTCCCCGTTGCCCTGCGGCAGCGGCTGGCGCGCGTACGCCCAGGAGTTGACCGCCCGCACCCCCTGCCCCTGCACCATGGCCAGCGAACACGCCGTGCGCGCCCACTCGTCGAGCGCACCCTTGCCCGTGGCGTCCCGCACACCGCCGGGCGCACCCGAGGTCAGCCGGGCGGGCGCCAGCTCGCCGAGGTCCGTGAGCAGCCGTGTCGCGCCGCCGCGCTCCTCCAACTGGAGGACGTGCCAGGTGGAGCACAGCCCGGTGTTCGGGTCGGGACGGCCCCCCGCGGCCAACGGATCGGTGACCCCGTCGGCGGACCTGCGCAGCGTCACGGGAGTGCTGCCGGGCTCGCGCAGATCGCGCATGGACGCCGCCGTCACCCAGGGCGCCGTCAGGTACCGGACGTTGCCGTCGGTCCGGCCCAGCACCAGCGCGCCGGCCCCCGCCCGCTGGGCACCGTCCACCCGGGCGAGGTCCAGGGCTGCCTCCCGGGTGCCCTCGACGGGCTCCGCGTACCGGACCACCCGCAGCCCGTCGTAGAAGAGGACGACCCGCGCCCCGTCCACCTCGCCCGCGTACAGGAGCTGTGCCGGTCCGGGCGCCGCGCCGGACGCCGTTCCCGGGGTCGCCGACACCCGCACCGACCCGCCGGGCCGCGCCCACACGGCGAGCGCCCGGCGCAGCAGTGCCTTGTCCTTGGTGTGGGAGCCCCGGGCCGGCCAGACCGAGAAGTCGGTACGGGCGGAGGTCTCCCAGGCGGTGGCCTCGGCGCCGGTGAGCTGGTCGGGGTCGAGCGCGGCCTGCCCGGCGGGGTTGCGCGCGTAGGGCGGGGCCGCCGCACCGTCCGGTCCCCAGCCCTCCCCGGGGAGCCCGAGCAGGGTGCCGCACACCACCAACGCGGCCAGGGTGACCCCGGCCGCCCGGAAGTGCTGCCGGCGCCGCACCAGATCGGTGGGCCGCGCCTGGAGCGCGCACGGGTCGAACTCGGGCGACTCCAACAGCGCGGCCGGGGCCTCGACCTCGTCGGCCTCGTCCAGCGCCCCCTCGGGGTCCTTCGCCCCGGCCGCCGCGAGGAGGTCCAGCGTCGCGTCCTCGGACAGCCGTTCCAGACCCCGCAGCACGTAGGCGGCACGCCCTTCGACGGAGAGGTCCGCCAACTGCTGGTCGAGGGCGAGTTCGTCGGCACCGCCCGAGCGGGGGAACAGCTTCAGGCCCCACACCAGGGGCAGCGCGGGCCGCCGTCGGGCCCGGTCGGCCAGCGCGAACCGCTTGGCGGGCCGCCCCGCCGACAACGCGGCCCGCAGGACCCGCAGCCGGGCGAGGGCGTACTCGGGATCGGCCGACCGGGAGTCGTCGGAGCGGCGGGCCGGCACCACACCGCCGACGCGCTGACCGCTCCGGTCGCGGGGCAGGGACCGCTGGACCACACCGTGCGCGGTGAGCGTCCGTCGCGCCCGGGGGAGGTCCGGCGGCAGCACCAGATAGGCGAGCCGGGCGAGCCGCGGGTAGTGCTCGACGAGAGCGGCCCCGGCCCGCTCCACGTCGGTGGCCGGGCCGGTCGGGTGGTCGGGGCGGGTGGCGACATCCTGTGACTGCACGACCAGCGCAACGAACGAACCGTCCCCGGGTCACCGGGGCGACCCGGACGGGGGACGTCGGCCCCTGCCTTGCCCGGGGCTCGGCCGCCGATCGGTTCCGACGGGGTTCGGGTTCCGGCGCGGGTCAGGGTTCGCTCGGAGCCGTGAGCTGCTTCGCGTAGTGCCCCAACGAGCGCTGGTAGCGCGGCAGGTGCGGGGCGAGCGAGCTGAGCGCCAGGGCCAGCGCCTCCCGCTCCCGACCGGTGTCCGCCAGGCACAGGGCGAGGAACGCCCGGACCGCGTCGTCCAAGTCGTCGTGCTCCGCGGTGAGTTCCGGGGTCAGCAGGATGACCCCCTCCTCGGGGCGGCCCAGGTTCCGCAGCGAGCTGGCCAACTGGATCTTCGCCCGCCGCCGGCGCACGCCGACCACTCCGCGCTCCAGGGCGAGCCGGTACAGCGGGACCGCCCGCTCGGGCCGGCCGGTCGAGTCGAAGGCGCCGGCCCGTTCGAACGCGGCCACCGCGCTGTCCGTCGGCAGCTCCCCGGCCAGGGTGTCGATGAGCGCCCGGAACTCGGTGGCGGGCAGGGTGTCGTACCGGGACCAGGCAGCTGCGAGCCGCTGCTCCCAGGCGAGTCCGGGCTCCCCGTCGTGCGTCACCGCCACCGTGGTGCCCGCCGTGCCGCCCGGTCCGCTCGCCCTGCGGCCCACCGTGCTCCCGCCGTCACCGCTCCCGCTCCCGCGCATGCCTCCCCTTCCCGTTCTCCACAGGCACACCTTCGCACACTTGTACCCCACAAGCAGCCGGGGAAAGGCTGTGATCAGCCATGTTTGCCCTGGCGAACACGCCCCGCAGGGCATGGTGTTGAAGGGGACGGGGTGTCGGCCGTTGAGCGGAGGGGGGCCCGGAACCGTATCCGGGAGGGGGCCCGCCCGGGCCCCGGGACAGCGGCGGAAGGGCGGCGCGATGCGGCGGACGAGGGGCGGCTCCGAGGAGGGTCCGGACGGGACGGTCAACGGCGCGCGCTCCCGCGCCGGGCGGGGGGCGCGGCTCGCGGGCCCGGTCGCGCTGCTCACCGTGCTCGGCGGGCTCACCGGCTGTGTCGACCGGGCCCCGGACGTCCCCCCGACGGCCACCGGCACCCTGGAGCGCCTCGCGGCCCGGGCCGGCTGCGAGCCCGAGCTGCGGACCGGGGCCGAGGAGCTGAGGTTGGCCGACTGCCGGGTGGACGGGGGCCGGTTCGTGCTGGCGACCTTCGCCACCGACCGGGGCCAGCGGGAGTGGTTGAACGGGGCGAAGGACTACGGCGGCACCTATCTGGTGGGGCGGGCGTGGGTGGCCGTGGGCGAGCCGGAGGTCCTCGGGGCGCTCCGCCGCGAACTGGGCGGCCAGGTGGAGGAATCCGCGCACGACACGGACACCGACACGGACACCGGCACCGGCACGGGCGCCGAACCGGAGGGCGGCACGGCGGGCCACGGCGGCCACTGACCCGGAGGGCGGGGATCGGGTCCCGCCCTCCGGGCCGTCGTGGCGCCCTCACCGGCCCGTTCGGTCCGGCCGGTGCGCGGGCCGGGTCAGGAGCACCGCTGGCCGCGGTTGAGGCACTGCGTCAGCCGCTGCATGAGCTGCCGGTCGAAGACGTTGATGAAGTCACCGTGGTCGGTGACCGGCTTGTGCAACTGCTCGGGGAAGGAGTCGACGGCGAAGTTCCGGCGCGGTGCCACGTCGTAGACGATGCGCTGGACGAGCTGCGGGACCGCCCGGAAGCCCGAGGGGCAGGCGCCGGTGCGCGGGTCGGCGAACGCCACGTGCGTACGGTGGTTCGCGCTGTCCGTGTTCCTGCCGTCCCAGCAGCCCTGGAAGCGGAACGTGCGCACCACCCGGCTGCCGCTCGGGCACAGCGGGTACTTGTCCTTCAGCTGCCGGTCCTCGAAGCCGGTGCAGCTCCAGGAGGCGTTCGCGTTGCCGGTGCCGTTGGTCAGGGCCTTGGCGTCCCCCGTGATGATCCGCAGGAACCGCGGCATGGCCACCACCGGGGAACGCGGGTTGCCCACGAACTCCAGGGTCACCGACGAAGGCGTCTGGATCTTGCCCACGTTCCGGTCCCGACCGCCGCCGTCCGCACCGGCGTCCGCCTCGTCCTGCCCGTTCTGCACCCGCAGCACCGGCCAGTAGTACGAGGACCGGTCACCCCGGTTCCGGCAGGTGGTCGCGGACCGGGCGAGCGTGCGGTCGTCGGCGAACGCGTCGTTGCCCTGGTTGCCGACGTAGTCGTGCACGTGGTGGGCGCCGTTGCGGACACCCGGCGCCACGATCACGTTGTCCGAGTTGAACAGGCCGTTCCGGTTGGTGCCGCACCGGGTGGTGAAGGTGCCGCGGGAGGCGTTGCGCTGGAAGCGGGGGAGCCGGGTGGTGTCGGCGCGGACCGACCTGATGTCCACGTAGTCGCCGGCGACGGGACCGTTGCCGGCCTGGCCACCGCCGCTCCCGCTCCCGTTGTCGGGGCGGCGGGCGTCGGGGGACCGGCCGGTGCAGGTGGCGAGGGAGTCCAGCCCCGCGGGCGGTCGGCCGCCGCTGCGGCTGATCTGGAGCCGGATGCGCTCGATCACCACGGCCCGGTCGTTGCCCAACGGGGTGAGGATGTCGTCCCGCACGAACCGCGGGTCCCGTGCGGCGGCGTCCCGGGAGGCCGCGAGCCGCCGGTAGGACTCGGTGATCTGGCCGTCGAGGGTGGCCAGATCACCGTCCACCCCGGCCCGCGCCGCGTCGGGCACCTCCGTCAGTTCGTTGCCGACGTCGGGGCAGTCGATCGTCGCGACCACCGGCCGCGTGGCGTCGCCGTCGGCCGGCGCGGGCTCCTGCGCCGCGGCGTAGACGTTGGCCACGACCAGCGCGCCCGCGCCCAGGATCAGGGCGGTCGACGCGGCCACGGCGCGTCGGGCGGTGCTCGGTCGGCGTTTTCGTGTGCGTGCCATGGAACTCCTCTGCTCTCCTCGCCGGGCCGGGGGCGCACGGCAGGGGTGAAGCGGTTCCGTTCCATACGGGGTGGCCCGCGCGGGCGTTCAACGCTCCCGCCGATCCGTCGTGGGGCACAGGTGTGCGGTGGCGGTCGACGGGCGACCGCCACCGGAATCAGCCCTGGTCGCCGCCGTCCGCGACCTCCCGCAGGATGCGTGCCTCGGTCTCCGCGGAGAGCCGGACGGCGGGCCGGTCCGGCCGTTGCGGCGCTGCACTGCCCAAGGAGGTGAGCCACGTCCAGGTGTCGGCGACCGTCTCGGCGGCCGGGCGGCAGACCAGACCCGCTCCGACGGCCCGTGACACGTCGGAGCCGTGCAGGGCCGCATGCACCTCCGAGTCGGGCGGGGCCCAGATCGGCAGCTCCGTCCAGGGCTCAACCCCGGCCTTCAGGATGACCTCCGGATCGATCCAGCGCAGCTGGGCGCGGGAGCCGGTGACCGCCACACAGGCGTCCAGGAGTTCCCCCGTGGTGGTGTGCCCCGAGGGGCTCACCGTGTCGTAGGGGCCGTTCAGCCCGGCGACCGTCGCGTCGAGGGCGAAGGCGGCGAGGTCACGGACGTCCACGTACTGGAGGGGCAGGTCCCGGGGGCCCGGGGCGAGGACCTCACCGCCCCGGGCGATCCGGTTCAGCCACCAGGGCAGCCGTCCGATGTTCTCGTAGGGGCCGATGATCAGTCCGGCGCGCAGCAGCAGGCTCCGCTCCGGTCCGAAGGCGGCCTCCACGGCGAGTTCCGCACCCCGTTTGTCCTCGGCGTACGCCGTCGCCTCCGCATCGGGGTCGCCCGTCACCGTCGGATGGCTTTCGTCGGCCCCGGCGGGCGGCGCCCAGGCGTACACCGACTTGGTGGACACGTACGTGTAGTGCCCGACCCGGTCCGCCAACAGCGCGGCCGTGTCCCGCACCGCGCGGGGGGCGGCGGACCAGGTGTCGACCACCGCGTCCCACTCGCCGTTCGCCAGCGCGGACAGCCCCCCGGGCGCCGTGCGGTCCCCGGTCAGCGTGGTGACGCCGTCCGGTGCGGGATGCCGTCCCCGGTTGAACGCGGTGACCTGCCAGCCGCGTTGCACGGCCTCCTCGGCGACGGCGCGCCCCGCGAACTCGCTTCCTCCCAGAATCAGTAGCTTCATGCACCGACCCTGACACCGCGCCGGCCCGGGTGGGAACGCGGTTCCGCTGTCGGAGAACGTCTTCCTCCGACAGCGGAATCCGCACGGCGCGGGATCACCTCACGGGGCGGACGGCGGCACGTACTTGTAGCCCACCCTGCGCACGGTCTGGATCGCCTGCCGGTGCTCCGCCCCCAACTTGCGGCGCAGCCGGGCCACATGGACGTCGACGGTCCGGCCGTCGCCCACGTGCCCGTACCCCCACACGGTGGTGACCAGCTGGTCCCGGGTGTGCACCCGCCCGGGGTGGGCCACGAGGTGGGCCAGGAGTTCGAACTCCAGGTAGGTGAGGTCGAGTTCCCGCCCGTGCACCTGGGCGGTCCGCCGTACGGTGTCCACCCGCACCAGTTCGTCGCCCTCGACGGACTCCTCCCCGGACGCCGGGGGCACGGGCAGCAGCCGCTGCTGGTCGGCGGGGACCAGGACCAGGTACCCGATCATCGGGGGCTGCCCGGGGATCGAGGGCAGGGTGTGCTGGGGGGCGGGCAGCCAGGTGGCCCCCGGTGGCAGGAAGTCCGTCACGTCGACGACTTCGTCCCGGTCCACGGCGCGCAACCCGCGCCGGGCGGGGGAACCGGTGGCGCCGGAACGGCTGACCGCGCCGCCGAGCGGCTGGCCGTAGGCCGCGGCGGTGGCCGTCGAGTAGGCGGCGGCGGAGGAGGAGGGGGGATACGAGGTCCCCTGTGGATAGGCAGCGCCCGAGCGGGGGGTGTTCGCCGGGAAGGAACGGGTGTTCGCCATGAGGGGTCAGCTCTTTCGCGCGAGATGCCGTCGATTGAGTCGAGGGCGACGGGCCGGTGGACCCGTCCCGTCGAGGACGTACGTCGTGCGCGCTGGCCGAAGGCCGGGGTGAACGGCTTTAGAGGGCCTGCGCGTTCCTTGCGCGGCGACACACCCGATCGAAGTCGTGGTGCTGTCGGGACGGCCAGAAGGGCTCCAGTGCGTACACGTCGGGGCATCCCGTCGTTGTGTTCTGGTCGCTGGCCATGGCGCCATTGAACCAGAAGGGGGTGCCCGTCAGGAACGCTCTCTCACCTGATGGACGCCTCCCTTGGCGTGTTTCCGGCACCCTCACCTCAACCGACCAGGCGCTTTCTCCAGTTGACGGGGGTCACGAGGACACTGCTGTCCGGTTCACCGTCCCATTCCGTGGACAGCCCGGCGTTCGCCAGCGCCGCGACCACCTCACGGGCCACCGCCACCGCGGTCGTGCCGGTGCCGTCGAACCCGCCGTACACGAGCGCCAGCCCCTGCCCGGCGACTGCGGACCCGGTCGCCCCGCGGTGGAAGAACACGTATCCCCGGGCGCCCGGACCGGCCTCGCCGTCGATGTCGGAGCGCCCGCAACCGGCGCAACAGGCGAAGTCCTCACGGGCCGTGATCCCCCTGCGTTCCAACGCCGCGAACGCCTCCGTCACCCGCTCGGGGTCCGTGGTCCCCGACCAGTCGGCGCTCTCCGCGACCCGCGCCAGCCACAGCCGGTCCACCAACTCCCGCGCCTGTCCCGGGGACACCGGCCGCCGCCCGGGCCCGAACCCGGCGCGCGCCGCCCGGGCCGAGCCGATCAGGTGTTCCTCGGCCACCTCCGCGAGCGCCCCGCGGTCGAGGTACCCGCAGCGGATCAGCGTCCGCACCCGCTCCTCCACGGCGCCGCGCAGCTCCTCGGGCAGCTGCGGCTCGTCGACCGGCGGGTCCGCGTCCACCGGCTCCCACGTGATGCCGTGGTCCCAGCCGTCCGCCCCGAGCGACCAGTCGACGACCGCCGCGACGACCCGGTCACGGTCGTCGGCCGGGAGGTCCGTACCCAGGAACACCGCCCGGCTCGACCGGTGTTCCACGCGGTACTCCTCCCCCTCGGCGTGCCAGACCTGGAGGAACACGTCCGGGAGGTCGGGCACCCGTTGCACGACGAGGAAGTGGTCGTCCGCCCCGCCGATCCGCTCCACCAGGTCGCGCAGCAGCGCGGCGGAGGGGCGCAGATGGCTCGCGTCGCCCTCCGTCCTGACCCGGACGGCGAGCGGGTCACCGGCGGCCGGTCGCGACCCGTCCCCCGGCGCACTCCGGTCGAGCGCCTCCGCTCCTGCCCCGCTCGCGTCCGTCATGGCGCTCCCTTCGGCCTTCGGGTTCCGCGGGCCGCCGTACCGGACGGCCCCGGGTCGCCGGACCCGACGGTCCGCCCCCACCCGTGGCCCAAGGTGCCATGGCCCACTGACACCGGGCCCGGGAGGCCGCACCCGTGACGCACGGTCGCCCCACGCGGGCGGGGCGCCCACCGGTCGCGGCGGGCGCCCCGGGGGAGCGTGACGGGTGGCGCGGGATCAGACCTGCCCGGCCTTCTCCAGCGCGGCGCAGCAGGTGTCGACCAGCAGGCGCGTGACGACGTACGGGTCCACGTTCGCGTTGGGGCGCCGGTCCTCGATGTAGCCCTTGCCCTCGTCCTTGACCTGCCACGGGATGCGGACGGACGCGCCGCGGTCGGAGACCCCGTACGAGTACTCGTTCCAGGGGGCCGTCTCGTGCAGGCCGGTCAGCCGGTCGTCGATGCCCGCCCCGTAGTTCTTGACGTGGTCCAGCGGCTTGGACCCCTCACCCAGCGACTCGCACGCGGTGATGATCGGGTCGTAGCCCTCGCGCATCGCCCGGGTCGAGAAGTTGGTGTGCGCGCCCGCACCGTTCCAGTCGCCCTTGACCGGCTTCGGGTCGAGGGTGGCCGACACGTCGAAGTCCTCCGCCGTGCGGTAGAGCAGCCAGCGGGCCACCCACAGCTGGTCCGAGACCTCCAGCGGGGCCAGCGGCCCGACCTGGAACTCCCACTGGCCGGGCATCACCTCGGCGTTGATGCCGGAGATCCCGAGGCCCGCCTTGAGACAGTTCTCCAGGTGCGCCTCCACGACGGGACGGCCGTGGATCTCGTCCGCGCCGACGCCGCAGTAGTAGCCGCCCTGCGGCGCGGGGAAGCCGCCGACGGGGAAGCCGAGCGGGCGCTCCCCCGCGAAGAAGGTGTACTCCTGCTCGATGCCGAAGATCGGCTCCTGCGCCGCGAACCGCTCGGCGACCTCGGCCAGCTCCGCCCGGGTGTTGGACGGGTGGGCGGTCAGGTCGGTGTTGAGGACCTCGCACAGCACCAGGACGTCGTCGCCGCCGCGGATCGGGTCCGGGCAGACGAACACGGGCCGCAGCACGCAGTCCGAGGAGCGGCCCTCGGCCTGGTTGGTGCTCGATCCGTCGAAGCCCCACAGCGGCAGCTCGGCGAGGCCCGCGGCGGAGCCCGGCATGATCTTCGTCTTCGAACGGAGCTTGGCCGTCGGCTCGGTGCCGTCGATCCAGATGTACTCGGCCTTGAACGTCACGGGACACATCCTTGGGGCGTCAGGACTGCGCGGTAGGTGCGGGTGCCGCGGGGGCGCGGTGCGTGACCGACGGTGTCAAGACGCGATTACCCGACGGTTGCCCGTAGGTGAACCCCGTGTTACCCGGCTGTTCCCCGTGCCGCGGCCAGCACCGCGGTGAGGAACTGTTGCACGGCGTCGAGCTGGTGGTCGTCGTACTCCTTGGCCAGCTCCGCGGACCGGTCGAGCAGGGGGGCGTGCACGGTCGCGGCGAGGGTGGCGGCCCGCTGTTCCAGGTCGATCAGCACCCGTCGGCGGTCCTGGCGGTCCGGGACCCGTCTGACGTGCCCGAGGTGTTCCAGCCGGTCGATGAGGGCGGTGGTCCCCGCGGAGTTCAGCCCGAGCCGGGACCCGAGCAGCCCCGCCGTCACGGGCGTACCGGCCCGTCGGGCGTCCAGGAGCCAGGCGAGGGCCCGTACGTCGGTGGGGTGCATGCCGTGCCGGGCGGCGAACCGCGCGTGCAGCGCGGTCAGCGCGGCCGAGGCCTCCCGCAGGAGCCGTACGGCGTCCCTTCCGGTGTCCTGTGGGCTCTGTCCGTCCATGCCGTCCTCCGCTGGTGTCGTGGACCCGCGCGGTGCTCCGGCTCCCGGGCCGGCGCGGTGTCCCGGGAGCCGGGCGGCCGTGCGGCTTGCGGTGACAGGTACGAATCAAGTGGGGGTGGTTGCTCAATGGGGGCGGCGAAACCCCGGGGTAACGAACGCCACACGTCGCGGGGGCCGGTTTCTGCGTCCCGCCGGCCGAAGTGCTTCCCGGGCGTGGTAATCGAACCCGGCTGGCGCCCCCCGGATCGTCGACGGGTGGCCGCCCTTGCCGCTGCGGTCTGACGGGCCATCGCATCCGGGCTGAGCAGGGGCTTTTGTCAGTGGTGGGCGGTAAAATGGAAGCAGTTCACGGGGGTTCGCGAGGAGCCCCCGACGGCGACAGGAGGATGTCCGTGCCCACTGCCGCACTCACGCACCAGACCCTGCCGATCGGCCTCCCGTGCACCCCGCTGCGGAAGCAGGCGCTGCCCGCCGGACGCCCGCGCGAGTGGTACGTCACCCACAACCGACGGCTCAAGGCCATGCGCCTGGCCATCGCCCTGCTCGACGCGGGCGTGTACGTCCCGAGCCAGGCGCCCAACCGCACGATCCGGTCCACCGCCGAGCGCGTCGGCATCCACCCGCCGTCGGACACCACGTGCCACATGGTCCGGGCGTTCATGCGCTACAGCCGCTGACCGCGGGCGGGGGAGCCGGTTCCGGCGGTTCCCCCGCCCCCACCCGTCCACCCGTCCCGCCCCCGGCTCCCGCCCCGCGGGGGCTCACCCGGATGCCGTACCGGCGGTGCGGCCCGTCGCGGGGTCCCGTTCACTGGGGACACCACGCGGCGTACCCCCGGGAGGCTGCCCATGCCGAGGACCCCCAGGACGCCCACCGCCCCTGCGCGGCGGGCGCCGTGAGCACCCCCGCCGGACCCCCGGCCGACCGGACGCCCCGCGCCCGCGCGACCCGGGGCCGCCGCGCCCGCAAACGGGTCCCGCGCAGCGCCCACGGCATGTGGATCCCGGCCGTCGGCCGCCCCGACCCGGTGGCCGTACTGGAACGCCAGGGCGCCGACCGGGTACCGGAACTGCTCCCCGTCCGCTACGGCAGGATGGTCCTGTCCCCCTTCGCGTTCCTCCGGGGCAGCGCCGCGATCATGGCGGCCGACCTCGCCGCCACGGACAACACCGGGCTCACCGTCCAACTCTGCGGCGACGCCCACCTGATGAACTTCGGGCTGTACGCCTCACCGGAACGCATCCAGCTCTTCGACGTGAACGACTTCGACGAGACGTTCCCCGGCCCGTTCGAGTGGGACGTCAAGCGCCTCGCCGTCAGCGCCGCCGTCGCCGCCCGGGACAACGGCCTCGGCAAGGGGCCCGCCCACCGCGCCGCGCGGGAGAGCGTCACCCGGTACCGCCTGATGATCCGCAAGCTCGCGGACCTCGGCGAACTGGACGTCTGGTACACGCACATCGACGCCGCCGGCATCGTCCGGCTGATCCGCCCCGGCAGCCGGGGACAGGCCCGGGCGACCTTCGCCCGGGCCCGCCGCCGCACCAGCCTCCAGGCCCTCGGCAAGCTCACCGAGGTGGTCGACGGCCGCCGGCGGATCGTCGACGATCCGCCGCTGGTCGAGCGGGTGGGCGGGCCGGACCTGACCGAGCTGCGCAAGGCCTTCAGCGACTACCGCTCCACCCTCACCGAGGAACGCCGCGCCCTCCTGGACCGGTACCGCTTCGTGGACGCCGCCCGCAAGGTCGTCGGGGTCGGCAGCGTCGGCACCCGCTGCTTCATCGTGCTGCTCACCGGGCGCGACGACGGCGACCCGCTGTTCCTCCAGATCAAGGAGGCGGCGCCGTCCGTCCTGGAGGAGCACCTGCCGAACGGCGTCTACGACCACCCCGGTCGCCGCGTGGTCGCCGGCCAGCGGTTGACGCAGGCCGCGAGCGACATCTTCCTCGGCTGGATGACCGGTTCGCACGGCCGGGCCTACTACTGGCGCCAGCTCCGGGACATGAAGGGCTCGGTCGACCTCGCCGCGCTGTCCGCAGGTCAACTGGTGCGCTACGCCGGTCTGTGCGGTGTCGCCCTGGCCCGCTCCCACGCCCGGTCCGGGGACCGGATCGCCCTCGCCGCCTACCTGGGCGCGGGCGACACCTTCGATCGGGCCGTCGCCGACTTCGCGCTGCGGTACGCGACCCAGAACGCGGCCGACCACTCGGCGTTGGAGGCGTCGATCGCGGCCGGCGTCATCGCGGCGGAGCCCGGCGTGTGACCCACCGGACCCCGCGGTCCTCCGTTAGGCGGCGCCCGCCACCGTCAGGACGCCGACCGGCAAGAGCAGCATCCACTGCGGCAGCCTGAGCAGCGGCTTCGGCCAGCCGACCGACAGCGTGACGACCAGGAAGGCGACCGCGTACGCGAGGAAGTGCGCAGCCACGAACCAGGCCGCCAGTCGGGTCGTCGACGTGTCGTCCGCCAGGGCGAGGTAGACCAGGGCGGCCACCGAGAGCACCAGGTCGACGCTCACCATGTGCCACACGGCGTGCAGCACGCCCCGGGGTTCGTCGGCGAGTCCGCCGGACAGCAGGGGGCGCACCACGTCCCGGTGGCCCGCGGTGATGTGCGTGACGGCCACGCCGGCCGCGGTGACGCCCGCAGTGAGGAACCAGCCGTTCACCGGACCTCGATCCCGCCGGCCGTGACGGCGGCCAGCCGGCCGGCCAGCGCCCGGTCGGGCTCCTGTCCGACCAGGCCGACGTGGAAGAACACGGCCCCGGCCAGCATGTCCAGGACCAGGTCCACGGGGGTGTCGTCCGCGATCTCCCCGCGGGCCGCGGCCCGCTCGAAGACGATCGACAGCCGCTCCTTCGCCGGGGCGAGGAAGTCGCCGCGGATGCGCGCCCTGAGCCCCGGGTCGGCGGCGAAGTCGGCGAGCAGCCCCGGGAGCGCCGCTGCGGCGCCGGGTGCGCCGAATTCGTCGACCAGTGCCTGCACCAGCGCGGTCAGGTCTCCGGTCAGCGTTCCGGTGTCGGGGGCCGGAGCGCGGTCGGTGGTCGTGAACACGGCCTCGTAGACCAGGTCCGGCTTGCCCCGCCACCGCCGGTAGACCGTGTCCTTGCCGACGCCGGCGCGGGCGGCCACCGCCCCGATCGAGGTCGCCGCGTAACCGACCTCGCTCACCAGCTCGGTGGCCGCGCGGACGATCGCCTCGTGCGAGCGGGCATCCCTGGGACGTCCCCGGGGGGACGGAGAGGAACTCATGGCATTTACGATACGGGTCGACCCGTATCGTAATCAACCCCCGGGGGACGTCCCCCGGAGCGTCACCGTTGCGGACGGGCCAGCGCCAGCAGGCTCAGGCCGAACATCAGGACGCCCAGGGGGAAGTGGACCGACGGGACGTGCGCGATGCCGACCGCGACCTGGACCGAGGCGAGCACCAGGAAGCCGGACGCGTGCCAGACGGCCCGGGGCGAGCCGCCGCCCCGCTTCCACGCCAGCACCGCGGCGAGCACGTACAGCATCGACGCCCCGTACATCACCCGGGCTCCGACGTCGTGCAGCACCTCCCCGTAGGACGAGGTCAGCAGCAGTCCCGCGGAGACCGCCTGGAGGAAGACGGTCAAGGTCTGCACGGCGATCGCGACCCGGAGGAACGAGGGCCTGCGCCGTGCGTGCGCCGTCAGCTGGGTCGCCATGTCGAAGTCCCCTTGTCCGCCCTCGGGCAGTAGATCGATAAGGTCTCACCAGTCCGACGACGCGGGCCTGCGAAAGGTAAGGCGAGGGGGCGACCGGGAGCATGGGGAGGGGCGAGGCCGGCAGGGACGGGACGGTCGACGAACGAGGCCGACTGATCAACGTCGCCTACCGGTTGCTCGGTTCGTTGACCGAGGCCGAGGACGCCGTACAGGACGCCTACGCGCGCTGGTACGCGCTGCCGCGCAGCCGGCGGGCGGAGATCCGTTCCCCCGGCGCCTGGTTGACGACGGTGACCAGCCGCATCTGTCTGGACCTGCTCGGCTCGGCGCGGGCCCGCCGGGAACGTTACGTCGGCGCCTGGCTGCCCGAACCGCTCCCCGACCGCACCACCGGGGCGGACCGTGCGGGCGCCGCCGCCCCCACCGGCCCCGAGGACCCCGCCGACCGGATCGTCCTGGACGAGTCGGTGACCATGGCCTTCCTCGTCGTCCTGGAGTCGATGACGCCCGCCGAGCGGGTGGCGTTCGTCCTGCACGACGTCTTCCGGTACCCGTTCGCCGAGATCGCCGACGTCCTCGACCGGACCCCCGCGGCCTGCAAGCAGTTGGCGGCCTCCGCCCGACGGCGGGTGGGCGCGGTGCGCACTCCGGTGCCGGCGACCGGCCGGGCCGCCGTGGTGAGACACGTCAAGGAGGCGTGGCAGGCCAAGGACATCGCGACCCTCGTCGGCCTGCTCGACCCGGCCGCCGTGATGACCGCCGACGGCGGCGGCCTGGTCGGCACCGCGCTGCGCCCGGTCGAAGGCGGCGCGCGCATCGCGGCGTACCTGGTCGCCATCGCCGACCGGGCGCCGGGGCTCGAACTCCTGGAGCGGTCGGTCAACGGGGTGCCCGGCCTGGTCGCCCGACGGGCCGGCGTCGTCGTGACCGTGGCCGCGTTCGACGTCCGTGACGGACGGATCGACCGGATCTGGGCGGTCCGCAACCCGGAGAAGCTGCGGCCCTGGGTGCGCGAGGACTGAGCCCGTGCCCGGCAGCGGTCCGTGCGGGGCGACCGCCCCGCACGGACCGTCCTGCGGGAACCGTCAGAGGAGACCGTCCTCCTGCCGCGGAGTGCTGCACAGCGCCCAGATCACGAAGACGCCGATGGCGATGCTGATCAGCGCCCACAACGGCTGGTAGGGAAGCCAGATGAAGTTGAGGACGATGCTCAGCGCGGCCAACCCGACGCCCACCGCACGGGCCCAGTCGGCGCCCTTGAGGATGCCGTAGCCCACCACCGCCACGAGCACGCCGAGGACGATGTGGATCCAGCCCCAGGTGGTCAGGCTGAACTCGAACACGTAGTCGCCGACGCGGGCGTACACATCGTCCTCGGCGACCGCCGCGATGCCGTTCAGGACCGCCAGCACGCCGGAGACCAGCATCAGGACCCCGGCGAAGACGGTCCCTCCGGTGACCCAGTCGGCACCGGAGGACTTCCGGTGCTGCGGGGGTGTCCCGCCGGTCCCCGGGGTGCCCGCCGGCGGAGGTGTGGTGCTGCTCATGGGGTTCTCCCCTCGAAGCGCGGCCCTCGGCGCTGAGCGGTGGTCCCCGACCGGGGGACCACCGAGGGCCCGGTGCCCCGAGCGTGTGACGCCCGGCCGCCGGTGGCGAACGGAGTACCGCCGAACGGGTGAAAGACCGACCGGGTCGCCGCGCACAGGAGTAAGAGCCCGCCAGCGGGGTAACGGGCGCCCGTCCCGTACCGCACGGGGAGTGACCGCCCGGGCGCGGCAGCCGCCGGCCCGGTGGGCGACCGCCCCGCAGCGCCTACCCGGTGGGCTCCCCGCCCCGCAGCGCCTCCAGGATGCGCTCCGCGGCCAGCGTCGCGGTCAGCTCCCCGCGGCGCACCTGCTGCTCCAGGCCCGGTGCCAGTGCCCGTACCGCGGGATCGGTGCGCAACCTCCCCAACACCTCGTCGTGGACCATCGACCAGGTCCAGTCGACCTGCTGCTCCCGACGCTTGGCGGCCAGCGCCCCCGTGGAGTCGAGCAGCGCGCGGTGCGCCTCCACCCGCTCCCACACGGTGTCCAGACCGGTGCCCTCCCGGGCACTGCAACTCAACACCGGGGCCGACCACGCCGCGTCCGGCGACTGCAACAGCCGCAGCGCACCCGCCAGTTCACGGGCCGCGGCCCGCGCGTCCCGCTCGTGCGGGCCGTCCGCCTTGTTCACGGCGATCACGTCCGCCAGCTCCAGGACGCCCTTCTTGATGCCCTGCAACTGGTCCCCGGTCCGCGCCAGCGACAGCAGCAGGAACGTGTCCACCATGTTCGCGACGGCCGTCTCCGACTGCCCGACGCCCACCGTCTCCACCAACACCACGTCGTACCCGGCGGCCTCCATCACCACGATGGACTCCCGGGTGGCCTTGGCCACCCCGCCGAGCGTGCCCGCGGTGGGGGAGGGGCGCACGAACGCCGCCGGGTCCACCGACAGCCGCTCCATCCGCGTCTTGTCCCCGAGGATCGAGCCGCCCGTCCGGGTGGACGAGGGGTCGACCGCGAGCACCGCGACCCGGTGCCCCAGCCCCGTCAGCATCGTCCCCAGCGCATCGATGAACGTGGACTTGCCGACGCCCGGGACCCCGCTGATGCCGACCCGCCGGGCCCGCCCCGCGTACGGCAGCAGCGCGGTCAGCAGCTCCTGGGCGCGTGCCCGGTGGTCGGCCCGGGTCGACTCCACCAGCGTGATCGCCCGCGCCACGGACGCCCGCCGGCCCTCGCGCACGCCCCGTACGTAGTCGTCGAGATCGATCGTCCTCACCATGGACTACCGACTCACCGCTTCCCCGGACTCGTGCCCGAGCTGCTCCGCCAGCCGGTCCACCAGGTCGTAGGCCGCATCCGGGATGACCGTGCCGGGCGGGAACACCGCCGTCGCACCCGCCTCGTGGAGCGCCGGGACGTCCTGCGGCGGGATCACCCCACCGACCACGATCATGATGTCCTCGCGGCCCTCGCGCGCCAGCTCCTCCCGCAGCGCCGGGACGAGCGTGAGGTGCCCCGCGGCCAGCGACGACACCCCGACGATGTGCACGTCCGCCTCGACGGCCTGCCGGGCGACCTCCGCCGGGGTCTGGAACAGCGGGCCCACGTCGACGTCGAAGCCGAGGTCCGCGAACGCCGTCGCGATCACCTTCTGCCCCCGGTCGTGGCCGTCCTGGCCCATCTTGGCGACCAGGATGCGCGGCCGGCGCCCCTCGGCCTCCTCGAAGGAACCCACCAGGGCCCGGGTGCGTTCCACGGACGGCGACTGACCTGCTTCGGTGCGGTACACACCGGAAATCGTACGGATCTGACCCGCGTGCCGCCCGTACACCTTCTCCAACGCGTCCGAGATCTCCCCGACCGTCGCCTTCGCCCGGGCCGCGTCCACCGCCAGGGCCAGCAGATTGCCCTCCAGATCCGGGCCGGGGGTCCGTCCGGCGGCGTGGGTGAGGGCGCGCAGCGCGTCCTGACACACCGCCTCGTCCCGCTCCGCGCGCAGCCGACGCAACTGGTCGATCTGCCGTTCCCGCACCGAGGAGTTGTCGACCTTCAGCACCTCGATCTGCTCGTCGGTCTCCACCCGGTACTTGTTGACGCCGATCACCGGCTGCCGCCCCGAGTCGATCCGCGCCTGGGTGCGGGCCGCCGCCTCCTCGACCCGCAGCTTCGGGATGCCCGCGTCGATGGCCTGGGCCATGCCGCCCGCCGCCTCGACCTCCTGGATGTGCGCCCACGTCCGACGCGCCAGGTCGTACGTCAACTTCTCCACGTACGCACTGCCGCCCCACGGGTCGATGACCCGGGTGGTGCCCGACTCCTGCTGGATCAGCAACTGCGTGTTGCGGGCGATCCGCGCGGAGAAGTCCGTCGGCAGCGCCAACGCCTCGTCCAGCGCGTTGGTGTGCAGCGACTGGGTGTGCCCCTGGGTCGCCGCCATCGCCTCCACACAGGTGCGCGTCACGTTGTTGAACACGTCCTGCGCGGTCAGCGACCAGCCGGAGGTCTGCGAATGGGTGCGCAACGAAAGCGACTTGGGATTCTCGGGGCCGAACTCCCGCACCAGCCGGGCCCACAGCAGCCGGGCCGCCCGCAGCTTGGCGATCTCCATGAAGAAGTTCATGCCGATCGCCCAGAAGAACGACAACCGGGGCGCGAACGCGTCCACGTCCAGGCCCGCCCCGCGGCCCGCCCGCAGGTACTCGACCCCGTCCGCCAGGGTGTACGCCAACTCCAGGTCGGCCGTCGCGCCGGCCTCCTGTATGTGGTACCCGGAGATGGAGATCGAGTTGTAGCGGGGCATCCGCCGCGAGGTGAACGCGAAGATGTCGGAGATGATCCGCATCGACGGCTTCGGCGGATAGATGTACGTGTTGCGGACCATGAACTCCTTGAGGATGTCGTTCTGGATGGTCCCGGCCAGCTTCTCGGGCGGTACGCCCTGCTCCTCGGCGGCCACGATGTACAGCGCCAGCACCGGCAGCACCGCGCCGTTCATCGTCATCGACACGGTCATCCGGTCCAACGGGATGCCGTCGAACAACTGCCGCATGTCGTAGATCGAGTCGATGGCGACCCCGGCCATCCCCACGTCACCCGTGACCCGGGGGTGGTCGCTGTCGTACCCCCGGTGCGTCGGCAGGTCGAACGCGACCGACAGGCCCTTCTGCCCGGCGGCGAGGTTGCGCCGGTAGAACGCGTTGGACTCCTCCGCCGTCGAGAACCCCGCGTACTGCCGGATCGTCCACGGCTGGTTGACGTACATCGTCGGGTACGGGCCCCGCAGGTACGGGGCGACGCCCGGGTAGGTGCCCAGGAAGTCGAGGCCCTCCAGGTCCCGCCCGGTGTACAGCGGCTGCACCGGGATGCCCTCCGGCGTCTCCCACCGCAGGTCGCCCTCGTCCTTGCCGGTGGACTCCTTCACCGCCGTCCGCCACTGCTCCTCGGAGCCCGAGCCGGGCCCGCCGGTCAGGTCGATGCCGGTGAAGTCGGGGATCGTCATCACGACACTCCCAGGAAGTCGAGGACGGAGGTCAAGGTGGCCACCGCGTCACAGCCGGCGAAGACGTGACCGTCCACGCCCGGGTGGTCGCCCGGGCGACCCGCGAGGAGCACCCGCCCGGCCCCCGCGGTCCGGAGGGCGGCGGCCACCGCCGGCGCCTCCTCCTCGTAGCGCGCGTCACTGGAACACAGACAGGCGAGCGAGGCCCCGCTCGCGGCGAACGCGGCGCCGACCGACTCCGCGTCCACCGTCACCGGATCGTGCACCGGCTCGATCCCGCCGGCCTGGAAGAGGTTCGCCGCGAAGGTGACCCGCGCGGTGTGCGCGGCGGCCGGACCCAGCGCCGCGAGGAACACCTTCGGCCGGGCGCCCGTCGCCGCCAGGTGCGCGTCCGAACGGGCCCGCAGCACCTCGTACGCCTCGTCCCTGCGCACCCGCGGCAGCCCCCCGGACGGCGGCGCGGGATGCGCCTGTCGCTCCACGGTCCGCTCCGCCAGCAGCGGGAACTCACTGACGCCCGTCACCGGCTCCCGCCGGGTGGCGAGCCGCCGGGAGCGCACCGCCCAGGTCCCGGCCAGCCGCTCGGCGACGAACCCGGACCGCAGTGCCGCGCCCAGCCCGCCCGCGCGCTCCACCGTCCGGAAGAACTCCCAGCCCAGATGGGCGAGTTCATCGGTCAACCGCTCCACGTACCAGGAGCCGCCCGCCGGGTCGATCACCCGCGCCAGATGCGACTCCTCCAACAGGATCGTCGACGTGTTCCGGGCGATGCGCCGCGCGAACGCGTCCGGCAGCCCGATCGCCTCGTCGAACGGCGTCACCGTCACGGCGTCCGCCCCGCCGACCCCGGCCCCCAGACAGGCGAGCGTCGTCCGCAGCATGTTCACCCACGGGTCGCGCCGGGTCATCATCACCGACGACGTCACCGCGTGCTGCCGCTGCGCCCCGGCGGCGCCCGGCACGCCCGACACCTCGGCGACCCGGGCCCACAGCCGCCGCGCGGCCCGGAACTTGGCGATCGTCAGGAACTGGTCGGCGCTCGCCGCGTACCGGAACTCCAGTTGCCCGCACGCCTGTTCCGCGGTCAGCCCGGCGTCCGTGAGCAGCCGCAGGTACGCGACCCCGGTCGCCAGCGAGAGGCCCAGCTCCTCGGCCGCCGAGCCGCCGGCCTCGTGGTACGGCAGCGCATCCACGGTCAGGGCCCGCACGCCCGGCCAGTGCGCGACCGCGTCCCGGGCCAGCTCGACCGCGTCGTCGGTGGCGAGCTCCCGACCGGTGCGGGCCTCGTGCCCCAGCGGATCGGCGCCCAACACCGCCCGGGCCTCGGTGGGCCGCACCCCGCACTCGCCGTACAGCTCCCACAGCGCCCGACCGGCCGCCCCGTACGCGTCACCGGCGTCGAGGACGATCGGCGCGAGGTCCAGGTACACCCCGTCCAGCGCCCGCCCGAGCCCGTCGACGGGGATGCCGCCCCGGCCCACGGCGAGCCACAGCGAGGTGACCCCGTTCTCCAGGTCGGCGAGCACCGCCTCGTTGACCCGTGCCGGGTCGCTCCCGGCGTGCCGCTGCCGCACGTCCCACCCGTCGGGTGCCACGCCTTCGGCGCGCCCGCCCCGCACGAAGGGCGCGAAGCCGGGGAACCCGGTGTCGGCCACCGCGTCCCTCGGGGTGTAGAGAGGCCGGGTACTGAGCCCGTTCTCCAACGTCGTGGACAGTGCTTTCTCAGCGTCGTCGCCCGAGGCTTCCTTGCCCGACTTGCGCAGTACGCCCTCCACGAGGCGTTGCCACTGCTCATGGGTCGCGTCAGGGAACTCGGCGGCCAGCGAAAGCCCGTCGTCAGGCAGGACCGTCATGCCCAGATGCTAGGGCCTCACGCTAAAGGCACGCAGCGGCACGGGTTGTGATGTTTTACTCAGGAAGATGGTGTATCTGGGGGTGTTTGTCCCCCAGGGTGTGGTGGGCGTTCCCACCCCGTCACCAGGCCGAGTCGCCCGTCAACGGGGTACGAGGAGCAGCCCCACCACGCGAAACGCACCCGCGCCCGCCGCGCACCGGGACCTGACGGGGGGCGTCAGATGGCCCTCGCGGTGACGAGGAGGGTGCCGATGTGGCCGGGCTGCGGAGCGTCGAGCACCCGGGCGTGCACGTCCCCGAACCCGGCGTCGCGGAGGAAACGCTCCCAGGTCCCGGGGGTGTAGCTGTAGCGGTACGTGAACATGGCGGGCCCCGCGAAGCCACCCTTGTACATGCCCTGGGGTCCGTAGGCGCCGGGGATGGCGGGCGGTTGCGAGAAGGCGAAGGTGCCACCCGGGTTGAGGGCCTCCGCGACGAGCGGGAAGAGCCGTTCGGGGTCGGTGAACCAGACGGCCCCGAAGATCGAGTACACCGCGTCGTAGGTGCGCTGCCCACCGGCCAGGTGGGCGAGCACCTCGGCGCAGACGAACTCGGCGCCCGAGTGCCCGTACCGCTCGGCGCACCGGGCCACGGCGACCGGCGAGAGGTCCACCCCGGTCGCCTTCACCCCGCGCCCGGCGAGGTGGGCCACCGCCCGACCGGTGCCGGAGCCGATCTCCAGCGCGGTGCTCGGGGCGCCGAGCAGCTCCGGGCCGGGGTCGGCCGGGTGCTCCCGGTACTGCGTCCACCGGAACACCGGTTCGTCGTCGGACGGGTCCTTCCCCGCCCGCTCGGCAAAGGCGTCCCACAGGGCGCGCTCGTGCGCGTAGTTGTGCGGTGCGGTCATGGCGACGCCCTCCGGGGAACGGGGCCCACCGCCGTGGTGCCGGTGGGGGACCACACCCTAGGGCGGCCGGCCGGTCCGGCGGCGGAGGTCCGGCCCGGGTCATCCGCCCGTGCGGTGCCGTTCGGGTTCCGCGCGGCCCGGACGACGAAGCCCCCGCCCCGGCTCGGGAGCCGGGGCGGGGGCGTCAACGCGATCTGGGCGCGTGCGCGCGGTTCGGTCGGGTCACCGGGCGGGTGCTCCCGGGTCCCTCCGCTGCCTAGAGGTCGAAGTACTGTGTGGAACGACGGCTTCTGAACTGCATCAACGCTCTCTTCCAGAGGTGCTCGGTGCACAACCGGTACACATGGCGAACAACAGCCACTGTTCCTGCCGGACTCCCCATCTTAGATACGCGGCTCGAGGGCATCGAGCGGATCACTCATCGATACTCCGTGCGGATGGCTCGCCAGGTGTTTCACACCAGCAGGGTGTGACAGGGGAACGAGTCGATTCGGGCGCCGGTGCGACACTTCGATCGCCATGCTCAGGCGAGGCGTCGCGGCATTCATGATCCGCCCCGTTGCGCAACTCGTTTCGTACTTGCCGCCAAGCACGGATGATCTGCGGAAGCTTCGACAGCACCTCGCCCATCTGCGTCAGCAGGAGCGTGAGGCAACCGAAGGTGGCAAGGATGACCAGGCTGAGGCTTTCCCAACTCACGAGGCGCCCTCCGACTCCTGCTGCA
Organism: Streptomyces sp. NPDC127068; assembly: GCF_042724695.1. Taxonomy (NCBI): domain Bacteria; kingdom Bacillati; phylum Actinomycetota; class Actinomycetes; order Kitasatosporales; family Streptomycetaceae; genus Streptomyces; species Streptomyces sp. NPDC127068. The sequence continues at coordinate 73,547 of NZ_JBHXEN010000005.1, read as the reverse complement.
CTGGGGCGCGTTGCGCGTTCAAGCGCAGGGTTGCGCTGCCCAACCGGACTTCGAAGTGGGTGCCGGTATCACGAGCAATGGCACCGGAGACGCCGATGGGGGAAGCAGTCAGCGACGCGGTCACGTCTTCGACGTAGGGAAAGCCATTCCACCGGAGTACCCATTGGTCCCCGGAGCCCTGTAGTTGCTTCTCGTACCGATCTTCGCCTCGGTCGCCCAGCCAGCCGGGACGCCTCAGCGGGTCGGAGAACCAGTTGCCCATCGCCCATCTGCCTTCAGCGTCCTGTGCGGCGATACGGCACGTGAGGCCCGCCAACAACCGTTCGGCGTCTTCGCTCATCTCGGGGACTTCTTCAAGTCGTGTTCGTTCAGAACTCGTGAGGGGCCTGTCGATGGCATAGAAGCCCCATCGAGGGGATGGGCGCAGCTTCCCGGCCCAGGTCCCGGAAGGGTTTCCAGTGATGACCAGTTGAGCGCCTGTAGGAAGATGGCGTGCCAGGTACGTGCGCCGCCCGCGGAACTCTTCGAGGCGGAGACCCGGCAGAGAGCTTCCGCCGTCACGGCTGGGCAGGAGATACGGAGCCACGTTGTGTGGCACGTCCGTGATGAGGACGAGTCGGTCGAACCGGGGCGAGGCGATGATGTCGTACGCGAGGAGGGTGTGGAGCCCCCAGGCGGCGACGCCACGATGAGGCTGCCAGTACCCCGATCGGTTGAACAGTCCAAGGGCCATCAACGCGCGGAGCGTACGCTGCTCTGGCGAGCAGGTGTCCAGACCGAGGGAGCCGTCACGGGGTACGGCGTCCAGCGCAGCGGCCCTGGGTTCACCCAGGTACTGCATTCGAACACGGGCAATTGCTTTGTTGGTGCTTCTGGGCATGCTGATACCTCGCGCCAACCCGGCTGGCACTTCAGGTCACATACCTAGTGAGCCCACGAACAATTGCTGTGCGGAGCTGGGCGAACCACGCCCAAGTGCAGCGTCCCAAGGTGCCGGGCCCATAGGAAGATGCCACCCACCGACTCCCCGCGAGCCGGATACATCGATGTTGTACCCCGGTGCGAGGGCCCTCCCTACCTGGGCCTGTCAGCGGATGGGCGGGCCGGGGGACGGGCTAGCCAAGCAGCGACTGGTGAGAATCCAGTCGAGGGTGTCCGCCCCCAGCCGGTCGGGTGCTTCGAGCAACGTGGCTTCCACCGCTGCGAGATCTGTCAAAGCCTCTGGTGCCCCCGACCTGTCCAGCACGGCGAGACGCTCCATCGCGGAGGCGACGGCGCCGGGCCAGCCCGGCATACCGAAGTGCGCAGGAGCCTTGAACGCGGCCGAAGTGGCTCTATGCAGGAGCCCTGCGCGCCAGCCCTGTTCACGCATCACCTCCGCGGTGAACCAGACCCTGTCGTCGACGTGCTGGACAAACTCCGCCACTGATTCGGACACCGTCCGAAGGGCGAAGCCCGAGCCGCCGGCCCATGGAAGGTCCACGTTCGAGGCGACGGCCACGAACGCGAGCAGCACCTCGGGACCGTCGTCCCGCGCGGCGACCAATGCCGCGCGGGCCCTGCGGTACAGATCGACGCTCTGCGCGAAGATCTCCCCGTCGCTCGGTCCGCCGTCGGCGGCGTGGATGACGTCCAGCGGCCCCTCGCGCCAGGCGTCGGCCACCAGGCCGACCGCCGCGGCGCTCACCAGGACATCTGGGTCGTCCGCGTCGATACCGAAGTGCGTCAGGACAACGGGGGCCTGCTCCTCGATGTCCGGAAGCGGCGAGCGATCCTCCTCGACCTTGGCCTCGGACCTCCCCAGGAAGGCTGCGAGCCGAGGCGAAAGGGGTTGGGGCTCCGGCGGCTCCACGGTGATTCCGTGCTCCGCCAGATCGTCGAAGATGGCATCAGGCCCGCAGTCGATGTGTGACGAGTCGTGGCGCCCCGAGCAGCCTTCCGGGCATTCGAACTCCTCACACATCTCGGGTTCCTCGGGCTGTGCCTCGTTGATCAGGTGGTAGACGAGCCGCGCCGCCACCGCCTCCCTCGCCGTGATCATGGCCAGATCGAGTCGGAATGCCTCGTCCTTCAGTTCCGATTCCTCACGATCCACAGAAGCGGGTGGCTCCGGTGCGTCGGGGATCCAGAGGTACGCGGATTCCAGTGAGACCAGTAGCCAGGCGACGTGCAGTGCCTCGGTTTCTCCACCTCGGGTCAGTTCGGCCACGGCTTCAGCGGCCTGCCGCACACTGTCGAGCCGGGCGAGGTGACGCTCACGTACGGGGATCCAGGCCGCGGACTCCGCTCGGGCCCGCTCGGCGTCGTGGACCAGCGAGGCGTCGCGGGCCCGTCGCGCCCGGGTGACCAGCCGGCTCAGGCAGGGACGGCATCCGAACAGCCCCGACGTCGGTGTCGGCCCGAGGGGTATGGCAGCGAGGTCCTCACCGAACGGTTTGTCACACAGGCGGCAGTCCAAGCCGCCCACATGCCGAGACGTGGGCACTTCGGGTAGCACGGCGGCGCGGATCGTGTCATGAGCGTAGGCAGGGATGTGCATGGGCAGCAACTCCTTGGATGGGGGCGCTCCGTTGGCGCCGTCTCCATGCTCACCTCGCCAGTTGGCCGTGAGTCACGGTTTGGCGGCGGACCGGCGAACTTGACGAATACTGACTCGGCTCTGGCCTGCGGCTTCTACGGTGTTGGCGGAACTTGACACCCTGAGCAGGAGGAACCCCTTTGACTGCTTCCAGCACCCCTTCCCAACCGACTGGTGCACACCGCGAGTTGGTCGAAGCGCTGCAAGAACTGCACCGTGCGACGGGCCGGTTGAGCTTCCGGAAGGTGAGCACGCTCATCGGTTGCCGCGACGACCAACTGTCGGCGGCCAGCCATGAGACCGTGCGCTCCGCTGTCAACGGGATACGGGTGCCGCGCTGGGAAACCGTTCATGACATCGTCCTGGTCCTGGCCGGGCAGTGCAGCCCGCCCCGGGACGAGGGGTCCGAGACGGCCAGGTTCCTGCCACTGTGGCGCGCGATCGGTGAAGGGGAGTCCGGCGCGCTGAAGTCGTTCCAGGAACTCGTCAACGGCGGCTGGGGAGGCGAGGACGGCAAGTGGACTCCGGAAATGGTCATGGGGATGTTGATCAACCCCTTCAGTGCCATCGAGATCCACCCCTCGCTCGCCGCCCCGCACGAGCCGCTGATACCTGAGGACCAATGGGTCCACGGGATGGCGCGGCTCATTGAGGAACAGGGAGCCGAACACACGCTGCGGGTCCTGCTGCACCTGCTGAAGGGCGACTACGTCGGTGCGGACGAGGGCGCCCCGTACGGATACCGCAATCCCGACCGGGAGGCCATGGAGGCGGACGCGGCGTTTCGGTACGGCTGCCAGGAGGTTCTCCGGCGGCTGAGCCGCGAGCCGAATCTCCTTGCGGCGTCGATCCGCGCCATGCACGCCGACGACACGATGGACCGGGACGACCGGGTGGAGATGCTGGAGAACGAGTCGGACCTGAGCCTGATGCGCGAGGTGATGATCGTGGCTCCGGAAACCTGGGAAGAGGTGTCGGAGGAGGCGCATCACATGGTCTTCGGCTACCTGATCAAAAGGATCGGCCCTGTGGGCCCGCTCGGGCTTCCCGACGCCGAGCGATTCCGCATCATCTGGCGTATCCCCGAGCCGCCCACGGCTTAGCTTCCCTCGCTACGCGTAAGGAGCCCTCACGGCGAAGGCCGCCACCCCGGAGCGGGGTGGCGGCCTTCGCTCGGAATCCGCGGCTTGGCCGTGCCCTAGGTGGTGAGGCGGATGAGCCGCTTGTGGTGCTCAGAGTGCGGCCACCTACTGCTGACGCCGAGTCGCCGCTGTGGATATCGACACCCGGAAGCTGCTCGCCGAGGTCGTAAACCAACTGGGCGGCACTTGCCGGACCCACCCTCATCCGAGGAGATCCACTTCCGACGAGCGCCATAGACATCTGAAGGGCCAAGTCAGCGGCCTGCGTATCCAGACGTCGAAGGTCACCGACCTGGCCGGTTGTACGCAACCAAGAAAACGGGGCCGATACCCCCACGACGGGGGTATCGGCCCTCGCAACGTCCTGCCATCACGTTAGCGAGTTGGCCGGGCGGTGCGCATTCGGCGCACAAGAGAGCGGAAAGAGACCGGAGACAGTGAGAACTACTGAGGAGTGTTCTCGCAGTTCACAGCTTGTTCGCCAAGCATCCGTCCAGGTCGCCGTCCGGCCCCGCTGCCTAGAGGTCGAAGTACAGCTCGAACTCGTGCGGGTGCGGGCGGAGCTGGATCGGCGCGATCTCGTGCGTGCGCTTGTAGTCGATCCAGGTCTCGATCAGGTCGGAGGTGAAGACCCCGCCGGCCTGGAGGTACTCGTTGTCGTTCTCCAGGGCTTCGAGGACGGCCGGGAGGGACGTCGGGACCTGGGCCACGCCCGCGTGCTCCTCGGGGGCGAGCTCGTACAGGTCCTTGTCGATCGGCTCGGCCGGCTCGATCTTGTTCTTGACGCCGTCGAGACCCGCGAGCAGCAGCGCCGAGAAGGCGAGGTACGGGTTCGAGGACGGGTCCGGCGCACGGAACTCGACGCGCTTGGCCTTCGGGTTCGAGCCGGTGATCGGGATGCGCATCGCGGCGGAGCGGTTGCGCTGCGAGTACACCAGGTTGATCGGCGCCTCGAAGCCGGGCACCAGACGGTGGTACGAGTTCACCGTCGGGTTGGTGAACGCCAGCAGCGACGGGGCGTGCTTGAGGATGCCGCCGATGTAGTAGCGGGCCATGTCGGACAGGCCCGCGTAGCCCTGCTCGTCGTAGAAGAGGGGCTCGCCGCCGGCCCACAGGGACTGGTGGACGTGCATGCCCGAACCGTTGTCACCGAAGATCGGCTTCGGCATGAAGGTCGCGGTCTTGCCGTTGCGCCAGGCGACGTTCTTCACGATGTACTTGAAGAGCATCAGGTCGTCGGCCGCGGCGAGCAGCGTGTTGAACTTGTAGTTGATCTCGGCCTGGCCGGCGGTGCCCACCTCGTGGTGCTGGCGCTCGACCTGGAGGCCCTGGCGGTCCAGCTCCAGGGAGATCTCGGCGCGCAGGTCGGCGAAGTGGTCGACCGGCGGGGCCGGGAAGTAACCGCCCTTGTAGCGGACCTTGTAGCCGCGGTTGTTCTCGACCGCACCGGTGTTCCAGGCGCCGGCCTCGGAGTCGATGTGGTAGAAGCCCTCGTTCGCGGAGGTGCTGAAGCGCACCGAGTCGAAGACGTAGAACTCGGCCTCGGGACCGAAGAACGCGGTGTCCGCGATCCCGGTCGAGGCGAGGTACGCCTCCGCCTTCTTCGCGATGTTGCGCGGGTCACGGCTGTACTGCTCGCCCGTGATCGGGTCGTGGATGAAGAAGTTGATGTTGACCGTCTTGTCACGGCGGAACGGGTCGACCCGCGCCGTCGACAGGTCGGCACGCAGTGCCATGTCGGACTCGTGGATCGCCTGGAAGCCACGGATCGACGAACCGTCGAACGCCAGCTCCTCGTCCGGGTCGAACGCCGCGGCCGGAATCGTGAAGTGCTGCATCACTCCCGGCAGGTCGCAGAAGCGTACGTCGATGAACTTGACGTCCTTGTCGGCAATGTACTTCTTGGCCTCGTCGGCGTTGCGGAACATCCAACTCCTCCTACTCCCGACCCGGGAGGGGCGGGGTTGCAACTCGTTCGTGCGCCAGTGCGGTGGCGCACGCTCGCCCCGACCTTAGGGACGGAGGATTTCCCGAGCGTGACCCATTTGTTTCGCCGAAGTTAACCGGGGCCGGTGCGGCACCGCGTCCCGAGGGCCCCGTCCGGTCCGGCCGGCCCCGTCCGTCCCGGGCCGCGCGACCCCCGCGTCAACCCGACGCCGCCGGGTCGCACCCCCGGCGCGGAACCGGTCGTCCATCCGGTTACCGTGGACGGGTGGACAAGAGGCAAGCAATCGGATCGTGGCTCTCCGGCCCCCGCGAGGCCGCGGAGAACCAGGGCGCCGACTTCGGCTACCGGGGCCGACAACTGGGCCTGCCCGAGACGGGGCCCGGCTCGATCGCCCGCCCGGGTCGCCGGCTGGGTGCCCTCCTCGTCGACTGGGGGCTGTGCGTGCTGATCGCATACGGCCTGCTCACCGACGGCTATAACCAGGCCACCGGCAACTGGGCCCTGCTCCTCTTCTTCGTGATGAGCGTGCTCACCGTGGGAACGGTCGGTTCCACCCCCGGCAAGCGGATCTTCGGGCTGCGGGTGATCTCCGCGGACGGCGGACACCTCCGTCCGTTGCGGGCGCTGACGCGCGGCGCGCTGCTGTGCCTGGGCGTTCCGGCCCTCGTCTGGGACCGTGACGGCCGCGGCCTCCACGACCAGCTGGCCCGGACCATCGAGGTCCGCATCTGAAGCTCCTGCGCGTGCCGGTGCGCGGCGTACGCCTCGTGCGGCGAGCCATGGGCAAAGGGCCGGTACCGTCCCGGGAAGTGCGGACGGTACCGACCCCGTGAGCCCCGCCGACGTCACTCCGGTTTCCGGCGGGCCTGCCGTACCTCACGGGCGAACGCCCAGGCGTCCGCCACCGGGCCCACGTGCCCCAGCTTGTCGGGGTTGAGCACCGAGCGGACCGCCTGGACCTGCCCGTCGAGCACGTCGAGCGCCAGTGTCTGGAGCACCCGCCCGTCCCGGTCGCGGATGATCCCGCCCGGCAGGCCGTTGACCTCGTGCGGTTCCAGCGTGACGTCGAGCCGGACCATCTGGCGGAAGAAGGACGTGAGCAGTCGCGCCACCTTGTCGGCGCCGTGGGCGCCTCGCCCCTGTGGCGCCTTGCCGCCACCGTCCCCGATCAGGTGCACGTCGGCGGCGAGCAGGTCCCGCAGTTCGTCCACGTCACCGTTGCGCAGGGCGTCGAAGAACCGCGCGGCCAGCTCCCGCCGCTCCTGCCGGTCCGCGGCGAAGCGGGGCCGTCCGGCCTGCATGTGCCGCCGGGCCCGCACCAGCAGCTGTCGGCAGGCCGCCTCCGACCGCCCGACCGCAGCGGCGACCTCGTCGAAGCCGAAGCCGAACACCTCCCGCAGCACGAACACCGCCCGTTCCAACGGGCTGAGCCGCTCCAGCAGCAGGAGCGCCGCCATGGACACCGAGTCGGCCAGCTCCGTCGACCGGGCCGGGTCCTGGTACGGATCGCTCAGCAGCGGCTCCGGGAACCACGGACCCACGTACGCCTCGCGCCGCACCCGGGCGGAACGCAGCACGTCGACGGAGAGCCGCGTCACCGTGGCCGACAGGAACGCCTTGGTGGAGGCGGGTCGGGTGGGCGAGCCGTCGAAGCGGAGCCAGGTCTCCTGCACCGCGTCCTCGGCCTCGCTGACACTGCCCAGGATGCGATAGGCGATCGAGAACAGCAGCGGACGCAGTTCCTCGAACTCCTCGACCTTGTTCACGACGCTGTCCCTTCCCCGTGACGGCACCCCTTAGTGGAACTGCCCGACCTTGTAGTCGCCGGCCGGCTGCTGCCCGATGGCGTTCAGCCGGTTCGCCAGGTTCATGAACGAGATCAGGAACACCAGGGCGGTCAGCTGATCCTCGTCGTAGTGCGCGGCGGCCCTCGCCCACGCCTCGTCGCTGACCGCACCGGCCGAATCCGCGATCCGGGTGCCCTCCTCCGCCACCTCCAGCGCGGCCCGCTCCGCCTCGGTGAAGACGGTGGCCTCCCGCCACGCCGCCACCAGGTGCAGTCGCACCTGGGTCTCGCCGGCGGCGGCGGCCTCCTTGGTGTGCATGTCGATGCAGACGGCACAGCCGTTGATCTGGCTCACGCGCAGCGACACCAGTTCCTGCGTCGCGGCGGGAAGGGTCGACTTCTTGATGACCTTGCCGGCCGTCATGACGTGCTTGAAGACCTCGCTGGCGATCGGGCTCGCGAAGTAGTTCAGTCGTGCGTTCACGGGATGCTCCTCGGTCGTCGTTCGTGCTGACACACCCGAGACGAGACGGCGCACCCTCCTGTGACACGGACCCGTGTGACCTGCGTCTCTCCATGCCGTGCGCCAGGAGAAACGCGAAGGGCGCCGGAACCAGGTGGGTTCCGGCGCCCTTCAGAGGCATGGAGGGTCGGGCTAACGCATCTTGGGTCCGCCCTTGGGCATCCGCATGCCCTTCGGCATCGGCCCCTTCGGCAGGGGCATGTTGCTCATCAGGTCACCCAGCGCGCGCAGCCGGTCGTTGGTCGCGGTGACCTGGGGGCCGGTGAGCACCCGCGGGTACTTCAGCATCGTCGTGCGGACCTTCTTCAGCGGGACCTGCTCCTCGCCGGTGCCCACGATCAGGTCGTGCACGGGAACGTCCGCGACGATGCGGGCCATCTTCTTCTTCTCCGCGGCCAGCAGGGACTTGACCCGGTTCGGGTTGCCCTCGGCCACCAGCACGATGCCCGCCTTGCCGACGGCGCGGTGCACGACGTCCTGGCTGCGGTTCATCGCGACGGCGGGCGTGGTGGTCCAGCCGCGGCCGATGTTGTCGAGGACGGCCGCGGCGGCGCCGGGCTGGCCCTCCATCTGGCCGAAAGCGGCCCGTTCGGCACGGCGCCCGAAGACGATCGCCGTCGCGAGGAACGCGAGCAGCAGTCCGAGGATGCCCAGGTAGACGGGATGCCCGATCCAGAAACCGAACGCGAGGAAGACACCGAGGGTGCCGATTCCGACCGCCGCGAGCACGAGACCGATCTTGGAGTCGGCCCTGCGGGTCATTTTGTACGTGAGGGCGATCTGCTTGAGACGCCCGGTGTTCGCAGCGTTCGCTGCGGGTTCCTTCCTCGCCATGCTGTGAGTCTACGTGCCCCGCGGGCCGGCTACGACGTCCGGGCGCCCCGTGATTCCGGTTGCGTGCGCGGGGGCGGCGCTCCCGCGCGGTTCAGGAGGTGCGGGCGGGGCCCGGGGACCGCTCCATCGCGCGCTGCGCCTCGGTCCGGTCCTCGGCCCGACGACGGTCCTCCAGGACGGACGTCCACGCGTTGCGGCGGGCGGTGCGCTGGCCGCGGCCGATGAGCAGCGTCTCGACGGCGCGCAGGGCGCCGGTGATCGACGGGATCGTGGCGGGCGCGGTCTGCATGGTGGTACCCCTCGGAGCGCGGCGGGTGGTGTGGGCCCGGCAGTCGGGCGGCGGTGGGGCGCCTCACGGCTGTGCGGCGCCGGTCCACCTGCCGGAGCCGTACGGACGGTACGGCTCGTACGTCGTCGTACGCGGAGGGGACCGGTGTCACGGAAACCAGGGTCTACAAGTGGTGTTACCAGTGCGTGACCTGCTGGTCAAACGCACGTGAAGCCCGGGGGAGGGGACCGGTTCGCCGGTCGCACCCCGGGGCGGGCCGTTAGCTGCGAAGACCCGTCCCGCCGGCGCTACCAGCCGGTAGGGAGCTGTGCGGAGACTCACACGCCGGCAGCAGCGGTGCGCCCCCCGCGGGCCCGGGAGCAGGCCGTCCCGGAGCGGGTCCCGAGCCGGGTGCTGCCCCGGGGGGAGCGGGCGCCGGCGCGGAACCCGCTCCGGGAGCGCGTCAGACCGCCTGGACGGCGATGTACGCGCCCCGCTTCTCCACCGCCATCTGGTAGAGCCGTCCGGCCCGGTACGAGGAGCGGACCAGCGGACCGGACATCACACCGGAGTAGCCGATCTGCTCGGCCTCCTCCTTCAGCTCCACGAACTCCTGCGGCTTCACCCAGCGCTCGACGGGGTGGTGACGCACGGTCGGCCGCAGGTACTGCGTGATGGTGATCAGCTCGCAGCCGGCCTCGTGCAGCTCGCGCAGCGCCTCGCTGATCTCCTCACGGGTCTCGCCCATGCCGAGGATGAGGTTGGACTTGGTGACGAGCCCGGCGGCGCGCGCCTCCGTGATGACCTTCAGGGACCGCTCGTAGCGGAAGCCCGGGCGGATGCGCTTGAAGATCCGGGGCACCGTCTCGACGTTGTGGGCCAGGACCTCGGGCCGGGACGAGAAGACCTCGGCGAGCGCGTCCGGCTCGGCGTTGAAGTCGGGGATCAGCAGCTCGACCTTGGTGCGGCCGTCGGCGCGCTCCGCGGTCATGCCGTGGATCTGCCGGACGGTCTCGGCGTACAGCCAGGCCCCGCCGTCGTCGAGGTCGTCCCGGGCGACGCCGGTGATCGTGGCGTAGTTCAGGTCCATCGTGACGACGGACTCGGCGACGCGGCGCGGCTCGTCACGGTCGAGCGCCTGCGGCTTGCCGGTGTCGATGTTGCAGAAGTCGCAACGCCGGGTGCACTGGTCACCGCCGATGAGGAAGGTCGCCTCGCGGTCCTCCCAGCACTCGTAGATGTTGGGACAACCCGCTTCCTGGCACACCGTGTGCAGGCCCTCGCTTTTGACGAGGTTCTGCATCTTCGTGTACTCGGGACCCATCTTCGCCCGGGTCTTGATCCACTCGGGCTTGCGCTCGATGGGGGTCTGGCTGTTGCGGACCTCCAGGCGCAGCATCTTGCGTCCGTCGGGTGCGACTGCGGACACATCGGCTCCCTGTGCATTCGATTCTTGGGCGTCCACCAGGGTACGCCCGAAAGGTGTAAGGCCCCCGCGCTGGTGCCAACCTCGGACCGTAGGGGAGCATTCCCCGTTCGGGTGAGTGTGTGTAATTGGCACCCAGTGCCGCGCGGTCCTGGTGTAAGGGCCCGTGTCGGGGTCGGTGTCAGACGGAGGTCGGGGTGGCGACGGGCCGGTCGGCGTCCTCGGTCGCGGGCACCTCACGGGGCAGCGGGGTCGCGTTCTCCCACACCTCGGTCAGGTGTCGTTCCACCAGCGGCAGGACGTCGGGGACGGTCAGCTCGCGACCCAGCTCCCCCGCCAGCGAGGCGACCCCCGCGTCCCGGATGCCGCAGGGCACGATCCGGTCGAACCAGGTGTTGTCGGGGTTCACGTTGAGCGAGAAGCCGTGCATGGTGACGCCCTTGGCCACCCGGATGCCGATCGCGGCGATCTTGCGGTCCTCGCGACGCTGACCCGCGTTCGACGGGGCGTACTCGGGGCCGTTCAACCGCGCGTCGAACTCGTCGTCGGTGATCCGCGGGTCGAAGTCCAGGGAGAGCCCGCCGAGCGAAGGCCGCTGGTCGACCGGGTCGCCGAGCACCCACACGCCGCTACGGCCCTCGATCCGCGTGGTCTCCAGACCGAGCTCCGCGCAGACCCGGATCAGGGCCTCCTCCAGCCTGCGGACGTGCGCCACCACGTCCACCGGGCGCGGCAGTTTCATGATCGGATAGCCGACCAGCTGGCCCGGGCCGTGCCAGGTGATCTTCCCGCCCCGGTCCACGTCGATCACCGGCGTCCCGTCGAGCGGCCGTTCCCGGTCCTCGGTACGCCGTCCGGCGGTGTAGACCGGCGGGTGTTCCAGGAGCAGGCAGGTGTCGGGGACCTCGTCGGCGAACCGGGCCGCGTGCACCCGCCGCTGCTCGTCCCAGGCCACCTGGTACTCCACCGCGTCCGCGCCGAATCCCAGCCGGACGAACCGCAGCTCACTCACGGCACGTGCCTCCCTAGAGCCTTCCGGAGCAGATGTCCACCTCTCCACCCCCGCCACTCTACGACCCGCCGCGCAGCGTCAGCCGTCGGGCCGATCCTCACACGATCGGATGAATGCGGGGCGAAGGCGGCGTTGCGGGTGACTTCTACCGCTACATTCGCGCCGTTCACAAGGCCATAAGGGCCGCTCAAGGTGTGGCCCGAAAGGCAGGAGACCGCACATCTGATGACGGAACGACCTCCGCAGCGCACCCCCAACCGCCAGCTAGCCGCCCTCATCGCGGAGGCAGGATTCTCCAATGCGGGGCTTGCCCGCAGGGTCGACCAGCTCGGTCTGGAGCACGGGCTCGACCTGCGGTACGACAAGACGTCCGTGACGCGCTGGCTGCGCGGACAGCAGCCGCGCGGCACCACCCCCGCCCTCATCGCCGAGGTGTTCACCCGGCGCCTCGGGCGCAGACTCACCGCCCAGGACCTGGGCCTCGACGCGTGCGCGCCGGTGTACGCCGGGCTGGAGTTCGCCGCCGGCCCGGAGGAGGCGGTGGACATCGTCAGCGGGCTGTGGCGCAAGGACTCCGGCAGCCACGCCGAACTGCGCAAGATCGCCTTCACCCCCGCCGGGCTCGTCGTCCCCAGCCGCGACTGGCTGATCGGCCGCGCCGACGACAAGGTCAGCCGCGGCGACGACCGCTCCCGGGTGGACGAGCGGGCGACCGTCGCGGCGGGTCGGCCCGCCCACCCCGGCGACCGCCCGGGCCGCAGCGAGCCCCCGCCCGCTCCCGCACCCGGCGCCGGCGCGCGCATCCCCGCACAGGGCCGCGGCGCGGTGCCCCAGCAGAGACAGCGCGGTACGGAACGAGGCCCCGGCCACCGGGTCACCGGCGGTGACATCGCGGCCCTGCGTTCCGTCGCCGAACTGTTCCGCACCCTCGACAACGCGTACGGGGGCGGGCACGCCCGGCAGGCCCTGGTGCGCTACCTGGAGCACGAGGCCGAGCCGATGTTGCGCGGCGTCTACGGCGAGCAGACCGGGCGGCGACTGTTCGGCGCGGCGGCCGAGCTGACCCGGCTCGCCGGCTGGACCTCGTACGACATCGGGGCGCACGGGCTCGCCCAGCGGTACTTCGTGCAGGCGCTGCGGCTCTCCCAGGCGGCCGGCGACCGGGCGTACGGTTCGTACATCCTGGTCACCATGAGCCGCCAGGCCGTCTACCTCGGTCACGGTCGGGAGGCGGTGCAGTTGGCCCGGGTCGCCCAACAGGGCATCGGCTCCTCCGCCCCGCACGTCGTCCAGGCGCTGCTGCACGCCGCGGAGGCGCGGGGGCACGGGGTGCTCGGTGAGGTGCGGGCCTGTACGGCGTCCCTGGTCCGGGCCGAACGGGCGTTGGACGCGGCCCGGCCCGGGGACGAGCCCCCGCACTGGGCCCGGTTCTTCGACGAGGCCCAACTCGCCGACGAGTTCGGCCACTGTTACCGGGACCTCCAGCAGTACCGGGCCGCCGCGCAGCACGCGGAACGGTCGTTGCAGTTGCGGGCGCACGGGTACGCGCGCAGTCGGCTGTTCTGCCGGGTCGTGCTGGCCTGTGCGCGGCTCGGGCTCGGGGAGCTGGACCAGGCCTGCGCGTTGGGTGCGGAGGCCGCGCAGCAGGCTGCGGACATGCGGTCCGTGCGGGCGTTGGAGTACGTCCGGGACTTCGAGCGGCGGTTGGAGCCGTATCGGGAGACGGTCCAGGCCCGGGCGTATCGCGACAAGGTCGCGTTGATCTGACAGTCCGATGTCCCGTGCGGGTGCGCTGCGGTTCTGCGCAGTTCCCCGCGCCCCTTGATCGGGTGCGTCCACTTCCGGGTGCGCGGTCCGGCGCGGGTGCGCTGTCGCGTTGCGCAGTTCCCCGCGCCCCTGATCGGTGCGTCCACCTGCGGTGCGCGGTCCTGTGCGGGTGCGTGGTTGTTTTGCGCAGTTCCCCGCGCCCCTATCGGGCGCTCCGGGTGGGCGTGCGCCCCCAGCGAGACGCTAACGCCCCGAGAGGGGCGTGGGGAACGGCGCGGATGACGACCGCGTACCCCCGCGGGGCAGCGCAGGCCGGCCGGGTCGCACCGGAAAGGGGCCGCGTGCCCGCGCAGAGCAGCGCACCCGCAGCCGGGCGCACCGGAGGGGGCGCGGGGAACGGCGCGGGCCACCACTACGCACCCGCACAGGACCGCCCCGCCGCCCCGCACGGGGCTACGCCGCGAACCGCTCCGAGGATCGGCTGAGCTCCGGCGCGAGATCCGTGAGAACGGCCGTCGCAGCCCGCCAACCGGACTGAATGGCCCCGGCAAACGTACTGGTCTCGCGGTGGTCACCGCACACGTACAGCCCGGCGAGCACCCGAACCGGCCGCCGCAGATCGTGCGGCGCCGGCATCGCGGGCACCGCGTCCCGCACGTACCGCACGGAGAGCAGCTCCCAGCGGGCCGTCCCCGTGCCGTACAACTGCGCCAGGTGCGCGCGGACCGCCCGGTCGGGGTCGGGCGGCGGCGGGCCCAGCACCGTCGACGCGACGAGGGACCGCCCGGCCGGCGCCCGGGTCGGATCGACCTGGCTGACGACCGCCGTGTGGGCCACCGGCCCGCGCCGTTCCGTGTCGAGCACGAGCGCGGGCTCCTCCAACGGCGGCTCGTCGACCGCGTGGTGCACGACGGTGACCCCGTGGAAGTCCGGCACCCGAAGCCCCGGCAGCAGTCGCGCGGCCGACCGGGCGTCCGTGGCGAGGAGCACCGCCCGGCAGCGGAGTTCGCCGTGCTCCTCGGTGACCACCCGGTTGGTCGACACGGACCGGACCCGCACCCCGGTACGGAGCGTCCCCGGCGGCAGCCCGGCCGCGAGGAGGTCCGGGAGGGTGGCGGTACCGCCCTCGGGCAGGCACAGCCGGCCCCGGGCGAAGGCGTGCAGCGCCAGGTCCGCGCACCGGCTGGACGTCGTGAGCTCCGGGTCGCAGAGCAGCGTCGACAGCAGCGGGCGCAGGAAGCCCTCGACCGTGCGGGCGGGCACGCCCCGGGCCAGCAGCGCGTCGGCCGCGGGCAGTTCGGGGCGGGCCAACAGCCGTTCCCGGGGGGTGTCGGCGAGCCGGGCCAGCGCGGCGGCGAGGCGCGCCTGGTCCAGTGGGCTCCCGACCGCGCCCGCCGTCCGGGGCACCCACCCCGTACGCGGCATCCGAGGGGCGCTTGCCAGGGCGCGCGCAGCTCGTAACGCGCCCCGCGCGCGCCGGATGCTGCGGGCCTCCCCGACCCGGTGGAAGCGACCCTCGCCCCGTACCAACACCCCGGGTGAGAACGGGCGCAGGACCAGCCCCTCCAGTCCCGGAGCGCGCCGCAGTTCGGGGTGGGCGGTGGACAGGGGCTGCCCCATCCGGTCGAGGAGGAAGCCGTCGACCCTCTCGGTCGACATCCGGCCGCCCGGCCGGTCGGCGGCCTCCAGGACCACGGTGGGAATCCCCGCCCTGGTGAGTCGTCGGGCCGCCGAGAGTCCGGCGACTCCGGCACCGACGACGACGATGTCCGTGTGACGTGCGGGCTCAGACACGTGCTCCTCCCCGAGGTTGCGCGGCCGCGGGGGGTGACACCCTCGACGCGGCTCCGTGAGTACCCGAGTTCCGGTCGAGCGTAGGAGCGTGGGCCGCCCTTGGCAGGGCGCGCGCCACCGTGGCACGGACGCACACCGGTCGCACGGCCGTACCGCAACGGGGCGGGACCCACCCGCCGTGCGCGGGCCCCGCCCCGTACGCCCCCGTCAGCGCAGGGCGGCCCGCAGGCTCTCGTCGATCCCGGGGTACGCGAAGGCGAACCCCGATTCCAGCAGCTTCCCCGGAACCGCCCGGGTGCTCGTCAGCACGTCCGAGGCCATCTCGCCGAGCAGCAGTCGCACCGCGGGCGCCGGGGCCACGAACACCGCGGGGCGGTGCAGCACCCGTCCCATCGCGGCGGTGACCTCACGGTTCGTCAGCGGTCGGGGAGCCGTCAGGTTCACCGGCCCGGACAGCCCCTCGGTGTCCAGCAGATGGCGCAGCGCGGCCACCTCGTCGTGCAGCGAGATGAAGCTCCAGTAGTGCCGACCGTGGCCGAGCCGGCCCCCGAGCCCCGCCTTGAACAGGGGGAACAGCTTCTGCCAGGCACCGCCGTGGCGGGCCACGACCAGTCCCGTCCGGGCGTACGCCGTCCGCACCCCGGCCTCCTCGGCGGGCGCCGCTGCCTCCTCCCACTCCACCGCCAGCGACGACAGGAACCCGCTCCCGGGGGGCGCGCCCTCGTCCACCGTCCGGCCGCCGGTGTCCCCGTAGAAGCCGACCGCGCTGCCGTTCACGAACACCCGCGGCGGCACGTCGAGCGAGGCGATGGCCTCGGCCAGGGTCGCCGTGCCCAGCACCCGGCTGTCCCGGATCTCCTTCTTGTACGCGGGGGTCCAGCGATGGGCCGCCACTCCCGCCCCCGCCAGGTTGACCACGGCGTCGCAGTCCGCCAGGCCGGGCGCCTCGATCCGTTGGCGCACCGGGTCCCAACGGACCTCGTCCGGCCCCCGCGGCGGGCGGCGCACCAGCCGCACCACCCGATGGCCGTCGGCGGTCAGCGAAGCTACGAGCGCGGAACCGACGAGCCCGGAGGCCCCGGCCACCGCGATGCGGGAAGGCTGCATGGTTCCATCCTGCCGAAGAACGGGGCGCGCCCCCGGTCCGGGGCGCGCTGCGGGGCGCGGAAATTCCCTGCCCGCCCCCGCGGGTGCCCCCTAGGCTGGGCCACATGCCCGATCTGGAGATACGCCCCGCCCGCCAGGAGGACGACGCGGCCCTGGCCCGGCTCGACCGGGACACCTGGTCGCCCCAGCACGCGGTGACCCCGTCCGCGCCCGCCCCGGACGAGCCCTTCTTCAGCGACCGGACCCACCCGGAGGACCACCTGGTGGCCGTGCGGGCGGGCGAGGTGGTGGGCTACGTCCGACTCGGCTTCCCGACGCCGCTGCCCACCAACGCCCATGTGCGGCAGATCCAGGGCCTGGCCGTCGCCGGGTCCGCCCGGGGCACGGGAGCGGGGCGCGCCCTGGTCCGCGCCGCGGTCGAGGAGGCCGGGCGGCGCGGCGCCCGTCGGCTCACCCTGCGGGTCCTCGCCCACAACGCGCCCGCCCGTGCGCTGTACGAGTCCGAGGGCTTCACCGTCGACGGCGTGCAGCCGCAGGAGTTCTTCGTCGGGGGCGAGTACGTCGACGACGTCTTCATGGGCCGCTTCCTCTGAGCCGCCCCGGGCGCCGGCCGGACGATCACACCTCGGACTGGCCGAAGCGGTCCCACAGCCGGGGGTAGTAGCGGGCGAGCACCGCATCGTCCTCGAAGTCCATGGGCGTGCCCTCGGGCTCCGGGGGAGGCGCCGGCAGCCCCAGCTCGGGCGGGGCGATGCCGGTCAGCCGCTCGTACGCCTCGTCCGCCGCGTACCCCAGCTCCTCCGCGTCCCCGTCCACCTCCGGGTCGAAGTCGTCGAGCAGCCCCGCCAGGTCGTCGGGGTCGTGCAGGGCGCCCTCGAACACCTCCCGGCCCTGGCCGATCAGCCAGCAGCGGAAGAAGTCGAAGGCGTCGTCGCTGACCCCGTCCAGCAGCACCCAAGCGGCCCCCCACAGGTCCCAGCGGTAGGCCCGGTGGAAACGGGCCTCGAAGTGCCGGGAGAAGTCGAGTACGGACTCCGGGTCGCGCTGGAGCAGCCGTTCGACCAGCACGTCCGCCTGCTCGTCGGGGTCGTCCCCGGCGGCCTCGCGCGAGCCGTCGATCAGCTCCCAGAACTCCGTCTCGTCCATCACGGGACCAGCATCTGCCCTGGGCCCGCCCGCCGCACGCCGAGTCGGGGTCCGTACCCCCGTTCCGGCCGCGTCCCGGCGCGTCCGGAAAGACCGACAGGGGTTGTCCGGATTCCTCGTCAGCATCGGGGCATGACCGATGTGACGGCGCACGACGCCACCAGCACCCCCGCCCCCACCTCCTCCCCGGCCCGGACCCCGTCCGGCCCGGCGCCCCTGCACGGCCGGGTCGCCCTGGTCGCCGGAGCCACCCGGGGCGCCGGACGGGCCATCGCGGTGGAACTCGGCCGCGCCGGCGCCACCGTGTACGTGACCGGCCGCACCACCCGTGAACGGGTCAGCGAACTGGGACGCCCCGGGGAGACCATCGAGGGCACCGCGGAGCTCGTGGACGCGGCGGCCGGCGCCGCGGGCTCCGGCGGCACCGGCATCGCCGTGCCCACCGACCACCTGGAGGTCGACCGGGTACGGGCCCTGCTCGCCCGGGTGGAACGCGCGCACGGACGGCTCGACGTCCTGGTCAACGACCTGTGGGGCGGCAACCCGCTGCTCGACTTCGACACCCGGATGTGGGACGTCGACCTCGACCGGGGGCTGCGGATGCTGGACCTCGGGGTCCGCAGCCACATCATCACCAGCAGCGTCGCCCTGCCGCTGCTCGTCCGGAACCCGGGCGGACTGCTCGTCGAGGTCACCGACGGCACCGCCCGGACCAACGGCGAGTTCCGGGAGAACTTCTACTACGACCTCGCCAAGAACGCCCCCCTGCGCATGGCGTACACCCTGGGCGTGGAGCTGGAGCACGTCGGCGGCACCGCCGTCGCCGTCACTCCCGGCTTCCTCCGCTCCGAGGAGATGCTCGACCACTTCGGCCTGACCGAGGCCACCTGGCGCGAGGGCGTCGACGGACAGCCCCACTGGGCGCTGTCCGAGTCCCCGACCTACCTCGGGCGCGGGGTCGCCGCCCTCGCCGCCGACCCTGGGCGCCACCGGTGGAACGGCCGCTCCCTCGACAGCGGACAGCTCGCCCGGGAGTACGGCCTCACCGACGCGGACGGGTCCCGCCCGGACGTCTGGGGCTTCCTGCTCGCCGAACGCGCCGGGCGGACCCCGGACCCCGTGGACTACCGGTAGTGGCGGGCGGCCCGTCGCGTCGCCTCGGCGAACCGCTCCCGTAGCCGTGGCGGCCCCAGGACCTCCGCCTCCGGGCCCAGCGCGAGGATCTGGGAGTACGCCACCTCCTCCGACTCCACGGGCACCGTGACCGTCACCCAGCCCTCCGCGTCCGGCTCGCCCGTCTCCGTCAGGGCCTCCTCGGCGGCGGCGGGCCCCACCGCGTGCCGCAACCGCCGCACGCCGTCCGCCGAGAGCCGCACCACCGCCGAGGCGTGCAGCAGCGCCCGGGTGAACTGCGCGGCCCGCTCCGCCCAGAACCCCGGCAGGTCGAACTCCGCGTCCCGGGCGAACCGCTCCTCCCGCGCGTCCACCGCGCTGAACCGGTCGATGCGGTACACCCGGTACGCACCGGTGTCCGCCCGGGCGCACAAGTACCAGACCCCGGCCTTGAGGACCAGGCCGTACGGCTCCAACAGCCGCTCCACCTCACCGGACCCGCTGCCGTGCCCGGCGCCCCGCCGGTAGCGGGCGGTGATCCTGCGGTCGTCCCACACCGCGTCCGCCACCGGGGCCAGCAGGGCCGGGGTCGACGGTTCGTGGAACCAGTTCGGGGCGTCCAGGTGGAACCGCTGGGCCGCGGTCCGGGACGCCCCGCGCAGCGAGGGCGTCAGCGCCGCCGAGACCTTCAGCCGGGCCGCCGACGCGGTGTCCTCCAGACCCATGTCGCGCAGGGCGCCCGGCACCCCGGACAGGAACAGCGCCTCCGCTTCGCCCCGGGCCAGCCCGGTCAGCCCCGTCCGGTAGCCGCCGACGAGCCGGTACCCGCCGGACCGCCCGCGGTCCGCGTACACCGGCACCCCCGCCTCGGACAACGCCTGGGCGTCCCGGGTCACGGTGCGCTCCGACACCCCCAACTCCCGTGCCAGCTCGGCCGCCGTCATCGACACCCGAGCCTGCAACAGCAACACCATCCTGATCAGCCGAGCAGCCCGCATCCCCCCATCATCCCCAACCCACCCGCGCCCCGAAGCCAGGGACGGGCCCCGTCAGGGGCGCGGGGAACCGCACGAGCAACCCACGACGACCCGCACCCGAACGCAAAACGCCCCGGGCCCCACCCGAAGGCAGGAACCGGGGCGAACACCCGAGGGCATGGGTGGGGCGGCGTCACCGCCACCCCACCCACGGGCTCACAGCCCGTACCGCTCGCGCGCCTCCTTGACGGAGGTCGCAGAAACCTCACCGCGCCGCGCCAACTGCGCCAACGCCGCCACGACGATCGACTCCGCGTCGACCCCGAAGTGGCGCCGCGCCGCGTCCCGCGTGTCGGAGAGCCCGAACCCGTCGGCCCCCAGCGAGGACCAGTCCTGCTCGACCCACTGGGCGATCTGGTCCGGCACCTGCCGCATGTAGTCGCTGACCGCGAGGACGGGCCCCTGCGCACCGGCGAGCGCCTTGCGCAGGTACGGCACCCGCTCCTCCCCGCGCAGCACCGCGGCGTCCGCCTCCAGCGCGTCCCGGCGCAGCTCCGTCCAGGAGGTGGCGGACCACACGTCGGCGCCGATGCCCCACTCCTCGGCGAGCACCCGCTGCGCCTTGAGCGCCCAGTGGATGGCCGTGCCGGAGCCGAGCAGCTGGATGCGCGACGCGTTCGCCGGCAGGGTCAGCCCCGCCGACTCCGCGGTGTTGAAGCGGTACAGCCCCTTGACGATGCCCTCGTCCACCCCGGCGGGCTTCGCGGGCTGCGGCATCGGCTCGTTGTAGACCGTGAGGTAGTAGAAGACGTCCTGGTCCTCGCCCTCGGCGGCCTCGCCGTACATCCGGCGCAGCCCCTCCTTGACCACCGCGGCGACCTCGTACGCGAACGCCGGGTCGTAGGAGAGGGCGGCCGGGTTGGTCGCGGCGATCACGGGCGAGTGGCCGTCGGCGTGCTGGAGGCCCTCACCGGTCAGCGTGGTCCGCCCGGCGGTCGCTCCCACCAGGAAGCCGCGGCCCAGCTGGTCGCCGAGCTGCCACATCTGGTCGGCGGTGCGCTGCCAACCGAACATCGAGTAGAAGATGTAGAACGGGATCATCGGCTCGCCGTGCGTCGCGTACGACGTGCTCGCGGCGATGAAGTCCGCCATCGACCCGGCCTCGGTGATCCCCTCGTTGAGGATCTGGCCGTCCTTGGCCTCGCGGTAGTACATCAGCTGGTCGCGGTCGACCGGCTCGTACGTCTGCCCCTTGGGGGAGTAGATGCCGAGCGAGGGGAACAGCGACTCCATGCCGAAGGTGCGGGCCTCGTCGGGGACGATCGGCACCCAGCGGCGGCCGGTCTCCTTGTCCCGGATGAGGTCCTTGACCAGCCGGACGAACGCCATGGTGGTGGCGACCGACTGGGTGCCGGAGCCCTTGTCGAAGGAGGCGAACGTCTTCTCGGCGGGCGCGGGCAGCGGGGCCAGCGGGTGCACCCGGCGGGCCGGGGCGGGACCGCCGAGCGCCGCGCGGCGCTCCTGGAGGTAGCGGACCTCGGGGGAGTCGGCGCCCGGGTGGCCGTAGGGCACCACGCCGTCGACGAAGTCGCCGTCCGAGATGGGCAGGCCCAGCAGGTCCCGCATGTTCTTGAACTCGTCCGTGGACAGCTTCTTCATCTGGTGGTTCGCGTTCTTGGACGCGAATCCCTCACCGAGCGTGAAGCCCTTCACGGTCTGCGCGAGGATCACCGTCGGCCCGTCCGTGTGGGAGAGGGCGGCCCGGTACGCGGCGTAGACCTTGCGGGGCTCGTGGCCGCCGCGCGAGAGGTGGAAACACTCAAGGATCTTGTCGTCGCTGACCAGCTTGGACAGCTCCGCCAGCGCCGGGTCCTTGCCGAAGAAGTCCTGGCGGATGTAGGCCGCGTCACGCGTCTGGTACGTCTGCACCTGGGCATCCGGTACCTCGCGCAGCCGCCGTACGAGGGCGCCCGTGGTGTCGAGCTGGAACAGCTCGTCCCAGGCGGTGCCCCACAGCGACTTGACGACGTTCCAGCCCGCCCCGCGGAACTGGGCCTCCAGCTCCTGCACGATCTTGAAGTTCGCGCGGACGGGGCCGTCGAGGCGCTGGAGGTTGCAGTTGATGACGAAGGTGAGGTTGTCCAGTCCCTCACGGGCGGCCAGCGCGAGGGCGGCCGTCGACTCGGGCTCGTCCATCTCGCCGTCACCGAGGAACGCCCACACGTGCGAGGCGGAGAGGTCCTTGATGCCGCGGTTGGTCAGGTACCGGTTGAACCGGGCCTGGTAGATCGCGGAGAGCGGGCCGAGGCCCATGGAGACGGTCGGGAACTCCCAGAGCCAGGGCAGCCGCCGCGGGTGCGGATAGGAGGGCAGGCCCTTGCCGCCGGCCTCCTGGCGGAAGTGGTCGAGGTGGTCCTCGGAGAGGCGTCCGTCGAGGAACGCACGGGCGTAGATGCCGGGGGAGGCGTGGCCCTGGATGTAGAGCTGGTCACCGGAGCCGGGCGCGTCCGCGGACTCCTTGCCCCGGAAGAAGTGGTTGAAGCCCGTCTCGTAGAGCCAGGCGGCCGACGCGAAGGTCGCGATGTGGCCGCCGACGCCGAGTTTGCTGCCGCGGGTCACCATGGCCGCCGCGTTCCAGCGGTTCCACGCGGTGATCCGGTTCTCCAGCTCCTGGTCGCCGTCGTGCTCGGGCTCCGCGGAGGTGGGGATGGTGTTGAGGTAGTCGGTTTCCAGGAGCTTCGGCAGCGCGAGACCGGCTCCCTCGGCCCGCTCCAGCGTGCGCCGCATCAGGTAGGCGGCGCGGTGCGGACCGGCTGCCTTGGTCACGGCGTCCAGGGAGGACTGCCACTCGGCGGTCTCCTCGGGGTCGCGGTCATGGAGCTGGTCCAGCTCGCTCGGCTGGATCACGGTGGGGTCGGTCATGTCGCCGCCTTCCGGAGTCGAAGGGGTTCCCTCATCGGTAGGGGTTCGGGTTGCCCTAGGTCTTGGCAGGACAGGGCGGGAGGGCTCTCGGTTGGAAGCCCAACGGGGACTGTAACCCGCTGATCGATGATCGATCAAAGGGCGGATCGGTAAAACCTCTCCAGCGGGGGAAAGTCGGCACCCAGTGCCTCCGCCTCAGGCATGCGGTGCCTGGTTTTCGCAGGTGAATGCGGGGGCTTCGCACGGATGAGCGAGCCTTGCCGCAGACTGAGCCAGTACGGCCGGTGCTGGGCGGAACCGGTGCTCACGGTCGGTGCAGCCCCGCGTCGGGCCGGGGCGCGCAGCCGAGGACGTGGGCCTTGACCAACTCGGCGATCGCCGGGTCACGCCGCTTGAAGGCGGCCACCAGCGTCTCGTGCTCCTCCGCGTAGGACTGCTGCACGGTGCCCAACCACCGGATGGACAGCGAGGTGAACACCTCGATGCCCAGCCCCTCCCAGGTGTGCAGCAGCACCGCGTTGCGGGCCGCCCGCACCAGCTCCCGGTGGAACGCCACGGTGTGCCGCACCTGCCCGGTCCCGTCGGCGTGCCGGTCCGCCTCGTACAGCGCCGCGACGTGCGGTTCCAACGCCGAGCAGTCGTCGGCGAGCCGCTCCGCCGCCAGCTCCGCGGCGATCGCCTCCAGGCCCGCCCGGACCGGATAGCTCTCCTCCAGGTCGGCGGCGGTCAGATTGCGCACCCGGACGCCCTTGTTGGGCGCCGACTCGATGAGCCGCAGCGATTCCAGCTCCCGCAGCGCCTCCCGTACCGGGGTCTGGCTGACCGCCAGCTCGGTGGCGATCCGCCGCTCGACGATCCGCTCACCCGGCTTCCAGCGCCCGCTGACGATCCCCTCCACGATGTGCTCGCGGATCTGTTCGCGCAGCGAGTGGACGACGGGCGCGGTCATGCGGGGCTCCTAGCTGCCGGGCGTCGTGGGGACCCCCAAAGGCATTGACCCATAGACAATACGGCCGCGCCCCCGTCCTGACGCGTCTCGGACGGGGGCGTTCCCGCAGGTGTGGTGAGCCTTACAGCCCCGGGCGCGGGTGCGGACCCGCCCCGAAAAGCCGGCGCCGCCCGTACGGGGGAAGGAAAGAACCCCTGTACGGGCGGCGCCGCATCGGTCACAGACCGAGTTCGACCTCGAACTCGCCGGCTTCCAGGATCGCCTTGACGGCGGTCAGGTACCGGGCGGCGTCGGCGCCGTCGACCAGGCGGTGGTCGTAGGACAGCGACAGGTACGTCATGTCCCGGACGCCGATCACGGTGCCCTCGGCGGTCTCGATGACCGCCGGGCGCTTGACCGTGGCGCCGATGCCCAGGATGGCGGCCTGGGTGGGCGGCACGATCACGGTGTCGAACAGCGCACCGCGCGAACCGGTGTTGCTGATCGTGAAGGTCGCGCCCGCGAGGTCGTCGGGACGGATCTTGTTGGTGCGCACGGCACCCGCCAGCTCCGCGGTCTTCTTGGAGATCCCGGCGATGTTGAGGTCGCCGGCGCCCTTGATGACCGGGGTCATCAGCCCCTTCTCGGAGTCCACGGCGATGCCGATGTTCTCCGTGTCGAAGTAGGTGATGGTCCCCTCGTCCTCGTTGATCCGGGCGTTGATGATCGGGTGCGCCTTGAGCGCCTGGGCCGCCGCCTTCACGTAGAAGGGCATCGGGGACAGCTTGACGCCCTCACGGGCGGCGAAGGCGTCCTTGGCCTGGGCGCGCAGCCGCATCAGACGGGTCACGTCGACCTCGACGACCGAGGTCAGCTGCGCCTGCGTCTGGAGCGCCTTCATCATGTTGTCGCCGATGAGCTTGCGCATCCGGGTCATCTTGACCGTCTGTCCGCGCAGCGGGGACACCTCAAGGGCCGGAGCCTTCTTGGCGGCGGCCGGAGCGGCCGGAGCGGCCGGAGCAGCCGCGGGGGCGGCGGCGACGGGCGCCGCTGCCTGCGCGGCGGCCTTCGCGGCCTCGGCGGCGGCGAGGACGTCCTGCTTGCGGATGCGTCCGCCGACGCCGGTGCCCTTGACGGCCGACAGGTCGACGCCGTTCTCGGAGGCGAGCTTGCGCACCAGCGGCGTGACGTAGGCACCGTCGTCCACGGGCTGCGCGGCGGCGGGCGCCGGAGCAGCGGCCGGGGCCTGCGGTGCCGGAGCCGCGGGGGCTACCGGAGCCGGGGCCGGGGCAGCCGCAGCCGGGGCGGGAGCCGGGGCCGGAGCGGCCGGCGCCACCGGGGCGGGCGCGGGGGCGGCGGGCGCCGGGGCGGGAGCCGCCGGAGCGGGCGCGGCGGCCGGAGCGGCACCGGCGGCACCGATCACGGCCAGCTTGGCGCCGACCTCAGCGGTCTCGTCCTCGCCGACCGTGATCTCCAGCAGCACGCCGGAGACGGGCGCCGGGATCTCGGTGTCGACCTTGTCGGTGGACACCTCCAGCAGCGGCTCGTCGGCGTCGACGCTGTCACCGACGGCCTTCAGCCAGCGGGTGACGGTGCCTTCGGTGACGGACTCGCCGAGCGCCGGGAGCACCACGTCGGTGCCCTCGGCCGCGCCCGCCGGAGCCGCGGGCGCGGCCGGAGCCGCGGGAGCCTCGGCGACGGGTGCCGCGACGGGGGCGGCGGGCTGCTCGGGCGCCGGGGCCGGTGCGGGGGCCTCGGCGGCGGCCGGGGCGGGAGCGGCAGCGGGGGCACCGCTGCCGTCGTCGATGACGGCGAGCTCGGCGCCGACCTCGACCGTCTCGTCCTCGGCGACCTTGATGGAGGCCAGAATGCCGGCGGCGGGGGAGGGGATCTCGGTGTCGACCTTGTCGGTGGACACCTCCAGCAGCGGCTCGTCGAGTTCGACGCGCTCGCCCTCGGCCTTCAGCCAGCGGGTGACAGTGCCCTCGGTGACGCTCTCACCGAGCGCCGGAAGGGATACGGAAACCGCCATGGTTTCGGTTGCTCCTTACGAAAGTGCGGAAGTCTGTGGTCGTCGCGCCCGGTGACCGGAAATCAGTCGTGGGAGTGGAGGGGCTTGCCCGCCAGCGCGAGGTGGGCCTCGCCGAGCGCTTCGTTCTGGGTCGGGTGGGCGTGGATGAGCTGGGCGACCTCGGCCGGCAGCGCCTCCCAGTTGTAGATCAGCTGGGCTTCGCCGACCTGCTCGCCCATCCGGTCGCCGACCATGTGGACGCCGACCACGGCACCGTCCTTGACCTGGACGAGCTTGATCTCGCCCGCGGTCTTCAGGATCTTGCTCTTGCCGTTGCCCGCCAGGTTGTACTTCAGGGCGACGACCTTGTCCGCGCCGTAGATCTCCTTGGCCTTGGCCTCGGTGATGCCCACGGAGGCGACCTCGGGGTGGCAGTAGGTGACCTTGGGCACGCCGTCGTAGTCGATCGGCACGGTCTTCAGACCGGCCAGCCGCTCCGCCACCAGGATGCCCTCGGCGAAGCCGACGTGCGCGAGCTGGAGGGTCGGGACCAGGTCGCCCACCGCCGAGACGGTCGGCACGTTGGTCTGCATGTACTCGTCGACCAGGACGTAGCCGCGGTCCGTCGCGACGCCCTGCTCCTCGTACCCGAGGCCCTGCGAGACGGGGCCGCGGCCGATCGCGACGAGCAGGACCTCGGCCTCGAAGACCTTGCCGTCGGCGAGGGTCACCCGGACGCCGTCCTGGGTGTACTCCGCCTTCTCGAAGAAGGTGCCGAGGTTGAACTTGATGCCCCGCTTGCGGAACGCGCGCTCCAGCAGCTTGGAGCTGTTCTCGTCCTCGACGGGCACGAGGTGCTTGAGGCCCTCGACGACCGTCACGTCGGTGCCGAAGGACTTCCACGCCGAGGCGAACTCGACGCCGATGACCCCGCCGCCGAGGATGATCGCGGACTCGGGCACCCGGTCCAGGGTCAGCGCGTGGTCCGAGGAGATGATCCGGTTGCCGTCGATCTCCAGGCCCGGCAGCGACTTCGGCACGGAGCCGGTCGCCAGCAGGACGTGGCGGCCCTGGACGTTCTGGCCGTTCACCTCCACCGAGGTCGGGGAGGACAGCCGTCCCGCGCCCTCGATGTACGTCACCTTGCGCGAGGCCACGAGACCCTGGAGGCCCTTGTAGAGGCCCGCGATGACGTCGTCCTTGTACTTGTGGACGGCCTTGATGTCGATGCCCTCGAAGGTGGCCCGGACACCGAACTGCTCGGCCTCCCGGGCCTGGTCCGCGATCTCACCGGCGTGGAGCAGGGCCTTCGTCGGGATGCAGCCGTTGTGCAGGCAGGTGCCGCCCAGCTTGTTCTTCTCGATCAGGGCGACGTCGAGACCCAGCTGAGCGCCACGCAGGGCCGCGGCGTAACCGCCGCTACCGCCGCCGAGGATCACTAGGTCGAAAACGGTGCTGGCGTCGTTCGCCACGTCACGTCCTCCATGCTTTGCGCCGCGTGCCGGACCCTGTTTCCGGGAGGGTGTCCGGCCGGTCGGCTGGTGTGGCCGCTCTTTCTACGGCCCTGTGGTGGGGGCCCTGTCCTGCCGACGCCCATCTTCGCACTAGTCGGGGGGTGTCGGGACGCCGGGCCACCGGGTGGTATGTCTCACACATCACCGTGGCCCCGGGCGAGGGGCCCGGGGCCACGGTGCTCAAGGGCCGCGCAGCGGGGTGGTGCGGGGTGCGTCAGCCCAGGTCACCGGCGGCGGTGCGCTCCGCGAGCCGGACCAGGGTGCGCACGCCCGAGCCGGTGCCGCCCTTGGGGGTGTAGCCGAAGGGGGCGCCCTCGTTGAAGGCCGGGCCCGCGATGTCGAGGTGGGCCCAGGTGATGCCCTCGCCGACGAACTCGCGCAGGAACAGCGCGGCGACCAGGCCGCCGCCCATCCGCTCGCCCATGTTCGCGATGTCGGCGGTGGGGGAGTCCATGCCCTTGCGCAGGTGCTCCGGCATCGGCATCGGCCAGGCGGCCTCGCCGGCCTCCTCGGCGGTCTCGTGGATCGAGGCGCGGAACGCGTCGTCGTTGGCGTTGATCCCGAAGGTGCGGTTGCCCAGCGCCACCATCATCGCGCCGGTCAGCGTGGCCACGTCGACGATCGCGTCGGGCTCCTCCTCGGAGGCCTTGGCGAGCGCGTCGGCGAGGACCAGCCGGCCCTCGGCGTCGGTGTTCAGCACCTCGACGGTCTTGCCGGAGTACATCCGCAGCACGTCGCCGGGGCGGGTCGCGGAGCCGGACGGCATGTTCTCGGCGAGCGCCAGCCACCCGGTCACGTTGACCGCGAGACCGAGCCGCGCCACCGCGACGACCGAGGCGAACACGGCGGCGGCGCCGGCCATGTCGCACTTCATGGTCTCGTTGTGGCCCGCGGGCTTCAGCGAGATGCCGCCCGAGTCGTACGTGATGCCCTTGCCGATGTACGCCAGGTGCTTCTCGGCGTCCGGGTGGGTGTAGCTCAGCTTCACCAGGCGGGGCCCGGCGGCGGAACCGGCGCCGACGCCGAGGATGCCGCCGTAGCCGCCCTTGGTCAGCGCCTTCTCGTCCAGCACCTGGACCTTGATCCCGTGCTCCTTGGCGGCAGCCGTGGCGACCGCCGCGAACGCCTCCGGGTCGAGGTCGTTGGGCGGCGTGTTCACCAGGTCGCGGGCGCGGTTCAGCTCCTCGGTGACGGCGAGGGCGCGGGCGACGGCGGCCTTGTGCGCCTTGTCGCGGGGCTTGGCCCCGAGGACGGCGATCTCGGCGAGCGGGGCCTTGCCCTTGCTCGCGTTCTTGTTGCCGCGCCCGGTCTCCTTGTACGCGTCGAAGGCGTAGGCGCCCAGCAGCGCACCCTCGGCGATGGCCCCGACGGCCTCCGCGTCGGCGATCGGCAGCGCGAAGGCGGCCTTCTTGGCCCCGGTCAGGGCACGGGCGGCGGTTCCGGCGGCGGTCCGCAGCACCTCGTCGGTGTAGTCGGCGGCGGTGGTGGTGTCGTCGCCGTCGGCCGGGGCGCCGGGCACCGCGCCGAGTCCGACCGCCAGCACCAGCGGCGCCTTGAGCCCGGTGGGGGACGGCAGCTTGCTCACCTCGCCCTCGCCGCCCGAGGCGCCGAGCGTCTCCAGGAGGGCGGCGAGCTTGCCGTCGAACGCCTGGTCGACGGCCTCGGCGCCCGGGGCGAGCACGGGGCCCTTGGTGCCCTTGGCGACGCCGACGACGATCGCGTCGGCACGCAGGCCGGACGCCGCGGCGGTGCTGAGAGTGAGAGCAGTCACGGTGGTGGGATCTCGCTTCCTGGGAGTTCCATGGCCTGAGCCGCAGGGAGTGGGTGGCTCGACCGGCTCCGTACCCGACGCTTGTGGATCGGGCCGGCAGAGTGCCAGTGAGGAGCCTACGCTCCGTGACACCGGTGCCGTCCACCGGTGGGGACGCCGTGGCGCCCGGACCCGTCGCCCGGCAGGCACCGGGGTGCGCCGGGTGTCACCCGCCCAGCGTCAGCACGACCAGGGCGGCGGTGGCGGCGGTTTCGGCCACTCCTCCGAACACGTCTCCGGTGACCCCGCCGAAGCGCCGCACGCAGCGCCGCAGCAGCAGCTCGGCGACCCCGCACCCCACCAGGACCGCAGCGGCGCCGCGCACCGCCCCGGACGGCCCCCACAGCGCACCGGCCGCCACGGCCGCGACCGCGGTGACGAGCACCAGCGCGGGCAGCGCCGCCTGGCGCAGGGGCACGGTCCCGGCGACGGCGGCGCCCAGCCCACCGGGGCGCGCCGCCGGTACGCCGCGCCGTGCGGTGAGGGTCAGCGCGAGTCGTGCGGTGACCCCCGCGACGACCGCCCCGACCGCCCCGGCGGCCCAGGAACCGGCGTACAGCTGGGCGAGGGCCGCGATCTGCGCGAGCACCACCAGCACCAGGGTGACGACCCCGAACGGGCCGATGTCCGACTGCTTCATGATCCGCAGCGCGTCCGCCGCGGGCTTGCCGCTGCCGAGTCCGTCGGCCACGTCCGCCAGTCCGTCCAGGTGCAGCCCGCGGGTGAGCACGGCGCCCACGGCGACGCTCGCGACGGCGGCGAGGGCCGGCCCCGCACCGCCGAGCCACAACAGTCCCGCCAGGGCCGCCGCGCACCCTCCGACGACGAGCCCGGTGACCGGTGCCCACACCATTCCGGAGCGGGCCGCCTCCCGGTCCCAACGGGTCACCCGCACCGGCAGCACGGTGAGCGTGCCGAAGGCGAACCTGGCCCCCGCCCACCCCCGCCCGCCGGGCCCGCCCGGGGCGGGGGCGTCCGCGCCGTCCGCGCCGTCTGGGGGGTGTCGTTCCTCGTCCGACGCTGCCATGTCGGGCACGCTATCCGGTCAGCCCGCCGCGCTCTGCCCGGCCGCCGCGTCCCGCTCGGACGACTCGCCCCGGTCGGCCGATCCGTCCGTCCCCGTCTCCTGCTCCGCCTCCTGATCGGTCTCCTGCTCCTGCTCCGGCTTCTGTTCGGGCTCCGGCTCGGGCGTCAGCGCCAGGTCCGCCGAGAGGGCCGCCGCGGCCTGCACCAGCGGCAACGCCAACAGCGCCCCGGTGCCCTGACCGATCCGGACGCCCTGGGTCAGCAGCGGCTCGATCGCCATCCGGTCCAGCGCTTTGGCCTGCGCCGGCTCCCCGGAGTCGTGCCCGGCGATCCACCAGTCCGGCGCCCGGAACGCGACCCGCTGCGCGACCAGTGCGCAGGCCGCGGACACCACCCCGTCCAGGATGACCGGCGTCTTGCGCACCGCGCACTGCAACAGGAATCCCGTGATGGCCGCGAAGTCCGCTCCGCCCGCCGTGGCGAGCAGCTTCAACTGGTCGCCGAGGGCCGGCCGGGCCCGCCGCAGGGCGTCCCGCACGGCGGCGCACTTGCGCATCCACGCCAGATCGTCGATCGGCACCTCGCCCCGCCCGGTCACCACCGAGGCGTCCACCCCGCACAGCGCCGCGATCAGCGTCGCCGCCGCCGTGGTCCCGCCCACGCTCATGTCCCCGAGCACCACCAGATCGGTGCCCGAGTCGACCTCCTCGTCGGCGAGGGCCATCCCCGCCCGGAAAGCGGCCTCGGCCTCCTGAGCCGTCAGCGCGTCCTCCACGTCGATCCGCCCCGACCCGCGCCGCACCCGGAACCGCACCACGTCCTCGGGCAGCACGTCCGGCTCGCAGTCCAGCCCCACGTCCACCACGCGCACCGGCACCCCCGAGCGGCGGGCGAGGATCGCCACCGGGCTGGCCCCGTCGAGGACGCCGCGCACCAACGCGTGCGCGGTGCCCGCCTCCCGGGAGGACACGTCGAGCTCGGCGACCCCGTGATCGGCCGCGAACAACACCACCTTCGGCCGCTCCACCGGGCGGACCGGTACGGACGCCTGAGCCGACGACAACCAGGTGCCCAACTCGTCCAGCCGGCCCAGCGCCCCGGGCGGCAGGTCCTGCCGCTCCCGGCGCTCCTCGGCGGCGTTGCGCAACCCGCCGTCGGGGCGCTCGATCAGGTCGGTGAAGTCGTCGAGATTCAGGGAGCTCATTCGCGGAACAGTACCGTCAGCGGTCCTCCGGCCGGTGCCCTCACCCCGCCCCGACGGCCGGTTCCGGCACGCTCCGTGGACGGCGTCCGGCCCCCGGCCGTCGTGCCCGGCGCCTGGGTCCCCCCTCCGTGGCGCCACGTGACGCACCGGCCCCGCCCTGTCGTTGAACCGGCCCCCTTCATCCCCTACGTTCCGCTTTGTGCCTCCCCAGCAAGCGAGCGCCGCCGAACCCGCCGCGATCGGCCCGCGCCCCCTACCGCCCGCCGCCCCCGGTACCGCCACCCGGCCCGCGTGCCCCTGGTGCGGCGCCACGTCCCTGCGCACCAAGGTCCGCGCCACCCTCGTACCGGGCTCCCCCGTGGAGCAGTGCCGCGACTGCGCCCACGTCTTCCGCGGCCCGAACCCGACCCCGGACGCGACCCCCGCGGACGAACACTGCGCCCGCCCCGCCGCGCGCAGTGACCGGGCGCACCGCGCCGCCGCCCGCGCCCTGCTCCCGTTCGGCGAACCGGAGAGCTGGCTGGACGTCGGTACCGGCACGGCCCGCTTCCCCGCCGCCGCCCGGAGCGTCCACCCGTACACCGCGTTCGACGGCGTCGACGGCGGCTACGGTGTCGGCGCCAGCACCGACGGTGCGCGCGCCCTCGCCGACGGCCTGCTCGACGAGGTCCACCGCGGCACCCTCGTCGACCTCGCCCCGCACCTCGCGGGCCGGTACGACGTCCTGAGCATGTTCCGCCACCTCGAACGCGTTCCCGATCCGCGCGCCGAACTCCGGGCCGGCCACCGGGCCCTGCGCCCCGGCGGCCACCTCCTGGTCGAGGGCTCCGACCCGCTGAGCCGGTCCGCCGTCCTCCTCGGCCGCTGGTGGGCCCCCTACCACCGGCCCGGCA
This sequence comes from Streptomyces sp. NPDC127068, assembly GCF_042724695.1. NCBI lineage: Bacteria > Bacillati > Actinomycetota > Actinomycetes > Kitasatosporales > Streptomycetaceae > Streptomyces > Streptomyces sp. NPDC127068. Next base: position 41,818 of record NZ_JBHXEN010000005.1, on the reverse strand, counting down.
CCCGGCACCTGATCCCGGAGGCCAACCTCCGCCGGGAGCTGCGCGCCCTCGGCTACACCGTGGTCCTCGTCGACCGCCGCGCCGCGCACCAGAGCGCCGGCCCCGGAGCCGCCGTCACCCTGCTGCTAAGCCGACGGCGGCCCGCCGCCGGCGCCCCGTCCGGTGCCGCGCGCACCCTGCTCGCCCTCGGCCGGGCCCTCGACCGGGTGCTCGCCCCGGTCGCCGCCCGCACCCGGTACACCAACTCCTACCGGGTGATCGCCCGCCGGGACGCCGCCCCCGGGTAGGTCAGCCGCGCAGCACCAGCGCCTGCCCCGCCACCACCAGCACCACCTGTTCGCACTCCGTCGCGAACGCCGCGTTCAGCCTCCCCAACTCGTCCCGGTACCGCCGGCCGGACGCCGTCGCGGGGACGATCCCGGAACCGACCTCGTTGGACACGGCCACCACCGGGCGGCGCGTGGCCCGCACCGCACCGGTCAACTCCCGCACCCGCCGCCGCAACTCCCGCTCCCCGCCGTCCGCCCACTGGGCGTCGTCCCACGCGTCCACCGCGTCCATGGCGTCCGTCAGCCACAGCGACAGACAGTCGATCAACAGCGGTGGCCCCGGTTCCGCCAGCAGCGGCACCAGGTCACAGGTCTCCACCGTCCGCCACGACCCGGGCCGCCGCTCCCGGTGCGCGCCCACCCGGGCCGCCCACTCGTCGTCGGCGGGCGCCCCGTGGTAGTTGCCGCCCGTGGCCACGTACACCACGCCGGGGAAGCCCTCCAACCGCCGCTCGGCCTCCACCGACTTGCCCGACCTGGCCCCGCCCAGCACCAGCGTCCGGCGCGGTACGTCCGGGACCTCCTCGTAGGCGCCCACGGTCAGCGTCGTCCCGTCCGGCACCGCCCGCGCCCCCGCCGCCGCCAGCCTGCGCGTCAACTCGTGCCCCTGCGGCACGTCGTGGTCGAGGTGGACCGCCACCACGTCCGTGGTCGGGCCCACCGCCCCCGAGGCCCGCAGCCGGGCCAGCGCGTCCGGGCGGCCCACCACGTCGGCGAGCACCAGGTCGTACCGGCCGTCCGGCCCGGCCGGGTCGGTGAGCCCGGCGGGCGCGGCGCCCGGCGGCAGGTACAGCAGCCGTTGTCCGTCCGGGCCGGTCACCGCGTACCCGGTGCCGGGGGAGTCCATCGGGACCGCCCGCACCCGGTGCCCGGTCAGCAGCGCCAGCTCACGTCCGTCCGGCACCCGACCCGGCTGCGGCAGCCCCGCCGGCACCTCGACCGCCGGACCGTCGTGCGGATGCGACAGCAGCACCTGCCGCACGCCCGTCAGCGACCGTCCGGCCCGTGCCGCGGCGAACGCGGCGCCCGGCGTCAGGTCGAGCAGCAGCGTCCCGTCGACGAGCGCCGCCGCGGGCCCGCGCGCGGCCTCCCCGACGGCGAGGGCGCAGACCGCGCAGGGGCAGCCGGGGCGGGGCAGGCCGTCCAGCCCGCCGGTACCGAGCAGAGTGAGTTCCACGAGAAGATCCTCCCGCGACCCCGGGCCGGACGCCCGCCCGGCTAGGCTTCCGGCTGCACGCACAACCGTGATCTAGCTCGGGAGGCTGGCATGACGACGTGGACGTGGCGGTTCGAGAAGGCCGACGGTACGGAGGTCTCCCCGGCGGTGGAACCCGAGGAGTTCACCACTCAGGGGGACGCCGAGACCTGGATCGGGGAGTACTGGAAGGAACTCCTCGCCGGCGGCGCGGACCAGGTGTTCCTGTCCGAGGACGGAACGCGGATCTACGGGCCGATGAGCCTGCACGCCGAGACCGCCGGGACCGCCGAGGCCACCGGGACCGGCACCATCGGCGGCCCGGAGACCGCCGAGGCACCCGCGGAGTCCTGAACCCCGTCCGCCCCGGTCGCGCACCGGGCCGGGGCGGCATCAGATCTCGCCGAGCGTGACCTCCACGGTGGACTCCGTCCCGTCCCGCAGGTACGTCACCTTCACCCGGTCGCCCGGCGCGTCCTCCGCGAGGACCTCCGACAGGGACGTGATCGTCGTGACCGACTGGTCACCCACCCGGGTGATGACGTCGCCGGGGCGGATGCCCGCGTCGTCCGCGCCGCCGCCGTTCGTCACCGACACCACCGCGACCCCGGCGGGCCGCTGCTGCTCGTCCACGACCGTCCGCCCGGTGATGCCGAGCGCGGCCCGGCCCGAGTCGGTGACCTTGCCGTCCTTGATGATCTGATCCGCCACGGTGGTCACCATCGAGGCGGGGATCGCGAAGCCGATGCCCGGCGCCGCACCGTTCCCGAAGTTCGGATCGGTCGCGGCCAGGGTGGGGATGCCGATCACCTTGCTGTCCAGGTCCACCAGGGCGCCCCCGCTGTTGCCCGGGTTGATCGAGGCCGAGGTCTGGATCATGTTCGCGATGGTCGCGCCGGTGCCGCCGTTGTCCTCGCTCTCGCTGACGGTCCGTCCGGTCGCCGACACGATGCCCTCGGTCACGCTGGAGGACAGCCCCAGCGGGGAGCCCATCGCCAGGACGATCTGGCCCACCCGCACCTTGCCGCTGTCCCCGAAGGCGGCCGGACGCAGCCCCTTCGGCACGCTGTCGAGCCGCACCACCGCGAGGTCCTGCTCCGGATAGCTGAACACCAGCTCCGCGGTCAGCGGCTGCTCGCTGCCCGCCGTCGTCACCCGGAAGGACCGCTCGTTGCCGATGACGTGCGCATTGGTGACGATGTGACCCCGGTCGTCGTACACCACCCCGGAGCCGAGGTCATCGCGCCCGCGGATCTGCACGACGGACGGCAGGACGTCGGCGATGGTCTCCTCGTAGTCGCCCTGGAGGTCCTCCGCGGACCGTTGGGCCGGCGCGGCGCGTTCGGTGACGGGGGTGGCCGCCGCGGTCCTCGCGGACCCGGGCCCGCCGGAGCACCCGGCGAGCAGCGCCCCGACGCACAGGCACCCGAGCGCGATCGCCGCCCGGGCCCCGGGCCCCGTCCTGCGGGATGAGTTCATGTCCGAAAGTCTGTGGCCGCGCACGGCGTCGAACCCTGAATTACCCACCCAAACGGGTCACCCCGGGAAACCGCGGGTCACCCATCGGGTGAACGTGACGGGGGATGCGCGTGGTGGGGGCGACGTGCGCGCCGGGTGGGCCGTCCGGTCAGCCCCGCGCCCCGCACAGGTGCAACAGCGAGGCGACGCCCCGGTAGGGGTCGGTCCGCCCGGCCCGGTCCTCGGCGTCCAGCAGGAGCCCCAGATCGCCCTTCCCCGGCAGGGCGGTCGCCTCGGGCACGGTGTCCGTGAAGACCCGCACCCCGTACCAGGCGCGCAGCGGCGCCCCGATCCCGGCGAGGGTCGCGGTCACCGCGGCCAGCCGGTCCGCCCGGACCTCCACCCCGCCCCGGTCCTCGCACACGACGGAGTCGAACGCGTCGAGCGCACCGGCCCAGTCCCCGGAGAGTCCCGGCCGCATCGCCATCGCGTCGGCGTTGCGCACCAGCAGCGACATCAGCCCGCCACCGGCCAGCATCCGGGCCAGCCCGGCGACCACCGGGTCGGTCTCCGCCACGTACATCAGCAGCCCGTGGCACAACACCACGTCGAAGCTGCCCGGCAGGAAGTGGACCCCGGTGTCCCGGCCGTCGCCCTCGAAGAAGCGCACCCGGTCGCGGACGCCCTCCGGCTCGGCGGCCAGCGCCGCACGCGCGACCGCCAACCGCCCGAGGTCCCGTTCGAGTCCGGTCACCTCGTGCCCGGCCCGCGCGAGCCGCAACGCCTGCGTACCGCGCCCCGCGCCCACGTCGAGGACCCGCAGGCGCTTGCCGACCCGGAAGCGGGCGGTTATCTGCTCGTCCAACTGGCGGGCCACGAGTTCCCGCCGCACCACGTCCCGCAGCCCGTAGGGGTCCGTCGGTCCGTCCCCCGCAGGTGCGGCCGGTGTCAGGGCCGCTCCCCGCGCTTGACCTGCGGCTTCGGCAGCCGGAGGCGGCGCATCTGGAGCGTCCGCATCAGGCCGTAGGCGACGGCGCCGCGCTTGGGCTCGTCCGGGAAGCGGGTGCGCAGCTCCTTCTTCAGCCGGATGAACAGCAGCGAGGAGTCGAGCAGGATCAGCGCGATCACGAACAGCCACAACAGCAGCGCGACGTTCTGCAGCTGCGGCACCCGCACCATGCTCAGGACCAGGATGACCACGGCCATGGGCAGGAAGAACTCCGCGATGTGGAAACGGGAGTCCACGTAATTCCGGACGAAGCGCCGTACGGGGCCCTTGTCGCGCACGGGCAGGTACCGCTCGTCCCCGCTCGCCAACGCCTGTCGCTGCCGCTCCAGCGCGGCACGCCGCTCGTCGCGGTTGCGCTTGGCGGCGTCCTTGCGCGTCATGGGCGTATTCGCCACGCTGCGGCGCTGCGACTGGGCCTCGCTGCGCTTGGGCGTGGCACGCCCCTTCGGCGCCTGCGGGTCGCGGGCCTGCTTGGTGGTGGTCACCGGCGCCTGCTCGGCGGCGGTCTTGTCTGTCTTGGCACGGCTACGGAACACAAAACCCAAGGGTACGGGGTGGGGGCGCATGGACCCCAGCCAGGCGGGGAACGATCCGGCAACACCGGTCGTCCCTAGAGGGACAGAGGAGACATCCAGACCGCTACCCGGAGTTCCACCACGGACCGTCACCGGCCCGGACCCCCGGGTAACACCTACTCCTTACGCTGGATCGAAGTCGCACGCACTCGTCCTTGGGGATGAGCGCATCCGACTCCGAACAGTGCGGTAATAGAGGCGGGCCCCTTACTGTGGGACCTGTTGGAGAGTTCGAGCCGGAGTCCGTCAGAAGGGGGCGCGCGAAGCCCATGAGCGGTGTCATGAAGCGTATGGGGATGATCTTCCGCGCGAAGGCGAACAAGGCCCTTGACCGGGCCGAGGACCCGCGCGAGACCCTCGACTACTCGTACCAGAAGCAGCTGGAGCTGCTCCAGAAGGTCCGCCGCGGGGTCGCCGACGTGGCGACCTCCCGCAAGCGCCTGGAGCTCCAGCTCAACCAGCTCCAGAACCAGTCCGGCAAGCTGGAGGACCAGGGCCGCAAGGCGCTGGCGCTCGGCCGCGAGGACCTCGCCCGTGAGGCGCTGTCCCGCAGGGCCGCGCTCCAGCAGCAGGTCAGCGATCTGGAGACGCAGCACCAGACCCTCCAGGGCGAGGAGGAGAAGCTGACCCTCGCGGCGCAGCGGCTCCAGGCCAAGGTCGACGCCTTCCGCACCAAGAAGGAGACCATCAAGGCCACCTACACCGCCGCCCAGGCCCAGACCCGGATCGGCGAGGCGTTCACCGGCATCTCCGAGGAGATGGGCGACGTCGGCCTCGCGATCCAGCGCGCCGAGGACAAGACCGCGCAGCTCCAGGCACGAGCCGGCGCGATCGACGAACTGCTCGCCTCGGGCGCCCTCGACGACCCCACGGGCATGGCGAAGGACGACATCGCCGCGGAGCTGGACCGCATCTCCGGCGGCACCGACGTGGAGTTGGAACTCCAGCGCATGAAGGCCGAGCTGGCCGGGGGCTCCACCTCGCAGCAGGCCATCGAGGGCGGTCAGCAAGCCCCCGGGAACCAGCAGCAGCGGGACACCCCGCGCTTCGACAAGCAGTAGGCCCGGGCCGCACACACGCCTAGGAGGGCGTCATGATCGTACGGATCATGGGGGAGGGCCAGGTACGGCTCGCGGACAGCCACGTCGCCGAGCTGAACACCTTGGACGACGAACTGCTCGCCGAGCTGGAGAGCGGGGACACTCCCGGATTCCGGCGGACCCTCTCCGCCCTCCTCGACCGGGTGCGGGAGCTGGGGAGCCCCCTGCCCGACGACTCCCTGGAGCCGTCGGAGCTGATCCTCCCGTCCCCGGACGCCAGCCTCGACCAGATCAGGGCCCTGCTGACGGACGAGGGCCTGATCCCCAACTGATCCCCGCCCGCCCGTCCCCCCGCTGGCGTCTGGCGCCGCCCGCGCCGCACCCCGACCCGGCTAACGTTCCCGAGGTGACCCCCTTGGACCGGGCCAGGAACAGCTGGGGCTGGCTGCGCGCCCACCCCACCGTCGCCGACGGCGCCCTCGCTCTGGGCGTCTTCACCGTCATGCTCTGCGTCGCGATGATGAACCCCTACGGGCCGGCGGCGCAGCACGGCCCCATGGTGTGGAGCACCCGCACCCCGGGTGCCCTCAGCCTGGTCCTGATGCCCCTGGCCGCCGCGACCCTGGCGTTCCGCCGCCGCGCCCCCCTGCCCGTCCTGTGGGCCACGGGCCTCCTCTCCTTCGTGGAACTGCTGTTCAGCGAACCCCGGGCACCGGTCGCGATGGCAGCCGTCTGCGCGCTCTACACGGTCGCCGCGCGCACCGACCGCCCCACGGCCTGGCGGGTCGGCCTGCTGACGATGACCGCCCTGACCGGCGCGGCGATGCTCGCCGGCCCGATGCCCTGGTACACCCAGGAGAACCTCGGCATATTCGCCTGGACCGGCATGGCCGCAGCCGCCGGCGACGCGGTCCGCAGCCGCCGGGCCTTCGTCGACGCCATCCGCGAACGCGCCGAACGCGCCGAACGCACCCGCGAGGAGGAGGCACGGCGCCGGGTCGCGGAGGAGCGCCTGCGCATCGCCCGCGACCTGCACGACGTGGTCGCCCACCACATCGCCCTGGTCAACGTCCAGGCGGGCGTCGCGGCACACCTGATGGACCGACGCCCCGACCAGGCCAAGGAGGCGCTGGCCCACGTGCGCGAGGCGAGCCGGTCGGCCCTCGGCGAGCTGCGCGCCACGGTCGGGCTGCTCCGGCAGAGCGGCGATCCGGAGGCCCCCGTCGAACCCACCTCCGGCCTCGACCGGCTCGAAGAACTCGCCGACACCTTCCGGCACGCCGGACTGCGCGTCGAGGTGGCTCGCGGCGACCAGGGCAGCCGCCCGCCCGCTGCGGTCGACCTGGCCGCGTACCGGATCATCCAGGAGGCACTGACCAATGTCCGCAAGCACGCCGGGGGCCGCGCCCGCGCCGAGGTGAGCGTCGTACGGGTGGGCCCCCACATCGAGGTCACCGTGCTGGACGACGGCTCCCGGGCCGCCCGCGCCGAGGCCGCCGCCGACCCCGCCGCCCCGCCCGACCCGGCCCTGCCGTCCCAGGCCGGCCCGGACCGGTCGGACCAGCGGACACGTCCCGACCCGTCGGGCCACCAGGACCAGCCGGGCGGCGGCCACGGCCTGCTGGGCATGCGGGAACGCGCCACCGCGCTGGGTGGCGTCCTCACGGCCGGTCCCCGGTACGGGGGCGGGTTCCGGGTCCATGCGATCCTGCCGGTCAAGACCCGCACCGGGCACGGTGCGGGGGAGACGGAGGAACCGCCGTGACCATCCGGGTGCTGCTCGCCGACGACCAAGCCCTGCTGCGCAGCGCCTTCCGGGTCCTCGTCGAGTCCGAACCCGACATGCAAGTGGTCGGCGAGGCATCCGACGGCGCCGAAGCCGTCCGGATCGCCGCCGAGACGGTGCCCGACGTGGTCCTGATGGACATCCGGATGCCCGGCACCGACGGGCTCAGCGCCACCCGGCTGATCTGCCAGGACCCCGCCCTGTCCACGGTGCGGGTGGTGATGCTGACGACGTTCGAGGTCGACGAGTACGTCGTGCAGTCGCTGCGCGCCGGTGCCTCCGGCTTCCTGGGCAAGGGCTCCGAGCCGGAGGAACTGCTCGGCGCGATCCGGCTCGCCGCAGTGGGCGAGGCCCTGCTGTCCCCCGCCGCGACCAAGGGCCTGATCGCCCGGTTCCTCGCCCAGGGCGACGACTTCGACCCCGCCGGCCGCGCCGACTCCGAGCGGCTCGACGCGCTCACCGGCCGGGAACGGGAAGTCCTCGTGCAGGTCGCCGGCGGCCTCTCCAACGACGACATCGCCGAACGCCTCCAGGTCTCCCCGCTCACCGTGAAGACCCACGTCAACCGGGCGATGGCCAAGCTCGGCGCCCGGGACCGCGCCCAACTCGTCGTCATCGCCTACGAGTCGGGACTCGTGCGCCCACGCGGCTAGAGCGCTCCGCACTACCCCTCAAGGTGTAGATCGCCTACTACACCCGCAGTATGCGCGGCATAAAGGAAAGCGACCTGGGAGCGAGGGATCGGCCTTCCGCGATGGCACAGGGTAGGGGAGGGGGGCTGAGAAGACGCGCCTCCCTCCGTGCCCAGCCACAGAAGAGAGACCGTCACCCATGTCCTGGCTGTCGAAGTTCAGCCTCGCTCAACGGGCCCTGATCGGGCTGATGTCGATCATCGCGATCGTCTTCGGCGCCATAGCGATTCCGCAACTCAAGCAGCAGCTCCTGCCCTCCATCGAACTGCCGATGGTGTCCGTGCTCGCCCCGTACCAGGGCGCCTCGCCCGACGTGGTCGAGAAGCAGGTCGTCGAGCCGCTGGAAGACAGCATCGAAACGGTCGACGGCATCACCGGCGTCACGGCCACCGCCAGCGAGGGCAACGCCGTCCTCATGGCGCAGTTCGACTACGGCGACGGCTCGAAGCAGATCATCGCCGACGTCCAGCAGGCCGTGAACCGGGTCCGCTCCCAGCTGCCGGCCGAGGTCGACCCCCAGGTCATCGCCGGGTCCACCGACGACATGCCGACCGTCGTCCTCGCCGCCTCCTCCGACAAGGACCAGCAGGCGCTCAAGGACCAGCTCGAACGCACCGTCGTGCCCAAGCTCAAGGAGATCGACGGCGTCGGTCAGGTCACCATCGACGGTGTCCGCGACCTCCAGGTCACCGTCACCCCCGACGACAAGAAGATGGCGCGGGCCGGGGTGAGCGCCCCGGTCCTCGGCCAGGCCATCCAGGCCGGCGGCGCCACCGTCCCCGCGGGCTCCTTCGAGGAGGACGGAAACAACCGCACGGTCCAGGTCGGCGGCGGCTTCACCTCCGTCCAGCAGATCCAGGACCTGATGGTCACCGGCGAGGGCGTCAAGAAGCCCGTGCGGCTCGCCGACATCGCCACCGTGAAGCAGGAGCCGGCGAAGGCCGACTCCCTCACCCGCACCAACGGCGAACGCAGCCTCGCGATCGTGGTCACCATGGACCAGGACGGCAGCTCGGTCGCGATCTCCGAGGCCGTCGAGGACGCCCTGGCGGACCTGCGCGCCGACCTGGGCGCCGGTGCCTCGCTCGCCGTCGTCACCGACCAGGGACCCGCGGTCTCCAAGGCGATCGACGGCCTCACCACCGAGGGCGCCCTCGGCTTGCTCTTCGCCGTCATCGTCATCCTGGTCTTCCTCGCCTCGATCCGCTCGACGCTGGTCACCGCGGTCTCCATCCCGCTGTCCATCGTCCTCGCGCTGATCGTGCTGTGGAGCCGGGACCTCTCGCTCAACATGCTGACCCTGGGCGCCCTGACCATCGCCATCGGCCGGGTGGTCGACGACTCGATCGTCGTCCTGGAGAACATCAAGCGGCACCTCGGCTACGGCGAGGAGCGCAAGGAGGCCATCCTCACCGCGGTCAAGGAGGTCGCGGGCGCGGTCACCTCCTCGACGCTCACCACCGTCGCCGTGTTCCTGCCCATCGGCCTCGTCGGCGGCATGGTCGGCGCGCTGTTCGGCTCCTTCAGCCTCACCGTGACGGCCGCGCTGCTCGCCTCGCTGCTGGTGTCGCTGACCGTCGTCCCGGTGCTCTCGTACTGGTTCCTGCGGCCCCCGAAGTCCGTGCGCGGGGTCGACGCGGAGGAGGCCCGCCGCCAGGCCGAGGAGAAGGAGGCCCGCAACCGCCTCCAGCGCACGTACGTGCCCGTGCTGCGGTTCGCCACCCGACGCCGTCTGGTCAGCCTCGGCATAGCCGTCGTCGTCCTGCTCGCCACCTTCGGCATGGCGCCGCTGCTCAAGACCAACTTCTTCGACCCGGGCGAGCAGGAAGTGCTCACCATCCGCCAGGAGTTGAAGCCCGGCACCGGGCTGGCCGCTTCCGACGCGGCGGCCCGCAAGGTCGAGAAGATGCTCGACGGGGTCGAGGGCATCGAGAACTACCAGGTCACCGTCGGTTCCTCCGGCTTCATGGCGGCGTTCGGCGGCAGCACCGACACCAACCAGGCGACCTACCAGGTCACCCTGGAGGACGACGCGTCCTACGAGGACACCCAGGACCGCATCGAGGCCGGCCTCGGGAAGCTCTCCGGCATCGGCGAGACCACCCTCTCCGTCGGCGACGGCTTCGGCGCCCAGGACCTCAGCGTGGTCGTCAAGGCCGCCGACCCCGCGGTGCTGCGTAAGGCGTCCGACGAGGTCCGCGACGAGATCGCGAAGCTCGACGACGTCACCGACGTCCAGAGCAACCTCTCGCAGTCCGTCCCGCGGATCTCCGTCAAGGCCAAGGACAAGGCCGCTCGGGCGGGGCTCACCGACGCCACTCTCGGCGCGGCCGTCGCCCAGGCGGTGCGCGGCACCACCACCGGCAAGGCGGTCCTGGACGACGCCGAGCGCGACATCGTGATCCGCTCTGCGCAGTCCGCCGCCACCCTGGAGGAACTGAAGGACCTGCCCATCGGTCAGGCCCGGCTCGGTGACCTCGCCGTGGTCGAACTCGTCGACGGTCCCGTCTCGATGACCCGCATCGACGGCCAGCGCTCGGCCACCGTCACGGCCCGGCCGACCGGTGAGAACACCGGGGCGGTCAGCTCGGAACTCCAGACGAAGATCAACGCGCTGAAGTTGCCCGAGGGGGCCACCGCGTCCATCGGCGGGGTGTCCGAGGATCAGGAGGACGCGTTCGCCTCCCTCGGCCTCGCGATGCTCGCGGCCATCGCCATCGTGTTCATGCTGCTGGTGGCGGCCTTCAAGTCGCTCGTCCAGCCGCTGATCCTGCTGGTGTCCATCCCGTTCGCGGCGACCGGCGCGCTCGGCCTGCTCATCGTGACCGGTACGCCGCTGGGCGTTCCCGCGATGATCGGCATGCTGATGCTCATCGGCATCGTGGTCACCAACGCGATCGTCCTCATCGACCTCATCAACCAGTACCGCGCTCAGGGGTACGGGGTGGTGGAGGCGGTCGTCGAGGGCGGCCGGCACCGGTTGCGTCCGATCCTCATGACCGCGCTGGCCACGATCTTCGCGTTGCTGCCGATGGCCCTCGGGGTCACCGGTGAGGGCGGGTTCATCGCGAAGCCGCTCGCGGTGGTGGTGATCGGCGGGCTGATCAGCTCGACGCTGTTGACGCTGTTGCTCGTGCCGACGCTGTACGCGATGGTCGAGCTCCGCAAGGAACGCAGGCGCGCGAAGCGCGAGGCGAAGAGGTCTGGGGCGGCTTCGCCCCAGCAGTCCGACTCCCCCGAGCCGGCCCGCACGTAATCCCTCCGGGTGGGCCCCCCGACCCCTGTACGGGTCGGGGGGCCCACCCGTTTCCGCAAGCTGCGCGGTGCTCACCCGCGCAGTTCCCCGCGCCCCTCGGGTACGTCCACCCGGCGGTGCGCTGGTCGTCTTGCGCCGTTCCCCGCGCCCCTTTGAGGTACGTCCACCTGCGCGTGCGCTGTCCAGCGGGGTGCGCTGTGCTCACCCGCGCCGTTCCCCGCGCCCCTATCGGGGCGCCCTATGGGCCGGGGTGCCCTGCGGGCCGGGGTGCTCTGCAGGCCGGGGCGTGCCGCACGGGACGGCGCACCCCGAGCCGGGCGCACCCGATCAGGGGCGCGAGGAACGGCGCGGACGACCGCAGCGCACCCCGCAGGGCAGCGCACCCCGAGCGAGGCGCCCCTGATCAGGGGCGCGGGGAACTGCGCGAAGCACCAGCGCACCCGCACGGGAGCAGCGCACCCCAGCGTGGACGCACCCGAAGGGGGCGCGGGGAACGGCGCGGACAACCACAGCGCACCCCACCGCAAAAGACCCCTACGGGAGAGCAAGCATGCGCTCGAGCGCAAGCTTGGCGAACCGCTCGGTCTCCGGATCGACACTGATCCGATTGACCACCTTGCCGTCGGCCAACGACTCCAGCGTCCACACCAGGTGCGGCAGGTCGATCCGGTTCATGGTCGAGCAGAAGCACACCGTCTTGTCGAGGAAGACGATCTCCTTGCCCTCGGGGGCGAAACGGTTCGCCAACCGCCGCACCAGATTCAGCTCCGTGCCGATCGCCCAACTGGACCCGGCGGGCGCGGCCTCCAGCGCCTTGATGATGTACTCGGTCGACCCCACGTAGTCCGCCGCCGCGACGACCTCGTTCCGGCACTCGGGGTGGACGAGCACGTTGACCCCGGGGATGCGGGCCCGCACGTCCTCCACGGACTCCAGCGAGAAGCGCCCGTGCACCGAGCAGTGCCCCCGCCACAGGATCATCTTCGCGGCCCGCAGCTGCTCGGGGGTCACCCCGCCGCCCGGCTTGTGCGGGTTGTAGACGACGCAGTCCTCCAGGGACATGCCCATGTCCCGCACCGCGGTGTTGCGCCCGAGGTGCTGGTCGGGCAGGAACAGCACCTGCTCGCCCTGGGCGAACGCCCAGTCGAGCGCCTTCCGGGCGTTGGACGAGGTGCAGATCGTCCCTCCGTGCCGTCCGGTGAACGCCTTGATGTCCGCGGACGAGTTCATGTACGAGACGGGCACGACCCGCTCGGCTATGCCGGCCTCGGTCAGCACGTCCCAGCACTCGGCGACCTGCTCGGCGGTGGCCATGTCGGCCATGGAGCACCCGGCGGCGAGGTCCGGCAGGACGACCTTCTGGGCGTCCGAGGTCAGGATGTCGGCCGACTCGGCCATGAAGTGCACACCACAGAAGACGATGTACTCGGCCTCGGGGCGCGCCGCGGCATCGCGCGCCAGCTTGAACGAGTCGCCCGTGACGTCCGCGAACTGGATGACCTCGTCGCGCTGGTAGTGGTGCCCCAGGACGAAGACCTTGTTGCCGAGCTTCTCCTTGGCCGCCCGGGCCCGTTCCACGAGGTGGGGGTCGGAGGGCGAGGGCAGGTCACCGGGACACTCCACGCCGCGCTCGCTGCGCGGGTCGGCCTCCCGGCCGAGCAGCAGCAGGGCCAACGGGGTCGGTTGGACGTCCAGGGGCTGGGCGGTGGTCACGATCACGCACCCTTTCTCTGCGGGGTCTGACCCCGGCGGCTCACAGGCGGCCTCCGGACCGGGGGTGGCCCGGCCCGGAGGCCCCTTTTCGTCGTTCTGACGTTATCTATCATAACTGCTTCACGTCAGTTTGACGATGGCCATCATGTCGATGTGACGCATTCCCCCCGGGGTCACCGGCGCGCCCCGGACCAGGCGTGTTCCCGGGCGTGGGACCCCCGGGAACGAACGTGGTCGCCCCCGCGCCCCGTGTGCGAGCATGGGAAGCGCAAGACAAGACGCCGAACACGCACGCGGGCCCGGAATGAATCCGCCGCACCGCCGGTTGTTACGTCGGCAAGCAGTCTCCGTACAACCCGGGAGAGATGTAGATGTCCGTATCGGACGAGACCACGACCGCCACCGACACCGACGGCATCATCCTGTCCGACGCCGCCGCGTCCAAGGTCAAGGCTCTGCTCGACCAGGAAGGCCGCGAGGACCTGGCCCTGCGGGTCGCCGTACAGCCCGGCGGCTGCTCGGGCCTGCGCTACCAGCTCTTCTTCGACGAGCGCTCCCTCGACGGGGACGTCGTGAAGGACTTCGACGGCGTCAAGGTCGTCACCGACCGCATGAGCGCCCCCTACCTGGGCGGCGCCTCCATCGACTTCGTCGACACCATCGAGAAGCAGGGCTTCACGATCGACAACCCGAACGCCACGGGCTCCTGCGCCTGCGGCGACTCCTTCAGCTGACGCGGCCCGACCGGTCGGCCGTCCCCGCGACGGACCGCAGCGTCCCCGCACCGCATCAGGCGGTACCCCGTGACGGGGTACCGCCTGACGTGCGTTCCGCGCCGGCTACCGCGCGCCGCCGCGATCCGTGCCCGGCCACCCCCGCGGAGCGCGGTCCGGCACCGGCGCGCCCTTCGCGTCCACGACCTCCCGGTCCCCGAGCAGCCCGTCGAGGCGCACGGTCCGCTCCTCGTGCACCGCGACCGCCGCGCACGCCCGTCCCGGCTCGGTGGTCTGCGTGACCCGTACGGTCACCTCGTCCTGCTGCTCCCGCGCGCTCGCCGCATAGGTGGGGCAGAGCCCGCCGACGAAGTGCAGCACCAGCTCGTCGACGGTGCCGCCCTCGACCTTCCTGACCGAGTACCACGCGATGTCGACGTCCGAGGTCTCGGTGCCCTCGCTCTCCTCGGGCCGCGGCGAGGGCGAGCCGCCCGGCGCGGTCAGGTGCGCGGGGGAGACCGCCGGCTGGGTCACCGTGTACGGGGTGCCGGAGCCGTCCGGGGTCACCTCGAACAGCCAGGACGGGACCAGGACCGAACGGCCCCCGGAGAGCTGGGCGGCCAGCCCGAACTCGGCCCCCGTGATCCACAGCGGGTCCTTCTCCGGCGCGGCCTCCGCCGACCCCTCACCGCAGGGCCCGGAGATCCGGTCCTCGTGCGGGACGGCGGTCGCGCAGCCGCCGATGCCCACCGTCCCGTCGCCCGCCCCGTTCAACAGTGCGAGCGCCTTCGCCGCACTGATCGTCGGATAGGTGTCCCCCTCGACCAGCTCGGCCAACCGGCCGCTCCCCCCGGTGACCTCGCCACCGGGGCCGATGTGCAGCCCGGTCGACCAGCCGAAGGTGGGCGAACCGGCCACCACCGGTGCCGCGTTCACCACCCGGGCCGACCCCAGGACCTGGCGTGCGTCGACCTTCGCGGAGTCCTGTCCGAGGGCCTTGAGCACCGGCGCGGCGGCGGCCTTCGCGGCGGCCTCGCCGATCGGCGCGGTGCCCCGGGACCCGCCGGGGACGCGGGCCGGCCGGCGCTCCTCGTCGGGGGTGCAGCGGGTCACCGAGGCGCAGGAGTCCGAACCCCCCGCGTGACGCGTGAACGTCCAGGTCCCCACCTCGTCCCGGGCGACCTGGAGCGACGGGCTGCCGTCGGCCGCGCCGACCCGCCAGGTGCTGCCGTTCAGCACCGGTTCGCCCGGGACGCCCAACGCCTCGGCCAGTTCCCTGACCGCGGATCGCGCCACCGGTGAGCCCGGTCGGTACACGGCCGCGCGGACCGGGCCCTTCGGCAGCTTCCCCCGTGCCTCGTAGCGCGGGCCGCCGGGGTCGGGCTCCCCGGGTGCGATTCCCGGGCCGTCGCCGCCGGCCCCCTGCTGACCGTCGAGGGCCAGCGGCGGGGGAGTGTCACCGCCCTTGCCCGGGGACGCGGCTCCGTCCGCCGGTCCGTTGCCCGAGGCGGCCATGGCCAGATACGTTCCACCGCCCCCGACCAGCACCACCGCCGCGACGGCGGCGACCGTCACGGGGGAGCGGCGCAGACCCCGCCACCGGGCTCCGCCGCGGGGCCGCGGCTCGCCCGCGGCGTCCGCACCCTCGACGCCACCGGGACCGTCCGGGTCGACCGGGTTGCTGCTCACCGCATCGCTCCTTCGCCTGCGCCGCGGTCGCCTCGTGCTCCCGCGGCGGGTCGTAGAACTGGTCCGCCGGAGCGGCGGACAGCGATGGGACGCGGTGGGCGGGTGCACGGTTCCGCCGCGCACCGGAGCTCACCCGAACGGCTCACCCCCCGTACGTCGACCGCTCGAACATCGGGTCCAACAGACGGGCGGAGGAGGCGGGGACGACGACCCCGTGGAGCGGGGCGGGCCGGGGTGCGGCGGTGCGCCGCGGGTCCGGGGTCCAGTGCGGGACCATCCGGGCGCAGTCCCCCCGCAGTGCGGCCAGGCCGCCGTCGAGGTCGTACGGGAGGTTCGTCATAGGGCAACGGTAGGCGTCAGGGAGCATGCGAAAAAAGCCCTACTATCGGGTAGTTTCGCGCTTTCGCCAGGTTCGGACCGTTGCGGTGAACGGGTAGCGTGAAGTGTTCACTCTCCGGGTCCCGGTCGACCGCCGAGGGCCCGTCCAGCCGCCCCGATTTCCCCCAGGAGCGCCTCGCCGTGCGTATCGCAGTCACCGGCTCCATCGCCACCGACCATCTGATGACCTTCCCCGGACGGTTCGCCGAGCAACTCGTTGCTGATCAACTGCACACGGTCTCCCTTTCCTTCCTCGTGGACACCCTCGACGTGCGCCGCGGCGGGGTCGGCGCCAACATCGCCTTCGGCATGGGACAGCTGGGGGCGAACCCGATCCTGGTCGGGGCCGCCGGCGCCGACTTCGACGAGTACCGCGCCTGGCTCGACCGGCACGGCGTGGACACCGAATCCGTCCGCATCTCCGAGGTCCTGCACACGGCCCGGTTCGTCGTCACCACCGACGCCGACCACAACCAGATCGGCTCCTTCTACACGGGTGCCATGAGCGAGGCCCGGCTCATCGAGCTGAAGGCGGTCGCGGACCGGGTCGGCGGGCTCGACCTCGTCCTGATCGGCGCCGACGACCCGGAAGGCATGCTCCGCCACACCGAGGAGTGCCGCAGCCGGGGCATCCCCTTCGCCGCGGACTTCTCCCAGCAGATCGCCCGGATGAACGGCGACGAGATCCGGATACTGCTGGACGGCGCGGCGTTCCTCTTCTCCAACGAGTACGAGAAGGGCCTCATCGAGGCCAAGACCGGGTGGAGCGACGAGGAGATCCTCGGCCGCGTCGGGCACCGGGTCACCACTCTCGGCGCACGGGGCGTACGGATCGAGCGGGTCGGACACGACCCCATCGAGGTCGGGGTCCCCGCGGAGGACGCGAAGGTCGACCCCACCGGTGTCGGTGACGCGTTCCGTGCAGGGTTCCTGTCCGGTCTCGCGTGGGGCGTCGGCCTGGAGCGGGCCGCTCAGGTCGGCTGCATGGTCGCGACGCTGGTCATCGAGACCCTCGGTACCCAGGAGTACCAGCTCCGCCGGGTCCACTTCATGGACCGCTTCACCAAGGCGTACGGCGACGAGGCCGCGCAAGAGGTCCAGTCCCACCTGACCTGCCCCTGACGCGTTTCGGCAGTTCCCCGCGCCCCTGAGGTACGGCCACCTGCGCGTGCGCTGCCCTGCTGGGTGCGCTGCGGTCACCCGCGCAGTTCCCCGCGCCCCCTTGGTGCGTCCACCTGGCGGTGCGCTGTCCTGCTTGGGCGCGCGGTGCGATTCGCGCAGTTCCCCGCGCCCCTATCGGGGCCCGCCTGCCACTTTGCCGGGGCCCGGCTGCGGCGAGGAGCGCCCGAGATCCAGGGGCGCGGGGAACTGCGCAACAGCGGGACGCACCCCCACGGGACAGCGCACCGCCAGATGAACGCACTCGATCAGGGGCGCGGGGAACTGCGCAAAACCACAGCGCACCCGCACCGGACAGCGCACCGCCAGGTGGACGCACCCGACGACGGGACGGGACCTCACACCACCCGAACCACCCGGTAAGCCACCCCCCGCCCCCCCGGCGACACGCCGGCAAACCGCTGACCCCGCATCTCGCACCACGCAGGAATGTCCCACCGGGCAGCCTCATCGTCGGCGAGCACGACCACCGTCCCGCCCACCGGCACCCGCCCGATCACCTTCGCCAGCTCGATCACGGGCAACGGGCACCGCTTGCCCAGCGCGTCCACCACCAGCTCGCCCCGCTCGACCCGGGCCGGGTCCACCGGCTCCGACGGGTCCGGCGCGGCCGATGCGCCGGACCGCTCCCCGTGGGTGCCGCCACCCAACTTCCCGCGCACGGAGTCCACCACCGCCGGCAGCACCCCGAGGAACCGCTCGACCTCCTCGGCCGGGGTCCCGACCGGTAGCGACACCCGCACGTTCCCCTCGCTGAGCACCCCCATCGCCCGCAGCACATGGCTGGGCGTCAGCGTGCTGCTGGTGCACGAGGACCCGGAGGACACGGAGAACCCGGCCCGGTCCAGTTCGGACAACACGCTCTCGCCGTCCACGTACAGACAGGAGAAGGTGACGAGGTGCGGCAGCCGCCGCTCGGGGTCGCCCACGACCGTCGTGTCCGGGACCAGTACCGTCACCCGCTCCCGCACCCGTGCGGTCAGCGCCCGCAGCCGCGCCCCCTCCGCGTCGGCCTCCGCCCGCACCGCCCGCAGCGAGGCGACCGCCGCGACGACCGCCGGAACGTTCTCGAAGCCGGGCGCCCGACCCGACTCCCGCTCGTCCACCGGCCCCCGCGGGGCGAACCGCACCCCCTTGCGCACCACGAGCAGCCCCACTCCGGCCGGCCCGCCCCACTTGTGGGCGCTGCCCGTCAACAGGGACCAGCCACCGGGCACCGGTCCCCAGGCGAGCGACTGCGCCGCGTCCACCAGGAGCGGCACCCCGGCCGCCCGGCACCGCTCGGCCACCTCGGCGACCGGCTGCTCCGTGCCCACTTCGTGATTGGCCGACTGGAGGCACGCCAGTGCGGAGTCCGGCCGCAGCAGGCCCGCGAAGACCTCGGCGTCCACCGCCCCGGTCCGGGTCACCGGGGCCCGGGTGACGCTCCCGCCGGCCGCCTCGTGCACCTCGGCCGCGTGCAGCACGGAGGAGTGCTCGACCGCCGACACCAGCAGGTGGTCGCCCGCCCGGCGCCGGCCGGCCAGGGCGCCGGCCACCCCGTCGTGCACGGCCCGGGTGCCGGAGGAGGTGAAGACCAGCTCGTCGGGGCGGCACCCCAGGGCCTCGGCCGCGGCCTCCCGCGCCGCGTCCAGCAGCATGCGGGCCCGACGGCCCTCGCGGTAGAGCCGGGCGGGGTCGGCCCACCCCTCGTCCAGGGACGCCTGGAGCGCCTGCCGGGCCACGGGGTGCAGCGGTGCGGAGGAAGCCGCGTCGAAGTAGGACACGCCCGTACCGTAACCCCGGCCCGCCCCCGGCCGTCCGGTCGGCCGCCCCCGCCGGACGGGGGGCGCACGCGGGCCGGGGGCCGGGGTCGGAGGGGCCGTCAGGAGCAGTGCCCCCGGCGCCGATCGGCCGCCCCTCCGCCCCCGCGGAACGTCCCGCTCCGTGTCGCGGTCGGGCCTCCGACCAGCGGTGAACCACCCCTTCGGGGAGTCGGACGGCGCGTTGGGCACCCTCCCCGCGCGACCCCAAATAGCGTCCAGTAGGGTTTGGTCCGCATAAACATCCAAACCCCTGCCCGACGCAGGGCGGCGACCGACCAGCGAGAAGGCCGCAGCCAACCGCGCGGGCGAGACTCTCGGGAAGGCGCTACGTGAGTCCCAACGGCTCCGACCGCTCGCCGCGGCGCCCGATGCGGCGGAAGCTGCTGCAGGCACTGACTGCGGGCCTGGTCCTGGCGACCGCCACCGGTTGCACATACAAGGACTTCCCCCGCCTGGGTATGCCCACCCCGACCACCGAGGAGGCGCCCCGCATCCTCTCCTTGTGGCAGGGTTCGTGGGCCGCCGCGCTCACCGTCGGCGTGCTGGTGTGGGGCTTGATCCTGTGGAGTGTCTTCTTCCACCGGCGCAGCCGCACCAAGGTCGAAGTTCCCCCCCAGACCCGGTACAACATGCCGCTAGAGGCGCTGTACACCGTGGTTCCGATCCTCATCGTCTCGGTGTTCTTCTACTTCACCGCGCGCGACGAGTCGAAGCTCCTGGCACTGGAGGACAAGCCCGCCCACGTCGTGAACGTGGTCGGCTTCCAGTGGAGCTGGGCCTTCAACTACGTCGAGAAGGTGCCCGGCTCCACGGGCGACGCGAAGACGGACAAGAACCTGGCGGGGATTCCGAACCGCTTCAGTGAAGACTTCCCGGACAACGCGGGCGGCGTGTACGACGTCGGCGTTCCCGGCACCCGTAACCCCCAGACCGGCAACCCCGGTCCCACGCTCGTCCTACCCAAGGGCGAGAAGGTCCGCTTCGTCCTCACCTCGCGTGACGTCATCCACTCCTTCTGGGTGGTGCCGTTCCTGATGAAGCAGGACGTCATCCCGGGCCACACCAACGCCTTCGAGGTGACCCCGAGCAAGGAGGGGACCTTCCTGGGCAAGTGCGCCGAGCTGTGCGGTACGGACCACTCCCGCATGCTCTTCAACGTCAAGGTCGTCTCCCCCGAGCGCTACCAGCAGCACTTGAAGGAGCTGGCGGACAAGGGGCAGACCGGTTACGTCCCGGCCGGCATTGAGCAGACGAGCCATGAGAAGAACCGGGAGACGAACCAGCTGTGAGCATCCTCAACGATCCTCCTCAGGGCGCAGAGGCGGCTGACGACTCGTACGAGAACGAGCTGCCGGTCCGTCGGAAGCAGCCCGGCAACGTCGTGGTCAAGTGGCTCACCACCACCGACCACAAGACGATCGGTACGTTGTACCTGATCACCTCGTTCGTCTTCTTCTGCGTCGGCGGCGTCATGGCGCTGTTCATGCGTGCCGAGCTGGCTCGCCCGGGCACGCAGATCATGTCGAACGAGCAGTTCAACCAGGCGTTCACGATGCACGGCACGATCATGCTGCTGATGTTCGCGACGCCGCTGTTCGCGGGCTTCGCGAACTGGATCATGCCGCTCCAGATCGGTGCCCCCGACGTCGCGTTCCCGCGGCTGAACATGTTCGCCTACTGGCTCTACCTGTTCGGCTCGCTCATCGCGGTCGCGGGCTTCCTGACCCCGAACGGCGCCGCCGACTTCGGTTGGTTCGCCTACTCGCCGCTGTCCGACGCGGTCCGCTCGCCGGGCGTCGGCGCGGACATGTGGATCATGGGTCTGGCGTTCTCCGGCTTCGGTACGATCCTCGGCTCGGTCAACTTCATCACCACCATCATCTGCATGCGCGCACCCGGCATGACGATGTTCCGCATGCCGATCTTCACCTGGAACGTGCTGCTGACCGGTGTGCTGGTCCTGCTCGCCTTCCCGGTGCTGGCCGCCGCGCTCTTCGCGCTGGAGGCCGACCGGAAGTTCGGCTCGATGATCTTCGATCCGGCCAACGGCGGAGCGTTGCTCTGGCAGCACCTCTTCTGGTTCTTCGGCCACCCAGAGGTGTACATCATCGCCCTGCCGTTCTTCGGCATCATTTCCGAGATCCTGCCGGTGTTCAGCCGCAAGCCGATGTTCGGTTACTCCGGTCTGATCGGCGCGACGATCGCCATCGCGGGCCTTTCGGTCACGGTGTGGGCGCACCACATGTACGTCACCGGTGGCGTGCTCCTCCCGTTCTTCTCCTTCATGACGTTCCTCATCGCCGTTCCGACCGGCGTGAAGTTCTTCAACTGGATCGGAACGATGTGGAAGGGCTCGCTGTCCTTCGAGACACCGATGCTCTGGGCGATCGGCTTCCTGATCACCTTCACCTTCGGTGGTCTGACCGGTGTCATCCTGGCCTCGCCGCCGCTCGACTTCCACGTCTCCGACTCGTACTTCGTGGTGGCGCACTTCCACTACGTCATCTTCGGCACCGTGGTCTTCGCGATGTTCGCCGGCTTCCACTTCTGGTGGCCGAAGTTCACCGGCAAGATGCTGGACGAGCGCCTCGGCAAGATCACCTTCTGGACGCTGTTCATCGGCTTCCACGGCACGTTCCTGGTCCAGCACTGGCTGGGTGCCGAGGGCATGCCGCGCCGGTACGCCGACTACCTGGCGGCCGACGGCTTCACCGCGCTGAACACCATCTCCACGATCAGCTCCTTCGTGCTCGGCCTGTCGGTCCTGCCGTTCTTCTACAACGTCTGGAAGACCGCCAAGTACGGCAAGAAGGTCGAGGTGGACGACCCGTGGGGCTACGGCCGCTCCCTGGAGTGGGCCACGTCCTGCCCGCCGCCCCGGCACAACTTCGTCACCCTGCCGCGCATTCGCTCCGAATCGCCGGCGTTCGACCTGCACTACCCGGAGATCGCCGCGCTCGACCAGCTGGAGAACGCGGGCGGGCACCTCGGCCCCGGTTCCGGTGAGGCGCTGGCTGGCAGCAAGGAGGCCGGCAAGTGAAGATCCAGGGCAAGATGTTCATCTGGTTGAGCGTCTTCGTACTCGTCATGGCGATCGTCTACGGCGTGTGGTCGAAGGAGCCGGCCGGCACCACGGCGCTCTTCCTCGCCTTCGGCCTGTGCATCATGGTCGGCTACTACTTGGCCTTCACGGCCAAGCGGGTCGACGTGGGCGCGCAGGACAACAAGGACGCGGACGTCGCGGACGACGCCGGTGAGGTGGGCTTCTTCAGCCCGCACAGCTGGCAGCCGCTCGCCCTCGCCGTCGGTGGCGCGTTCGCCTTCTGCGGCGTCATCTTCGGCTGGTGGCTGCTGTACTTCTCGCTGCCGATCATCCTGATCGGTCTGTGGGGCTGGGTCTTCGAGTACTACCACGGAGAGAACCAGAACCAGTAGCACCCGCTGAGCACCCGTACGGGCCCGGACACTCCCCTCGGAGGTCCGGGCCCTTGCGTTGGCGCCCGACACCCCGGCCCGCACCCCCGCACCCCCCGTACGGCCCACTCGCCGTGCCCGGCGCGCCGGACGTTCTTAGGCTCGGGCCATGAGCCACTCACCGCGAACGCGCACGGTCTTGAGCTGCACGATGCTGGTGGTCACCCTCGTCGCGGGTGCCACCGCCTGTGGTGGTACCACCGACCATCCGCTGTCAGCCGCGCCGTACGACGCGGCGAGCCAGGTGGTCCTGGGCACCGCGTCGGGCCGCGCCAAGCTCGACCCCGACCGCCCCCTGGAGATCACGGCCAAGCAGGGCGCGGGGGGCCGCATCACCGATGTGACGGCCACCGACGCCGCGGGGCGCTACGTGGCGGGCAAACTCTCCGCCGACGGCACTCGTTGGCACACCACCGTCCCGCTGGCCGCAGGCGCCCACTACACGGCCCGGGTCAGCACCGAGAAGGCGGACGGCTCGCCGGGCCGGAAGGTCGTCACCTTCGACACGGGCGTCCCCGCCAAGAAACGCGAACTGAAGGTGACGTTCGGCCCCGACGAGGGCAAGTACGGGGTCGGCCAACCCATCATCGCCGAGCTGAGCGAGCCGATCGAGGACAAGAAGGCCCGGGCCGCCGTCGAACGGGGCCTCAGGGTCGAGTCGCAGCCCGCGGTCGAGGGCGCCTGGCACTGGCTCAACGACGAGGTCCTGCACTACCGGCCCAAGGAGTACTGGCCCGTCAACGCCACGATCACGGCGCGCAGCACCCTGGACGGCATCAAGGTCGGCGAGCGCCTCTGGGGCGGCGAGAGCGCCCCGTTGAAGCTCACCACGGGCGACAGGATCGTCGCGGTCACCGACGCCTCCTCGCACTACATGACGGTCTACCGCAACGGCGAGGAGATCAACTCGATCCCCGTCACCACCGGCAAGCCCGGCTTCTCGACCCGCAACGGCATCAAGGTGGTGCTCGGCAAGGAGTACTTCGTCCGGATGCGGGGCACCAGCATCGGCATCGCCGCGGGCACCTCGGAGTCGTACGACCTGCCCGTGTACTACGCCACTCGGGTCACCTGGAGCGGCGAGTACGTGCACGCGGCGCCCTGGTCTCTGGGCTCGCACGGGGCCGCCAACGTCAGTCACGGCTGCACGGGGATGAGCACCGGCAACGCCGCCTGGTTCTACGAGACCGTCCGGCCGGGCGACCTCGTCAAGGTCATCAACAGCTACGGCGAGGAGATGGACCCCTTCGGCAACGGGTACGGGGACTGGAACCTGGACTGGAAGGAGTGGCAGGAGGGCAGTGCCGTCCACGGCACCGGAGCCCCCCGCACCCCGCCGGCCGCCCAACAGGCCCGACTGCGCCCGGGGACCTGACCGGCCCGGCCGGCCCCTGTTGCCGCCCGGGCCCGCACGACACGCCCGGGCGGTGCGCACACCACCGGGCGTCCGGCACCCGAAAGATCGGGGTCAACCCCCACCCGTACGCGTCAGGCCTGCACGGCCAGCCGACTGCGCAGCAGTTCCGCCAGTGCCCGCGCGAACTCCACCGGTTCCACCGGGTGGGTCACCGCGGCCTCGGCCCGGCTCCAGGTGGCCAGCCAGGCGTCCTGGGGGCGCCCGATCAGCAACAGCACCGGCGGGCAGCGGAAGACCTCGTCCTTGATCTGGCGGCACACGCCCATGCCGCCCGCGGGAACCGCCTCGCCGTCCAGGACGCACGCGTCGATCCCGCCCCGGTCCAGTTCCTTGAGCAACGCGGGCAACGTGGCGCACTCGACGAACTCGACCGGCGGCACGTCCGTGGCCGGCCGGCGCCCCGTAGCCAGCCGCACCTGCTCCCGTGTGTTCGCGTCGTCGCTGTAGACCAGCACCGTGGCGGTCGGCTGCATTGTTCCTCCGAGTGCTTGGGGGCTCCGGAGCCTGCCTGGCCCGGGGCTGTGGGATGCCTGGGACGGGAACCGTTGGGGCGGATGCTACTCCCTCGGACACCTCGTCAACACCGGTTCGGACACCGTCGCGATGGGCCATCCGGGCAGCGCACGGCGTGCGGACACACCGAACGGCACCCCCCGGAGTGAGGGCGAGATAAGCGACCGACATAATGTCGGTCGTGGCGACAGCAACGACAGTAGAAACCGGGCCCGCGCACCCGTCGGTCAATCGACCGAACCTCACCAGCGTCGGAACCATCATTTGGTTGAGTTCCGAGCTGATGTTCTTCGCGGCCCTCTTCGCGATGTACTTCACCCTGCGATCGGTGACCGGCCCCGAGTTCTGGAAGGAACAGGCAGCAGCCCTGAACCTGCCGTTCTCGGCGACGAACACCACGATCCTGGTGCTCTCCTCCTTCACCTGCCAGCTCGGCGTCTTCGCCGCCGAGCGGGGTGACGTGAAGAAGCTCCGGATGTGGTTCATCGTGACCTTCATCATGGGTGCGATCTTCATCGGTGGTCAGGTCTTCGAGTACGTGGAGCTGGTGAAGGAGTACGGCCTCTCGCTGTCCTCCGACCCGTACGGCTCGGTGTTCTACCTGACGACCGGCTTCCACGGACTGCACGTGGCGGGCGGACTGATCGCCTTCCTCCTGGTCCTGGGGCGCACCTACGCGGCCAGAAGGTTCACTCACGAGCAGGCGACCGCCGCGATCGTCGTGTCCTACTACTGGCACTTCGTCGATGTCGTGTGGATCGGCCTCTTCGCCACGATCTACTTGATCAAGTAATCGGGCGGCGCCCCACCGGGGCCGCATCCCGACCACCCGAAGCATCGACGCAGAAGATCCTGACACCGGGGTAATCCGTGAAAAAGCTCTCCGCACGACGACGCCACCCGCTGGCGGCTGTCGTCGTCCTACTCCTCGCGCTGGCGGCCACCGGGGGGCTGTACGCCGTGTTCGCGCCGGCGGACAAGGCGCAGGCCGAGACCGCCCAGTCCCTCGCCATCGAAGAGGGCAAGAAGCTGTACGCCGTCGGCTGCGCGAGCTGCCACGGCACCGGCGGTCAGGGCGGTTCCGACGGCCCGCCGCTGGTGGGCGTCGGCGCAGCCGCCGTCGACTTCCAGGTCGGTACCGGCCGGATGCCCATGATGGCCCAGGGTGCCCAGGCCCCGAAGAAGAAGAAGGTCTACACGCAGGCCGAGATCGACCAGCTCGCGGCCTACATCGGCGCGATGGGTGCCGGTCCCAGCATCCCGACCAAGAAGCAGTACAGCCCCGAGGGCGCGGACATCGCCAACGGTGGCGAGCTGTTCCGCAACAACTGCGCGCAGTGCCACAACTTCACCGGCCAGGGCGGTGCCCTGACCAAGGGCAAGTACGCGCCCGGCCTGGACGGCGTCAGCCCGAAGCACCTCTACGAGGCGATGCAGACCGGTCCGCAGAACATGCCCTCCTTCCCCGACACGACGATGCCGGAGAAGGACAAGCGGGACATCATCGCGTACGTCAACGCGGTCAACGGTGACAAGACCGTCCACAACGGTGGTCTGAACCTCGGCGGCCTCGGGCCGGTCAGTGAGGGTCTGTTCGCCTGGATCTTCGGTCTCGGCGCGCTGATCGTCACTGCCATCTGGGTCGCCGCTCGGACCGCAAAGGCCAAGAAGTCATGAGTAGCCAAGACATTCCAGAAGAGAACCTGCCCGCAGCGCAGGACCACGCCCACGGCGCCGTAGCCCTGGCCGACACGGAGAATCCGTTCGCGGACCCGGGTCTGCCCCCGCACGAGCACCGCATCCAGGACATCGACGAGCGGGCCGCCAAGCGGTCCGAGCGCACCGTCGCCCTGATGTTCGTGCTGTCGATGCTCGGCACGGTCGCGTTCATCGTCGCCTACGTGATGATCCCGGTCGACAAGTCGATCTACGTCTGGCCGATCGGGCACATCAACGCGCTGAACTTCACCCTCGGGTGGACCCTCGGCGTCTCGCTGTTCCTGATCGGCGCGGGCGCGGTCCACTGGGCCCGCACCCTGATGTCCGACGTGGAGCACGTCGACGAGCGTCACCCCATCGCCGCCTCGCCCGAGGTCAAGGCGAAGGTGATGGCGGACTTCCGACAGGGGGCGGAGGAGTCCGCGCTCGGTCGCCGCAAGCTGATCCGCAACACGATGTTCGGTGCCCTGGCGCTGTTCCCGCTCTCGGGCGTCGTCCTGCTCGGCGGCCTCGGCCCCGCGCCCGGCACCAAGCTGCGGCACACCCTGTGGGCCAAGGGCAAGCTCCTCGTCAACATGAACACCAACGAGCCGCTGCGTCCCGAGGACGTCATCGTCGGTTCGCTGACGTTCGTCAAGCCCGAGGGCCTCGAAGAGCACGACCACGGCTTCCTCACCGAGATCACCAAGGCCGCCGTGATGATCGTCCGGCTCCAGCCCGGTGACATCAAGGACAAGCAGGAGCTGGCCTGGTCCCACGACGGGATCGTCGCCTACTCCAAGGTCTGCACCCACGTCGGCTGCCCGATCAGCCTGTACGAGCAGCAGACGCACCACGCGCTCTGCCCGTGCCACCAGTCCACCTTCGACCTCTCCGACGGTGCCCGGGTCATCTTCGGCCCGGCCGGCCACGCGCTTCCGCAGCTGCGGATCGGCGTGAACTCGGAGGGTTACCTTGAGGCGCTCGGCGACTTCGACGAGCCTGTCGGTCCGGCCTTCTGGGAGCGCGGATGAGTACCACGACGACCAACGACCGCGAGACCACCCGCCGGGACAAAGCGCCCGCGGGTGAGCGGGTCGCCGACTGGGCGGACGGCCGGCTGGGGATCTACTCCCTGGCCAAGGCCAACATGCGCAAGATCTTCCCGGACCACTGGTCCTTCATGCTGGGGGAGGTCTGCCTCTACGCCTTCGTCATCATCATCGTCACGGGTGTCTACCTGACGCTGTTCTTCCACCCGTCGATGAACGAGGTGGAGTACCACGGCCCGTACGTGCCGCTCCAGGGCCAGCTGGTCTCCGAGGCGTTCAACTCGACCATGAAGATCTCGTTCGAGGTCCGCGGTGGTCTGCTGATCCGGCAGATCCACCACTGGGCCGCGCTGATCTTCCTGGCCGGCATGTTCGCGCACATGATGCGCGTGTTCTTCACCGGCGCGTTCCGCAAGCCGCGTGAGGTCAACTGGGTCTTCGGCTTCTCGCTGTTCGTCCTCGGGATGTTCGCCGGCTTCACCGGCTACTCGCTCCCGGACGACCTGCTGTCCGGCACCGGTGTCCGCTTCATGCAGGGCGCGGTCCTGTCCGTGCCGATCGTCGGCACGTACCTCGCGTTCTTCCTGTTCGGCGGGGAGTTCCCAGGGCACGACTTCGTGGCGCGCTTCTACTCGGCCCACGTCCTGCTGATCCCCGGCATCATGGTGGGTCTGATCGTGGCCCACCTGATCCTCGTCGTGTACCACAAGCACACCCAGTTCCCCGGCCCCGGCCGCACCCAGAAGAACGTCGTCGGCATGCCGCTGATGCCGGTCTACATGGCCAAGGCGGGAGGCTTCTTCTTCCTGGTCTTCGGCGTCATCGCGGTCATCTCCGCGATGGTCACCCTGAACCCCATCTGGTCGATCGGCCCCTACCGGCCGGACATGGTGTCCACCGGCGCGCAGCCCGACTGGTACATGGGCTTCTCCGAGGGCCTGATCCGGGTGATGCCTGGCTGGGAGATCAACTTCGCCGGACACACCCTCGTGCTGGGCGTGTTCATCCCGCTGATGATCGTCTTCCCGTTGGTGCTGGTCTCGATCGCGGTGTACCCGTTCATCGAGTCCTGGATCACCGGGGACAAGCGCGAACACCACCTGCTGGACCGTCCGCGCAACGCCCCCACGCGTACGGGTGTGGGTGTCGCCTGGATCACCTGGTACGTGATCATGCTGATCGGCGGTGGCAACGACCTCGTCGCCACGCACTTCCACCTGTCGATCAACGCGATCACCTGGTTCGTGCGCATCGGGTTCTTCGTGGCCCCGGTCCTCGCCTTCATCATCACCAAGCGGATCTGCCTCGGCCTCCAGCGCCGGGACCGGGACAAGGTGCTGCACGGACGCGAGTCCGGCATCATCAAGCGCCTGCCGCACGGCGAGTTCATCGAGATCCACGAGCCGCTCAACCAGGAGGCGCTGCACACGCTCACCCAGCACGAGCAGTACCAGCCGGTGGAGATCGGCCCGCTGGTCGACGAGAACGGCGTCGAGCGCAAGGTGTCCCGCCTCGAGAAGGCGCGCGCCCGTCTCTCGAAGGGCTACTACGGCGACCAGGGCCAGATCGCCAAGCCCACCGCCGAGGAGTACAAGGAGATCACGGACGGCCACGGCCACCACTGATCCCCCGGCCGGGACCCCGCGCGGGGGTCCCGGCGGTCGCCACCCGAAGAGCCCCGTCCACTGCCCGGACGGGGCTCTTCGCGCTCCCCGGAGCTGGATAGGGTGGAGCGCGAAGGGCGCCGGTCCGGCCGGTCCCGTCCACGGGCGCGGCAGCGCGTCCGCCACCGTCAGCCGTACGGGCCCGATTCCGTACGGCCCGCAACCCAGGAGCGACCCATGAGCGCTGTGACCCCCGCTGGAGGCGACACCACGGCGGTCCGTTCCTGGCCGCAGGTCCTGAACGCGTTGCTGTCGGGCGAGGACCAGGGAGCCGACGCCACGGCCTGGGCGATGGACCGGATCATGCGCGGGGAGGCCACCGACGCGCAGATCGCGGGCTTCGCCGTCGCCCTGCGCGCCAAGGGCGAGACCGTCGAGGAGATCACCGGCCTGGTCCGCGCCATGTACGAGCACGCCAGGACCATCGAGGTGCCCGGGCCGAGCGTCGACATCGTCGGCACCGGCGGGGACGGGGCGCGCACCGTCAACATCTCCACCATGTCCGCGATCGTCGTCGCCGGGACCGGCGCGAAGGTCGTCAAGCACGGCAACCGCGCCGCGTCCTCCGCGAGCGGTGCCTCCGACGTGCTGGAGAAGCTGGGCGTCAATCTGGAGCTGACGCCGCAGCGGGTGGCCGAGGTCGCCGAGGAGGCCGGCATCACCTTCTGCTTCGCGGTGAAGTTCCACCCCGCGCTGCGGCACGTGGGCGCCGCCCGCAAGGAACTCGGCATCCGCACCGTCTTCAACTTCCTCGGCCCGCTCACCAACCCGGCCCGGGTCGCGGCGCAGGCCACCGGGGTCGCGGACGCGCGGATGGCCCCGGTGGTCGCCGGGGTGCTCGCCGAGCGGGGCTCGTCCGCCCTGGTGTTCCGCGGGGACGACGGCCTCGACGAACTCACCACCACTGCCACTTCACGGGTGTGGGTGGTGCGCGGCGGAGCCGTCGCCGAGCAGCCCTTCGACCCCCGTGACGTGGGCATCGACCTCGTCCCGGTGGAAGCGCTGCGCGGCGCCGACTCCTCCTACAACGCCGATGTCGCCCGCCGGCTGCTGGCCGGGGAGACCGGTCCGGTCCGGGACGCGGTCCTGCTGAACTCGGCGGCGGCGCTGGTGGCGCTGGCGCCGGGCGACGCCCCGTTGGCCGACCAGCTGCGCGCGGGGATGGCGCGGGCCGCCGAGTCGATCGACTCGGGAGCGGCCCACCGGGTCCTGGACCGCTGGGTCGCCGCCAGCAACGCCTGACCCGTTCCGCCCTGTGCGTTCCGCCCTGCGCGCTCCGGCCGCTCCGCTCGCCGCGGGGCGGCCGGTCGCGTTCCGTGGCGTCCGGGATGCGGAACGGGCTGGTGCGTTCCGCCGGTCGTCTGGCATGATTCTGCGCAGGTCATGAGTGACAGCGCATCGGCCCCGGCCTGCTGTCCGGCAACCCTCCGTCCGTGGCGGGGTGCCCCGGGTGAAGACCAGGTCGTAGGCAGCGAGGTCTACGGCAAGCGCGGACCCCTCGCGTCTCCAGGGGTCCTGGTCGTCGAGGGAGCGGTCTCGTGAGCAAGCGAATGCGATAGGGCGCAGCGCCCCACCTCCGCGCACGCCCTGTCCGGTGTGTTCCTTTCCTTCACCCACGCCGTGTTTCCGGCTGGTCCCCGTCGTCGCCTCGAAGCGTCGCACCGGTGCCGAGCCGTGCCCCGCCGCGCCTTCCGCGGTGCTCATGCGTGGTCCACCGCATCTGCCTCATCCGGGAGTTCGTCATGTCCGCACGCACCACCACGACCACTCACGCCGACGCCGACCCCGCCTGTGTTCCGGGCGCCGCCGGCTCCCTCGCCGAGAGCCCGCTGCCCGTCCTCGGCCGTGACGTGACCGTGCCCCTGGTCACCGGCGGGGAGGTGGACTACGCCGCGCTCGACTACGCCGCGAGTGCCCCCGCGCTCCAGCGGGTGTGGGACGACGTGGCCGCCTACGCGCCCTACTACGGCAGCGTCCACCGCGGCGCCGGCTACCTCTCCCAGCTCTCCACCGACCTCTTCGAGAACGCCCGCCGCACCGTCGCCGAGTTCCTCGGCTGCCGGGACGGCGACGAGGTGGTGTTCACCCGCTCCACCACCGACTCCCTCAACCTGCTGGCCGCCGCGCTGCCCGCCGACTGCGAGGTCTTCGTCTTCGAGACCGAGCACCACGCGTCCCTGCTGCCCTGGCGCGACGCACGGGTCACCTACCTCGACGCGCCCCGCACCCCCGGCGAGGCCGTCGACACGCTGGAGCGGGCCCTCGCCGACCGCGACCCGTACGGTCCCGCCCTGGTGTGCGTGACCGGTGCGTCCAACGTCACGGGCGAGCTGTGGCCGGTGCGCGAACTCGCCGCCGCCGCCCACGCCCACGGCGCCCGGATCGTCCTCGACGCGGCCCAGCTCGCCCCGCACCACCCGGTGGACGTCGCCGACCTCGACGTCGACTGGGTCGCCTTCTCCGGGCACAAGCTGTACGCGCCCTTCGGCGCCGGCGTGCTCGCCGGGCGCGCCGACTGGCTGCGGGTGGCCGAGCCGTACCTCGCCGGCGGCGGTGCCTCGCGGAAGGTGTCGCGGCGCGCCGACGGGGGAGTGGACGTCGAGTGGCACGACAGCGCGGCCCGGCACGAGGCCGGCTCGCCCAACGTGATCGGCGCCTACGCCATCGCCTCCGCCTGCAAGGCGCTCACCGAGGCGGGCTTCGACCGACTGGTCGCCCGTGAGGAGCGGTTGATCGACCTGGTGCGCGCCGGGCTCGCCGAGGTGCCCGCGGTACGGGTGCTGTCCCTGTTCGGGGACGACGCGCCCAGGGTCGGGGTGATCTCGTTCGTGGTGGACGGGTGGAACAGTTCCCACTTCGCCGCCGCGCTGTCCGCCGAGTACGGCATCGGGGTGCGCGACGGGCTGTTCTGCGCCCACCCGCTGGTGCGCACCCTGCTCGGCACCGACCCGCAGGACCCGGGGGAGTGCGGTGCCCCCGAGGCCGCGCCCGGCGAGCGTTCGCTGAACGCCGTCCGGGTCAGCTTCGGGGCGGGCACCCCCGACGAGCACGTGGAGCGGTTCGTGCGGGCCGTACGGGAGTTGGTCACCGACGGTGCGCGCTGGCGCTACCGCACCGAGGACGGCCGCTGCGTGCCGGACCCCACCACCGCCGCCTGACGCGGGTGCTCGGTCATCCGGGTGCCGAGCTGGATCATCCGTAGCGCGCGCTCGGTCGCGTCGGTCAGGAACTCGCCGCCGCGGCCCAGCGCTTCGGTCAGGGAGACCGGCGCGGGCAGGATCGACCCGTAGGCGTCCACCCCGATGGAGCGCACCTGGTGGGCGCCCTCACCGAGGGTGCCGGCCAGCGCGAGCACCGGGCGGCCGTGCAGCTTGGCCCGTCGGGCGACCTCGGCGGGCACCTTGCCGCGCGGGGTCTGGTGGTCCAGGGCGCCCTCGGCGGTGACCACCAGATCGGCCCGGGCCAGGCGCTCGTCCAGCCCGAGGCGGTCCAGCAGCACGTCGAAGCGGGGCAGCAACCGGGCGCCGAGCGCGGCGAGTCCGGCGCCCAACCCGCCGGAGGCGCCGGTGCCGACGCCGTGGCACAGGTCGGTGCGCACCTTGAGGTCACGGGTGAGGACGGCGGCCCAGTGCTCCAGGGCGGCGGCCAGGTGTTCGACCTGCTCGGGGGTGGCGCCCTTCTGCGGTCCGAAGACCCGGGCCACCCCGCGCTCCCCGCACAGCACGTTGTAGGGGTTGCAGGCGACGCGCATCTCCACCTCGGCGAGGCGCGGGTCGAGTCCGCCGGTGTCGATGCGGTCCAGCCGGGTCAGGGCGCTGCCGCCGTACGGGAGTTCCCGGCCGTCCGCGTCGAGGAGCCGGGCGCCGAGGGCCTGGAGGGCGCCGGCGCCGCCGTCCGAGGTGCCCGAGTCGCCGCAGCCGACGAGGATGCGGCGGGCCCCGGTGTCGAGGGCGGCCCGGATCAACTCCCCGACGCCGTAGGTGGTGGTCGCGCCCGGGTCCCGCAGGTCGCGGGGGACGAGGGAGAGTCCGGCGACGGCGGCCATCTCCACCACGGCGGTGCCCTCGCTGTCCCCGAGCAGCGCGAAGTGGGTGCCGATCCGTTCCCCGGTGGGCCCGGTGGCCCGCAGCGGGACCAGTCGGCCGCCGGAGGCCGCGGCGAGCGCCTGGGCGGTGCCCTCGCCGCCGTCGACCAGCGGTATCAGGTCGATCTCGGCGTCGGGGACGACCCTGCGCACGCCCTCCGCGATGGCCTCGGCGGCGGACTCGGCGGACAGGGACTCCTTGAAGCCACTGGGGGCGATGGCGAATCGGGTCAGCATGGTGGACTCCTGTGACGGATGAGGGTGGGCGGGCGAACGGGCCCGCGGGGTGGTGGCGCGGCCGGACCGAGGGTCACGACCGTGCCGGTCACCTCGGGTTGACGGTGCGTCAGGTCAGGGGGATGCCCAGCAGCGGCCAGACGAGCACGGCGAACAGCAGCACCAGCACGGCGGTCAGCGGGGCGAGGACGGCGGACATCCGGAGCAGATGGCCCGGGGTGTAGGTCGGGATGCCGGGTATCTCGGCGTAGAGGGTGACCGGCTTCGCCGACGCGGGGAGCGTGTGGCAGAAGCCCGCCGCGGCGGTGGAGGCGAGCGCGGCGGCCACCGGGTTCACTCCGGCGCCGGCCGCCGCCGCGACGACCAGCGGCACCAGGACCGAGGAGCGGGCCGAACGGGACTGGAGGAGCAGGTGCGCGGCCGTGGACACCGCCACGACGACCCCGAGGAACAGCCACGGCGGCAGGTCCAGCGGTATTCCGCCGACCAGCCACTGCGCCGCCCCCGAGTCGGACAGGGCGAGGCCCATCGCCATCGTCGCCGCCATGAACAGCAACATGGACCAGGGCACCGTCTTCAGGGCGTCCTTGAGCCGTACCGTGCCGAGCGCGGGGGAGGCGGCGACCACCGCACCGATCAGGGCGACCACCGCGGGCGGCACCCGGTGCAGCGGCTCGCTGCACCAGAGGGCGATCACCGTGGCCAGCAGCAGGGCGCAGCGGGTCTCGGCGGCCTCCCAGGGGCCGGTGACCGGGTGGTCGCTGTGCTCCTGGATCTGTTCGACGGTGATGTGGACGGGGCCCTTGCGGTCCTCCCGCTTGGTGGTGGTGAACAGCACCACCTCCGCCGCAAGATGGGAGGACACCACGGCCAGCGGCAGCCCGATCAGCAGCCACTCGGTGAAGCCGATCCGCTCGCCCACCGCGTCCCACAGCACGGACACGGTGATCAGGTGGGCGCCCGCACCGATCAGGGTGGCCACCGCCGACAGCAGGATCACCGTCGGGAACAGCAGCGCCAGCATCACGACCAGTCGGGTGCGGTCCGCGAGGACCTTCGCCAGGGCGAGGAACACCGGCATCGCCAGGGCGGCCCGCCCGGAGGTCGCGGGCACCGCGAACGCGGTCACCACCAGTGCGGCCGTCGTCAGGTGCACCAACTGGCGGACCGTGCGCGCGCCGCTCACCAGGAAGGCCGCGGCCCGTCCGGCGAGCCCGGTCCTGGCGACGGCGGCGGCGAGCACGAACGCGCAGATCAGCAGCCACACGGTGTCGTCGCCGAGGGTGCCGAACAGGGTGTCGCTGCTGATCACGCCGGTCGCGGTGAGGGCGAGCCCGGCACCCAGGGCGATGTACGTGTCGTCGATCGGGGTGCCGATCCAGGCGCAGGTGGCCAGGGCGAAGATGGCGAGGGTGATCCGCGCGTCGCCGCTCAGCCCCGGGAAGTTGCCGGGGACCGCGAGCAGCGCACAGATGCTCAGGGCCACGCACAGGGTCGCCATTTGCCGGAGGTTCACAGTCACATGAAAGAGCTTTCACTCCGGCGGTGAGCGCTCCATGAGCCGTTGATGAAAGGAACTTCACGCGGCCCGGGTCCGCCGGAGCGGTGGCCGCGGACACGCCCGCGCGGGGCCACCGGGGCACGCGGGCGCGTGGTCGGTGACCCCGCGCGCTGGTGTTCCGGCGCGGGCCGGTGGCTCACTCGGGCAGTCGGTACCCCATGCCCCGTACGGTCTCCACCCGGTCCGCGCCCAGCTTCTTGCGCAGGGCGCGGACGTACACGTCGACGATGTTCGAACCCGGGTCGAAGTCGTAGCCCCAGACGTGGGACAGGATCTGCTCGCGCGACAGCACCTGGCCGGGGTGGCGCAGGAACAGTTCGAGCAGGACGAACTCACGGGCGGTCAGGTCGACCGTGCGGTCACCGGAGCGGGCCCGGCGGGTGCGCAGGTCGAGCGTCAGTTCCCCGTTGCGCAGCACGGTGACCTCGGGCGCCCGGGCCGCGGTGCGCAGCCGCAGCCGCACCCGGGCGAGCAGTTCCTCGAAGCGGAACGGCTTGGTCATCCAGTCGTCGGCGCCGCCTTCGAGTCCGGCGACGGTGTCCCGCACCGAGTCCCGTGCGGTGAGCACGATCACCGGGACCGAGACGCGGGCCTCGCGCAGCTGCCGCAGGACGGTGAAGCCGTCCTTGCCGGGCAGTCCGATGTCGAGGACGATCAGGTCGAAACCGCCGGTGACGGCGTAGTCGTAGGCCGACTCGCCGTCGGTGACGGCGGTGGTGGTGAAGCCGTTGGCGCGCAGGCCCTTCTCCACGAAGGAGGCGATGCGCTCCTCGTCCTCCACGATGAGTATTCGGTTCACGGTGCCGCTTCCTCGGTGGGCTCGTCCAGTGTGGGCAGGAGGATCGTGTCGCCGTCGGGGACGCCGGGGTCCCCGAAGACCAGGGCGAAGGTGGCGCCGCCGCCTTCGGTGGGCCGCAGTTCGACCCGTCCGCCGTGCCCCTCGGCGATGGCCTTGACGATGGAGAGGCCGAGTCCGGCGCCGGTGCCCCGGGCGCCGCGCCGGGCGGTGCCCCGCCGGAACCGCTCGAAGATCACCTGTGCGTCCTGCGGCTGGACCCCGGGACCGGTGTCCGCGACGTACAGCTCCACCCGGTCGCCCTCGATGCGGGACCCGAGGGTGACCCGCTGCCCGGCGACGGTGTGCTGCACGGCGTTCTGGGCGAGTTGGACCATGGCCTGGGTGATCCGCTGGGCGTCGAGGCGGACCTCGGCGTCGGCGACCGAACCGAGGGTCCACTCCCGCTCCCCGAGGGCGCGGGCCTTCACGAACACGTCGGCGGTCAGTTCGCCGAGCTGGACCGGTCCGGGTGCGACGAAGTCGGGCCGCTCGGCCTTGGCGAGCAGGAGCAGGTCCTCCACGATCCTGCTCATCCGCTCCAACTCCTCCAGGACGATGCGGACGGTCTCCTCCCGCTCGACGGGATCGTCGCCCATCAGCTCCAGATGGCCCCGGACGATGGTGATCGGGGTCCGCAGTTCGTGACCGGCGTCGTCGACGAATTCGCGCTGTGCGGCGAACGCCCGTTCCAAGCGGTCGAGCATGGCGTTGAACGTCTCGGCGAGCGCGGCGACGTCGTCGCGGCCCTGCACCGGGATGCGTCGGGTCAGGTCCTGCTCGGTGAGCTGGGCGGCGGTCGTGCGGACCAGCCGCACCGGTCGCAGGATGCGTCCGGCGACCGCCCAACCGATGCCCGTGGTCATCATCAGCGCCACCCCGGAGATGGCGATGAGCATGGTGAACACGTCATTGGCCTTGGCCTGCTCGCCCGCGGGGTGGAACGCGACGACGAACGCCGCCGGGGGGTGTCCGGGGTGCGACTCGATGGTCACCTTCGCCCAGCGCAGTTCGCCCCCCGAGCGGCGCAGGGTCCCCATGGAGTCCTTCGACTCGAAGATCATGGTCCGCGCCTCGCGGTCCTGGGCCAGGGGGTTCTTGACCCGGATCTCCCGGGGCTGGAACTTGGCGACGGGAGGCTTTCCGGTGCGCCCGACCAGCCCCAGCAGCTCCTCGTCGGGGTCGGCGTACTGCCGCTCCAGGAACAGCCGCAGCAGCGCTTCCGGATCGGCGAAGCGCTTGCCCGTACGGGGGTCGACGCCCTGTTGGGCCAGGTTCGCGAACTCCTCGGTCTCCTGGACGAGCAGTCCGTGGATGCGGTGGTCGGCGTCCCGCAGCAGGACCGAACGGGTCGCGAAGGCGACGGCGCCGAGCGCCACCGCCATCACCAGCAGCAGCCAGAGCATGATGCGCAGTCGGGCGGACACCCAGCGGCGCACCGGGTCAGCCGTCGTCACCGTTGTCGTCGCCGCCCGGGCCGTCGTCGTCCTGTCCGGGGCCGTCATCGTCGTCACCGCTCGGGGAGGAACTGGTCGATGCGCTCGCCGAGGGGCTCGTCGAGGCGCTGGTGCTCGGAACGGCGCTCGGGCCGGTGCTGGGCTTGGTGCCGGTGGGGGCCTCGCCCACGGGCGGCGGTGAGACGGTCTCGTCGCTGGGCTCGGGACGAGGGGAACCCGGGGTCTGCGGGGCGCCCGGCGACCCGCTGGGGGAGCTGCTCTCCAGCTCCACCTTGGTCGGCACCTTCCGGTCGTCCGGGGTGTCGGTGAGGGCATAGCTCGTCACCGCGATGCCCAGCGGGATCGCGACGACCGCGGCGAGGGCCGCTATGCGGTGAGTGAAAACCATGAGGAGATCGTGACGAACCGAACCGAACCGCTGGATGAGCCGGAGATGAGGACTTCTTCATCTTCGGGGCGCACGGGCCCCCACAGGAGTAAAGGGGTGCCGGGCGGGGGAGGCGGTGCGACGCGGGCGGGGCCGGTGTCAGGAGTCCAGTCCGATGGCGAACGCGGCTTCGAGGTCGTGCTGCGAGTAGGTGCGGAACGCCACGTGGGTGTCGGTGCCCTCGACCCCGGGGATCTTGCTGATCCGGCCGGGGATGATCTCGGCCAGTTCCTCGTGCGCCCGGACCCGGACCATCGCGATCAGGTCGTACGTCCCGGTCACCGAGAACACCTCGCTGACGCTGTCCAGGGCGGCGATGGCCTCGGCGATCTCGGGGATGCGGTCCACGCTGGTCTTGATGAGCACGATCGCGGTGATCACGGCTTGCTGTCTCCCTCGGTGGCCGCGGCTGGTGGCTTCACTGTAGCCCGCGCCCGACCGGGCCTCCCCTGGTCGTCGCAGGGGCGCGGGGCGGGCCGACCGCGGGCCACCCAGCCGGCCAGCAGACCGAGCGCGAAGCCGATCAGGTGCGCCAGGTACGCCACCCCGGGGCCCTCGCCCCGCTGGCTCGCCGCCAGCCACTGGAGGCTCACCCAGAACGGCAGCACCACCCAGGCCGGAAAGCGCAGCGGCAGGAAGAACAGGAACGGGAACAGACTGGTGACCCGCGCCCCGGGGAAGAGACAGAGGAAGGCCCCGAGGACCGCCGAGATCGCCCCCGACGCCCCGACCAGGGTCTGAGCCGAGTCGGCGTGCGCCACCGCGTACCCGCACAGCGCGAGGGCGCCGCACCCCACGTACAGCGCGAGGTACCGCAACGGACCCAGGCGCTTTTCGGCCATCACTCCGAAGACCTGGAGGAACAGCATGTTGCCGAGCAGGTGCAGCCAGCCGCCGTGCACGAACAGGGCCGTGACGGGCGTCAGCAGGGCCCCGGGCTCCCCGGCGAGCAGATCGGCGGGGATCACCCCCCAGCGGGCGTACAGGGCCCGCTGGGCGGCGACCAGGGCGTCCCCGGTGCCGTGGCCCGCGGTGAGTCCGGCCGCCGGGGAACAGACGAAGGCCACCGCACAGGCCGCGATCAGTGCGTACGTCACCGGCGTCGCCGTCGCACGCGCCCACCGCCGCCCCGGCGCGACCCGCCTGTCACCCCGGGAGCCGATCATGAGCAGATCATGACGGAACGGGACCGAAACCGTACGGTTGCCCCGCCGTGGCCGGGGGCCGAGCGGGGGCGGCGCTCCAGGTCGTAGGGTTACGGCGACACACGCCCCGGCGACGGGCGCACCACGGAGCTGGACGGGGCGCGCCGCCGCGGGCGCCGGCACCCGACGGAAAGTGACGCTCACGATGACGGTTCCCCTGCCGACCGACACCACGCGGTGGCGCTGCACGCTCTGCGGCAACCTCACCCGCTTCGACGTGACCCGCTCGTCCAAGGTGGTCGAGTACGTCCACCTCGACCTGGCCGGTGAGTCGAAGGTGGAGGAGCGCGAGGTCGTCAGTGAGACCATCGAGTCGGTGCGCTGCCGATGGTGCAACGCACTGGACAACGTGGAACTCGTGGACAGGCCGGGCGCCGACTCCTGACGGAGCCGGCCCCGCACAGCTAGTGGGGTGGACGGATGACGGAGAGCGGAGGCGGGGTGCCGGACGACGGCACCGCCGAGGTGCTCGACCACCCGCTGCCCGAGGGGGTGCGCCGCCGGGTCGTCCAGATCGTCTCGGACGGCTTCGGGGGGCTCACTCCGTCCGAGCTGCCGAGCGCGCTGCGCCAGTACGCCCGCTTCACCCCCAGCCGCCGCGCCAAGTTCGCGGGCAACGCGATGGCGGCGGCCGTGGAGGGCGACGCCCTGTTCCGGCAGCGCATCGCGGAGTCCCTGCGGCAGGCCCAGCCCGAGTTGGCCGGGGCCCTCGACTCGGGGGCCCCGCCACCCGCCGCCGACCCGCTGGACGTGGCCGCCGCCGCGTACGTGCTGCGCCCCACCGGATGGGTCAAGCTGGTCGCCGCCGCCGGTGAGGAGGCCCAGCGCGCCGACGCCGAGCGGGCCGACGAGGAGGCCCGCGCCGAACTCGACCGGCTGCGCACGGAGCTCGCCGAGGCACGGCAGCAGACGCGGGCCGAGACCGAGCGGTTGCGCACCGAACTGGACACCGCCCGCCGGGAGGCCGACGCCGTGCAACGCAAGCTGCGCGGCGCCCTGAGCGACGTCAAACGGGGCCAGGCCGAGCTGCGCAAGGTGCACGGGGAACTGGAGGCGGTCCGTTCCGAAGGGCAGGTCCAGCTGTCCGCCGCGGAGAGCGAGACCCGGCGCCTGAAGTCCCGGCTGGGCGAGGCCGAGGCGGCCCTGGAGGCCAGCCGCCGGGCCGCCCGGGAGGGCCGCAGCGTCGAGGACATGCGGCTGCGCCTGCTCCTCGACACCCTCCTCGACTCCGCCCGGGGGCTGCGCCGCGAACTCGCCCTGCCGCCCGTGTCGGTGCGCCCCGCCGAGACCGTCGACGCCGTCGAGCCGGGTCGGATGACCCCCAAGGACATCGCGGCGCGCGCCCTGTCCGAACACGATCCCGCGATCCTCGACCAGCTGTTGGACCTCCCGCAGGCCCATCTCGTGGTCGACGGTTACAACGTCACCAAGACCGGCTATCCGCAGATGCCCTTGGAGAAGCAGCGGTTGCGGCTGCTCGGCCAACTCTCGGTGCTCGCCGCCCAGACCGGCGCCGAGATCACCTGCGTGTTCGACGGCGCCGAACTCGTCGCACCGGTGCTGCTCGCCCCGCCGCGCGGGGTGCGGGTGCTGTTCTCCAAGCCCGGGGTGACCGCCGACGAACTCATCCGCCAGCTCGTGCGCGCCGAACCGCCCGGCCGACCGGTGATCGTGGCCTCCACGGACCGGGAGGTGGCCGACGGGGTCGCCAAGGCGGGGGCGCGTCCGGTGGCCTCCGTGATGCTCCTGAAGCGGTTGTCACGGGGCTGAAACCCCCGAGGTCCGGCATGTCACCCGTTCCCGCCACCTCACCCGTCCCCTCTGTCCCCTCTACGGGCTCTGTGCTCTTTGTGTCGTCCGCGGCAGATGATCGCATTGCGGCGACTTGTGTGCGACATGGTGTCAATCCGACATCACTACGGGTGAGTTGTTGGTAAAGATTGCCGGTCACGATCGAGATTTTTCCGGTGAGGATTTGAACTGATCACAAGAGGGTCACTAAGGTCGGGCGTCGAACCTCCGCTCGGGTGATCGCTCAATGGGAGCGACGGTGGAGGAGCACCGCCCGCCGGCGTTCTCGGTAGGCGGCTGAGGGAAGAAGGAGCTCGCCTCCGTGGCGTCCCACCGTCGACCGAAGCAGCCGAGCCGCGCCCGTGTGA
Source organism: Streptomyces sp. NPDC127068 (assembly GCF_042724695.1). Taxonomy (NCBI): domain Bacteria; kingdom Bacillati; phylum Actinomycetota; class Actinomycetes; order Kitasatosporales; family Streptomycetaceae; genus Streptomyces; species Streptomyces sp. NPDC127068. The sequence continues at coordinate 1,218 of NZ_JBHXEN010000005.1, read as the reverse complement.
CCGTGCTCACCGTGACCGCCGCCGCGGCCGTCGCGCTCACCGCCCAGTCCGCCCAGGCCGCGCCGAGCGAGAAGCCCACCAAGGACGAGGTCAAGTCCAAGGTCGACAAGCTCTACGAAGAGGCGGCCCAGGCCACCGAGAAGTACAACGGGGCCAAGGAGAAGCAGGAGAAGCTGGAGGGGGAGATCGGCACCCTCCAGGACAAGGTGGCCCGCGGTCAGGACGAGGTCAACGAACTCCGTTCCGACCTCGGCTCGCTCGCCAGCGCCCAGTACCGCAGCGGCGGCATAGACCCCTCGTTGCAACTCCTCCTCTCCGCCGACCCGGACAGCTACCTCGACAAGGCGTCCACGCTGGACCAGCTCAGCGGTCAGCAGGTCGAAGCGCTGCGCACCATCCAGGAGAAGCAGCGCTCCCTGTCCCAGCAGCGGCAGGAAGCCGGCGACAAGCTCAAGGACCTCGCCGACACCCGTACCGAACTCGGGGACAAGAAGAGCGAGGTGCAGGCCAAGCTCAACGAGGCCCAGAAGCTCCTCAACTCCCTGACCGCAGCCGAGAAGAAGGCCCTGGAGGAGGCGGAGCAGCGCGCCAGCCGCAACAGCGAGCGCACCGCCCTCAAGGCCCAGCAGGACGAGGCGAAGAAGGACTCCGGGAAGTCCTCCAGCAGCGGCAAGTCCGGCAGCACCGCGACCAACACGGACACCGGCACCCCCGGCTCGGGCAAGCCGACCTCGGGTCGCACCGCCTCCGCGTACGCCGCGGCGCAGAGCAAGCTCGGCAAGCCGTACATCTACGGGACGAACGGCCCCAACTCCTTCGACTGCTCCGGTCTCACCTCCTGGGCCTACGCCCAGGCGAACCAGACCATCCCGCGCACCTCGCAGGCCCAGACGCAGATCGGCACCCGGATCAACTCGCAGAGCGACCTCCAGGTCGGCGACCTGGTGTTCTTCTACTCCGACCTGCACCACGTCGGTTTCTACGCCGGCAACGGCCAGGTGCTGCACGCCCCGCGCAGCGGCACCGTCGTGCGCTACGAGCCGATGAGCAACATGCCGTACATGTTCGGCGTGCGGGTCTGACCGCACCCGCCGCGGGCCCGCGCGCCCGTCACCGCACCCCTCCGCCCCCCCCCGGGCGGCCCGGCCCCCCGGCGGCGGGGCGGGGCGCGGCCGGGGGGCCCCCCCCGGGCGGAGGCGGGGGGAAAAAAAAAAAAAA
>NZ_JBHXEN010000004.1:0-231828 GCF_042724695.1 Streptomyces sp. NPDC127068 | reverse complement strand
GGCGTTGACTTTTGGCACGCTGTTGAGTTCTCAAGGAACGGACGCTTCCTTTGTACTCACTCCAGCCATTCGGCTGAGGCTTTCCTCCGGGCGCTTCCCTTCGGTGTTTCCGACTCTATCAGATCTTTCCGATCCGATTTCCTCGGTGCTTTCCGGGAGAACGCTTTTCGGCGTTTTCCTTTCCGGCGATTCCGACTTTATCAGAGGCTTTCCGGTGGTTCGAACCACCGAGTGAGTTCTGAATGCGAGTCAGAGGGGGTTTCTCGGATTCGTTTCGATGACTCGATGAACTTCCGAGAAGCAGATAGATTCTGCGGTCGCCAACGGGTCGAGCCCGTTCGTAGGCAACTGTTCAAATCTACCTCCCCAGCTGGGCCGTGTCAACGGATTTCCCTGGGGCGAAGAGGACACTAGCAGGTGAACGGCGGCCCACGCACATCAGGCGGCCAGGGGGACGGCGGCGCTCCGCTCGTCGGCATCGAGGTCCCCCGTCTCCCCTTCCCTGACCGCTCGGCGCCCCAGTACGTACACATAGGCGAGGAAGAGCAGCTCGGCGGCGACGCCGATGCCGATCCGGGCCCAGGTGGGGAGGCCGGACGGGGTGACGAACCCTTCGATGGCTCCCGAGACGAAGAGGACCAGGGCCAGGCCGATCGCCATGCCGAGGGCGGCGCGGCCCTCTTCGGCGAGGGCGGCGCGGCGGGTGCGGGGGCCCGGGTCGATGACCGTCCAGCCGAGGCGTAGCCCCGTGCCGGCCGCCACGAAGACCGCCGTCAGTTCGAGGAGCCCGTGCGGGATGATCAGGCCGAGGAAGACGTCGAGACGGCCGGCCGAGGCCATGAGCCCGATGCCCATGCCGATGTTCACCATGTTCGTCAGCAGGATCCACAGGACCGGTACGCAGAGGAAGGCGCCCAGGACCAGGCAGAGTGCGGCGGCCTGGGCGTTGTTCGTCCACACCTGTGCCGCGAACGACGCCGCCGGGTTGCTGGAGTAGTACGACTCGTACCCGCCGCCGGGCCGGGTCATCTCGCGCAGTGCGGCGGGGGCGCCGATGCTCGCCTGGACTTCGGGGCGGGTGGCGATCCACCAGCCGATGAGCGCCGCGGCGAGCGTGGAGAGAATGGCGGTGGGCACCCACCAGTGGCGGGTGCGGTAGAGGGCGGCCGGGAAGCCGTGCGTGAGGAACCGGGTCACGTCGCGCCAGGAGGCGCGGCGGGTGCCGGTCACCGCGTTGCGGGCCCGGGCCACGAGTTGGGTGAGGCGGCCGAGGAGCTGCGGGTCGGGCGTGCTGGACCGGATCAGGGAGAGGTGGGTGGCGGTGCGTTGGTAGAGGGAGACGAGTTCGTCCGCCTCGGCCCCCGTGAGGCGGCGCCGGTGGCGCAGCAGGTGGTCCAGCCGGTCCCATTCGGCCCGGTGGGCGGACACGAAGACGTCGAGGTCCATCGGGTCAGTTGCTCCTCGGCTTCTCGTACTGCGGCGACGCGTTTCAGCTTGGCAGACTGGCCCTTCCCGGGGCAGGCCAGGGCGGCGGAAGGTGATGGTAGTGAGTGATCTCGTAACGGGCGAGGCGGTGGCGCTGGAGTTGCAGCCCGCCAAGTTGCCGAGCCGTGGCCTGGCGGTGCTGATCGATCTGACCCTGGCGGTCGCGGTCTACATCGGGGTGACGGTGGGGTTGATAGCAGCCGCCGCGTCGCTGGACGACGCGGCGATGGCGGCGGTGTCGGTGGCGAGCTTCCTGTTGTTGCTGGTGGGGGTGCCGATAGCCGTCGAGACCCTGAGTCACGGGCGGTCGCTGGGGAAGTTGGCGTGCGGGTTGCGGGTGGTGCGGGACGACGGGGGGCCGATCCGGTTCCGGCACGCGCTGGTGCGGGGTGCGTTCGGGGCGATCGAGATCCTGTTGACCTTCGGCACGGTGGCCTCCATCGCCTCGTTGGCGTCGGAGCGGGGGCGTCGGGTGGGTGACGTGCTCGCGGGGACGCTGGTGGTGCGGGAGCGGGTGCCGGTGGCCCGCAGTGCGTACGTTCCGCCTCCGCCGCCGTGGTTGGCGGGGCGGTTCTCCTCGCTCGACCTGTCGGGGGTGCCGGACGGTCTGTGGTTGGCGGTGCGGCAGTACCTGACGCGGATGTCGCAGTTCGATCAGCAGGCGGGGTGGGACATGGCGCGGCGGCTGGCGGAGGAGCTGGTCGCGCGGACGGGGGCGAGCGTGCCACCGGGGGTGCCGCCCGCCGCGTTCCTGGCCGCCGTGGTCCACGAGCGGCAGTCGCGGGACGTGCAGCGGATGTCCGGGGGCGGTGCTCCGGTGGGCTACGGGACGGTGGGCTACGGGCCGGGCGGTCAGGTGCCGGGTCCGTACGGGGCGGGGGGTGGCTCGGGGTTCGCGCCGCCCGGTGGGGGTGTCGCGGCGGGTCCGGTCGTCGGTCCGGACCCGGGGAGCGGTGTCGCGGGACCGGCGGGCGGGGACGGCACCCGTGGGGACACCGGGACCGGTGGGGCCGGTGCGGGGGGCGGTACGGGGTTCGCGCCGCCGTCCTGAGGGTGGTGGGGTGTCAGGGGAACGTCGACGGGGGCGATTCCAGGTTCTCCAGCTCGATGCCGGGGGCCGACAGGACGACGTCCCCGGTGAGGTGGACGGTGTGCTGTTCGCCGGTGTCCAGGGCGGTGACCTGGTACTCGTCCACGATCAGGGGGGCGTTGTCAGTGGTGTGTGTTTCTCTGTTGAGCAAGGCCCAGGACTGGTCGAGGGTGCGGGGGGCGAGGACCGGATCGGTGAAGGCCACGAGGCGGACCCTGGTGGCGGGGGAGGCAGGGGTGAGGCGCAGCAGTCGGGCGGTCGCGACGAGGAAGGCCGGGGAGGTGCCGGTGAACGCGTGGGCGGGGGCGTTGCCCTCGGTGGCGTGGACGCCGGTGGGGTCGGTGCGGACCCAGGTGACGCCGTCGAGCGCGCCGGCGCGCACCTGCCAGCTGGCGGCGTTGAGTTCGAGGCGGAGGGGGCGGCCGAGTTCGTCGAGCGTGAGGTCGACGGAGCCGGAGTGTTCGCCGGAGGGGGCGACGCGTTGGGAGACGTAGCGCCAGCCGGAGGGGCCGGGGGCGCAGTGGAAGTGTTCCTCGCCGAGGGGGGTGTGGTCGTGCGTGTCGTGGAGCGAGTAGTGGCCGCGGGGCATGGGGGTCCTGGTTCTCGGTCGTTCTGATCTCCCGGTGCCGGACCGGTGGCGGGTTCGCCCGCCGGGTTCGGCTCGGGTGCGCCGCGGTGGCGGTGCGCGTACGGGGCAGGCCCCCGGCACGGGGGTGCGGGGGCCTGCCTGGTGCGTCCTGTCGGTCCGCCGCGGGGCGGCGGGGCCGGGTCAGTAGCGGTAGTGGTCCGACTTGTACGGGCCTTCGACCTCGACGCCGATGTACGCGGCCTGCTCGGGGCGCAGGGTCGTGAGCTTCACGCCGAGCGCCGCGAGGTGGAGGCGGGCGACCTTCTCGTCGAGGTGCTTGGGCAGCGTGTAGACGTCGGTCGGGTAGGCGTCGGGCTTGGTGAACAGCTCGATCTGGGCCAGGGTCTGGTCCGCGAACGAGTTGGACATCACGAACGACGGGTGCCCGGTGGCGTTGCCGAGGTTGAGGAGGCGGCCCTCGGACAGCACGATGAGGACCTTGCCGTCGGGGAAGGTCCAGGTGTGGACCTGGGGCTTGACCTCGTCCTTGACGACGCCGGGGATCTTGGCGAGGCCGGCCATGTCGAGTTCGTTGTCGAAGTGGCCGATGTTGCCGACGATGGCCTGGTGCTTCATCTTGGCCATGTCGGCGGCCATGATGATGTCCTTGTTGCCGGTCGTGGTGATGAAGATGTCGGCCGTCTCGATGACCTCGTCGAGGGTGGTGACCTGGTAGCCGTCCATGGCTGCCTGGAGCGCGCAGATCGGGTCGATCTCGGTGACGATGACGCGTGCGCCCTGGCCGCGCAGGGACTCGGCACAGCCCTTGCCGACGTCGCCGTAGCCGCAGACGACGGCCGTCTTGCCGCCGATGAGGACGTCGGTGGCGCGGTTGATGCCGTCGATCAGGGAGTGGCGGCAGCCGTACTTGTTGTCGAACTTCGACTTGGTGACGGCGTCGTTGACGTTGATCGCCGGGAAGAGCAGGGTGCCGTCGCGGTGCATCTCGTAGAGGCGGTGGACACCGGTGGTGGTCTCCTCGGTGACGCCGCGGATCTCGGAGGAGAGGCGGGTCCACTTCTGCGGGTCCTCGCCGAGGGTGCGGGTGAGGAGTTCGAGGATGACGCGGTGCTCGTCGGACTCGGCGGTGTCGGTCGAGGGGACCTTGCCGTCCTTCTCGTACTCGACGCCCTTGTGGACGAGGACGGTGGCGTCGCCGCCGTCGTCGAGGATCATGTTGGGGCCGCCGGTGGGGCTGTCGGGCCAGGTCAGGGCCTGCTCCGTGCACCACCAGTACTCCTCCAGCGTCTCGCCCTTCCAGGCGAAGACGGGGACGCCGCTCGGGGCGTCCGGGGTGCCGTCGGGGCCCACGGCGATGGCCGCGGCGGCGTGGTCCTGGGTGGAGAAGATGTTGCAGGAGGCCCAGCGGACCTGTGCGCCGAGGGCGACCAGGGTCTCGATGAGGACGGCGGTCTGCACGGTCATGTGCAGGGAGCCGGTGACCCGGGCGCCGGCGAGCGGCTGCTGGGCGGCGTACTCGGCACGGATGGCCATGAGGCCGGGCATCTCGTGCTCGGCGAGGGTGATCTCCTTGCGCCCGTAGGCGGCGAGGGAGAGGTCGGCGACCTTGAAGTCCTGTCGGTTGTCGACAGTGGTCATGGGGAGCTGCTCCTCGTGGGTCGGTCGAGATGGGTGCACGGCTGTTCTGCGCGGCGGCGGACAGGGTGCTGCCCGGGCGCGTGCGCAGCGCAGTCCGTCGGAGGCCCTCTCTCCCTCGGTCGGCCCGGGGTGCGGACCGCCCGACCGCCATCAGCAGCGACGTCTGGCTCTGGTCACGAATCTAACACCGTGGGGCGGGTGTGCCCCAGGGCGCGAATCGGTTCGGCTTGATTGCTGGGGGTGGCCCGCGGGGTGGGAGTGGCCGGTGGGGTTGGTGGGTGGGGGCGGGTTCAGTGGGCGGGGCCGCCGGGGGTGGCTTCGGCGTCGGGGCCCTTCACGGCTTCGGCCTCGCTGTAGAGGTCGGGTTCGAGGTAGATCACCCGGGCGATGGGGCAGGCGGTGCGGACGCGGGACTCGGCGGCGTCGATGGCGGCGGCGATCTGTGCGGCGGTGCTGTCGCGGGGGACGGCGATCTTGGCGGCGACGAGCAGTTCCTCGGGGCCGAGGTGCAGGGTGCGCATGTGGATGAGGCGGGTGACGGTGGTGCCGTCGACGAGGGCGGTCTCGATGGTGTGGAGGTCGTCGGTGCCGGCGGCTTCGCCGAGGAGGAGGGATTTGGTCTCCACGGCGAGGACGAGGGCGATGAGGATCAGCAGGACGCCGATGCAAAGGGTGCCGATGCCGTCCCAGAGGCCGTCGCCGGTGGCGAGGGCGAGGCTGACGCCGATGAGGGCGAGGACCAGGCCGACGAGTGCGCCGAGGTCCTCCAGCAGGACGACGGGGAGTTCGGGGGCCTTGGAGTGGCGGACGAACTCCTTCCAGGAGAGGGTGCCGCGGATCTGGTTGGACTCCTTGATCGCGGTGCGGAAGGAGAAGATCTCGGCGACGATCGCGAAGACGAGTACGCCCACGGGCCAGTACCAGTTCTCGATGGCGTGGGGGTGCTTGACCTTCTCGTAGCCCTCGTAGAGCGCGAACATGCCGCCGGCGGAGAAGAGCACGATGGAGACGAGGAAGGCGTAGATGTAGCGTTCGCGGCCGTAGCCGAAGGGGTGTTGCGGGGTGGCTTCGCGTCGGGCGCGTTTGCCGCCGAGGAGGAGCAGCCCCTGGTTGCCGGAGTCGGCGAGCGAGTGGACGCTCTCGGCGAGCATCGACGAGGAGCCGCTGAAGAGGAAGGCCACGAATTTGGCGACCGCGATCGAGAGGTTGGCGGCGAGTGCCGCGACGATGGCTTTGGTTCCGCCTGATGCGCTCATCTGTGCGTGGTGTCCCTTCGCCCGTTCCGGCGCCCGTGGGGGGCCGTCGGTCCCTGGTGGTGTGCCCGGTGGTGACGGTGCGGGATCGTACGGGGCCGAGGGGGCCGGCGCAGGCGGTTGACGGTTCGTGTCGCCCGTCCGGGGACGGGTGGGACGGGTGGGGCGTCAGACCACGACGGTGGCGCGGAACAGGGTGCCGGAGCCGTTCACCTCGGTGCGGTCGCCGGCGGCGACGAAGACGGAGGTGCCGGGGGTGAGGGTCTCGGCTCCGCCGCCGCCGTGCAGGGTGATCGTGCCGGCGGTGCACAGGAGGATCTGCGGGGTGTCCGTGGTGAGGTCGCCGGGTGCGGCGCCCTCGGGTCGGGTGAGGCGGGAGAGGCGGAACTCGTCGATGGGGGTGTCGTAGACCTCTTCGCCGTCGGGGGAGGCTTCGGGGCGCAGGACGGCGGGGTCGGCGGCCTCGAAGCGGACGACTCTGAGGAGTTCGGGGACGTCGATGTGCTTCGGGGTGAGGCCGCAGCGCAGGACGTTGTCGGAGTTGGCCATGATCTCGACGCCGAGGCCGTGCAGATAGGTGTGCGGGACTCCGGCGCCGAGGAAGAGTGCCTCGCCGGGCTGGAGCCGGACGTGGTTGAGGAGGGTCGCGGCGAGGACGCCGGGGTCGCCGGGGTAGTGGTGGGCGAGCCCGGCGTAGGCGGCGTAGGCGGCGGTGCGGGCGGCTGCGGGACCGGCGAGGTCGGGGTCGGCGGCCGGGGCGGTCGTCCCCGGTTCGGCGCTGTCCGGGTCCTCGGCGGCGAGCCGGGCGCAGGCCTGGGCGGTTTCGGTGACCAGGGCGGCGATCTCGGTGCGGTCGGCGGAGAGGATCGCGGTGAGGACCTCGCGCAGGGCGGCGTCCTCGGGGGTGGCGCGCAGCAGGTCGACGTACGGCTTGAGGCCGTCGACCTCCAGTCGGGCGAGGAGGTCGGCGGTGGCGTGCGGGGGGCGGAAGCCGCACAGGCCCTCGAACGGGGTGAGCGCGCAGATCAGTTCGGGCTTGTGGTTGGCGTCCTTGTAGTTGCGGTGTCCGGCGGTCAGCGGGATGTCCTGCTGCTGTTCGCGGGCGTACCCCTCGCGGGCCTGGGTGAGGTCGGGGTGGACCTGGAGGGAGACGGGGGCGCCGGCGGCGAGGAGTTTGAGGAGGAAGGGCAGGTGGGGGCCGAAGCGGGCGACGGCGGGGGCGCCGAGGGTGCCTTCGGGGTCGGTGTCGATCACTTCGGTGAGGGTGCCGCGCGGGGTGCGCGAGGGCGCTCCGGGGTGGGCTCCCATCCACTGTTCGGCCTGCGGCTCGCCGGTGGGTGCCACGCCGAGGAGGTGGGGGATGGCGGTGGCGGAACCCCAGGCGTAGGGGCGGATGGGGTTGGCGAGGCGGTCCATGGGGTTCTTTCTCCGTTCGAGTACGAGGTCGACGCTTCCGGTGGGCTTCCCGCGGGGTGGCGGGGTCGGGAGCGGCGGCCGGGGCGGGGCCCCGGGTCTAGATCAAGCCCCCGAAGCGAGCGCCAGGTAAACGGCGGCGAAATCTGTGACGGCGATCAGTTCGGCGAGTGCTTCGAGTGCGTCGTCGCCGGTGCGGTCGGCGTCGTCCCGGGGTTCGCCGGGGGTGCCGGGTCCGCCGTGGTCGCCGGGGTCGCCCGATCCGTGGGGTGCGTGCGGGTCGTCGTCGCCCGTGAGGCCGGGTTCGAGTTCGCTGATGGCGGTGTCGTGGCCGAGGGCGAGTTCGCGGGCGGCGGGGGCGGCGCTGAGCTTGCCGGTGGCCCGGTCGCGGAGGAGGACGACCCGGGCGCGCAGGGCGGGGGCCTCGTCGACGCGGTCGCGGAAGAAGTCGTCGGGGTCGGCGCCCGCCGCGAGGGTGCCGGTGAGGAGCGCGCCGTGCGCGGGGAGGGCCTCGGGGAGTTGGGCGGCGAGGGCGGGGCGGCCGGCGAGTTCGCCGATGGCGGCGGCGAAGCGGCGGCCGGCGGGTCCGGCGGACGGGCCTTCGGTCCAGATCAGCGGCAGCGAGTCGGCGAGTTCGGCGGCGAGGGTCTTCGCGGGGTTGGCGTAGGTGGCGGTGGCGGGGCCGCAGCGTTCGGCGGTGCGGTCGAGGCGGTCGGCCACCCGTTCCAGGGCGTCGGTGGGGGCGCTGACGAGTCCGGTGCGGTCGAGGAGCATCAGCAGCGGGGTGAGCAGGGCCCACAGGGCGCCGGGCGCGGAGGCCGCGTCGGGTTCGTCCTGTTCGTAGGGTGCGGTGGCCATCGGCAGGGCGAGGCCGTGGACGCCGTCGACGGCTTCCCCGAGGGGGGTGCGGTCGGGTGCGACGGAGACGACGGTGCAGCCGCGGCGGTAGGCCTGTTCGGCGAGCAGGGCGAGGCCGGGTTCGGTGCCGTCCGGGGTGGCGATGAGCAGCAGGTCGACGGGGCCGGCCCAGCCGGGCAGGGCCCAGCGCAGGGCGCCGGGGGCGGCGGCCACTCCGGTGGGGTCGAGGCGGACGACGGGGCAGCCGGCGCCGGCGAGGGAGCCGAGGATGTCGGCGGCGGCGTTCGCGGCGGCTCCGGGGCCGGCCATGAGGACGGCGCGGGGGCGGCCGTCGGGTCGCAGGTCGGCCAGGCCCGCTTCGGCGGCGTGTCGGGCGGCGGTGCGGACCCGGGCGCCCGCTTCGGCCGCGCCCCGCAGCAGGCGTCGCCGGTCGGCCCTGGCGAGTGCTTCGGGTGCGTCCAGCAGCGATTCGTCGAGCATGGGGGCGGCCTCCGATTCGCTGGGGGGTGGTGCGGGGTGCCGGGTGGCGGGCGTGGAGCGGCGAAGGGTGTGGTCCATGGTCGGACGGGTGCGGCTCGGGTGTGCGGGTGTGCTGCCGGGTGGGCGGTGTCGTCAGTCGGGGCGGCGGGCCTCGTCGACGAGGAGCACGGGGATGTCGTCCCGGACGGGGTAGGCGAGGCCGCAGTCCTCGCCGGTGCAGATCAGCTCGGCCTCCGCCTCGGTCAGGGGGGCGTGGCAGGCCGGGCAGGCCAGGATCTCCAGGAGTCCGGCTTCGAGCGGCATGGCGGTGGTTTCCTTCCGGGTGGCGGGCGCGCGGGCGTCGGGTCCGCGGCGTGGTCAGCGTACCGCTGTGCCCTGGTCCGTGCCGGGCTGGCGGGGGTGCCCGGCCGGGGGTCCGGGGCGGGTGGGGACGGGTACCGGGGGCCGGTACCCGTCCGGGTGCGGCGGCGGGGGGTCAGCCGCGGATGAGGTCCAGGACCTCGTCGCGGACCTTGGCCATGGTGGCCTGGTCGCGGGCTTCCGCGTTGAGGCGGAGCAGGGGCTCGGTGTTGGAGGGGCGGACGTTGAACCACCAGTCGGCGGTGGTGACGGTGAGTCCGTCGAGTTCGTCGAGGGTGACGTCGTCGCGGCCCTCGTAGGCGGCGCGGACCGCGGCGAGGCGGGCGGTCTGGTCGTCGACGGTGGAGTTGATCTCGCCGGAGCCGGCGTAGCGGTCGTACTGGGCGACCAGGGCGGAGAGGGTGCCGTCCTGCTCGCCGAGTGCGGCCAGCACGTGCAGGGCGGCGAGCATGCCGGTGTCGGCGTTCCAGAAGTCGCGGAAGTAGTAGTGCGCCGAGTGTTCGCCGCCGAAGATCGCGCCGGTGTTCGCCATCTCCTGCTTGATGAAGGAGTGGCCGACGCGGGTGCGCACGGGGGTGCCGCCCTGTTCGCGGACGACCTCGGGGACGGACCAGGAGGTGATGAGGTTGTGGATGACGGTGCCCCGGCCGCCGTGCTTGGCGAGTTCGCGGGAGGCGACGAGGGCGGTGATCGCGGACGGGGAGACGGGGTCGCCGTTCTGGTCGACGACGAAGCAGCGGTCGGCGTCGCCGTCGAAGGCGATGCCGAGGTCGGCGTGCTCGGTGCGGACGCGGGCCTGGAGGTCGACGATGTTCTTCGGGTCGAGGGGGTTGGCCTCGTGGTGGGGGAAGGTGCCGTCGAGTTCGAAGTACATCGGCACGAGGTCCAGGGGCAGGCCGTCGAAGACGGTGGGGACGGTGTGGCCGCCCATGCCGTTGCCCGCGTCGACGACGACCTTGAGCGGGCGGATGCCGGTGAGGTCGACCAGGGAGCGCAGGTGGGCGGCGTAGTCGCGCAGGGTGTCGCGCTGGGTGAGGGTGCCGGGGGTGGCGGCGGGTTCCGGGGCCGCGGCGGTGCCGGCGGCCCAGCCTTCGACGAGGGCGCGGATCTCGGCGAGTCCGGTGTCCTGGCCGACGGGGGCGGCTCCGGCGCGGCACATCTTGATGCCGTTGTACTGGGCCGGGTTGTGGGAGGCGGTGAACATCGCCCCGGGCAGGTCGAGGGCGCCGGACGCGTAGTAGAGCTGGTCGGTGGAGCAGAGTCCGATCTCGGTGACGTCCACGCCGCGGGCGGCGGCGCCCCGGGCGAAGGCCCGGGACAGGCCGGGGGACGAGGGCCGCATGTCGTGCCCGGTCACGATCGCGTGAGCGCCCGTCACCTGTGCGAAGGCCGCGCCGAAGAGTTCGGCGAGCGACTCGTCCCACTGGTCGGGAACCACCCCGCGGACGTCGTACGCCTTCACGATCTGCGACAGATCAACAGCCACGGCCAACCCTCCTGGAGGTCCTCTGAGGCCCCCAAACTACCCGCAGGGTGCGGGGGCCGGGTGGGCGACGCGGTTCCCCGACGGGGTCGGGGCCGGGTTTCGGCCGCGGGGGTGTCGGGGCTGGTCGCGCGGGGGTTGTTCGAGGGCCGCTGCGGGGGCGGGAGTTGGGGTCAGGAGTCCGGGGAGCGCAGGACCCGCAGGTGGCCGCGGCGGCCGACCTCGACGGGGTCGGCGCCTGACCTGCCGCCCGCGTCGGTGGTGCGCTCGTGGGGGCGGGCCGCCTCGCGCACGGCGTTGGCGAGGGCTTCGAGGTCGTCGCCGCTGGGGCGGGCCGGGCCGCTGGCCTCGGCGAGCCGGACGACCTCCCAGCCGCGGGGCGCGGTGAGGCGCTCGGAGTGCTCGGCGCAGAGGTCGTAGCAGTGGGGTTCGGCGTAGGTGGCGAGGGGGCCGAGGACCGCGGTCGAGTCGGCGTAGACGTACGTCAGCGTCGCGACGGCGGGACGGCCGCAAGCGGTGCGCGAACAGCGACGTACAGGGCTCACGATGATGGACGCTACCGCACTCTTGAGCGGGCCGCGACGACTCCTCGGCACGTCACCCCACCGTGTCGTGGCGTGAACTCGATCCTCGTGGTTTCTGGTATTGCCCCTCGGTCCCGCCGGGTGACCTCCGGCCGGAAGAGGAGGGCGGGTGACGACTGGTAATGAATAGGGGCATTCTCGTCATTTTGCAAGGGGGCACCCCCTTCTGAAGTGATCAATTTCGATCATGACCTTGGCTGGAATGGTCAGTAAGTGACATGCCCTACATCGGTTCGCCCGGGTGTGCCGCCGTGCAGGTCACCCGGGGTGCGGCGGAGCGCTGACACGGGCCGCGCCGACGACCGCGGAGTCCACCGGAGGACTACGCTTCGTCGGTGATGGACAACCCCGTGCCCCCCAGCGCCGCCGACCGCGGTCCCCGCCGCCGTGACCGGCACGGCAGGGGGATGCGCGGCCCCGTGGCCCCGCCGCAGGTGCCGCTCGCCGCCAGCCGGGCCGAGCTGTTCACGGACCTGGTGCAGGACTCGGTCGAACGGCTGGAGCGGCGCTGGCCCCAGCTCGCCGACTTCGACTTCATGGTCCTGGAGGTCCCCCGCTTGGACGCCTCCGAAGACGGCTGGAACGAGGACCCCGTACCGCTGGGCGGGATCGTCCCGGCCCGGGAGGGGCGCCGCGCCCGGGTCGTGGTCTACCGGCGGCCGGTGGAGATCCGCACCAAGGGGCGCGACGAACGCGCCGCCCTGGTGCACGAGGTGGTGGTGGAGCAGGTCGCCGAACTCCTGGGCCTCACCCCGGAGACCGTCGACCCCCACTACGACGAGGACTGAGCCCCCGGACCGTCCCTCACTCCTGGAGCACGGACAGGTCCTGGTCCGCGTCCGGCACCGAGACGGTGCCCCGGTCGTCGGCGAGGGCCTGCACGGTGAACATCGGAACGCCGTCGTCCGGGGCTTCGAGCATCCGCGAGGCGTGCACCGGGCCGCCGGAGAGCGACTCGACGGTCAAGGCGTACGTCCCCTTGAGGCCCCGCGGCACGGGCGGGCCGGCCAGCAGCGTCGACCCGCTCTTGACGGTGTACGTCTCGGTGACGGCCTCGCCGCCCTCGCTGCCCGCCGATGCGGTGACCCGCACCTTGGCGGCGCCGCCGGGGGCGACCAGGGACAGCGCGGTGCCCTTGGCGCGGTTGCCGGCGACCGTCGCCCGGGCGCCGACCGCGGTGCTGGCGGGGAGGTACGCGGTCTCCTGGCGGTCGCCCTTGCCCCGGACGACCTGGAGGGCGGCCACCACCGGCGCGGCGGACCGGCCCTTGGGGGTCAACAGCAGGGAGCCCGCCTCGCCCTTGGTGACGTCACCCAGGTCGACGACGGCCGTCATCCCCGCCTTGACGTGCAGGCTCTCGTTCCCGGCGGGAGTGATCGGCCCGTTCGGGGAGGCCACCCGGACGTCGACCTCCGCGTCGCTCTCACCGGGGGCGAAGACGATCAGACGGGCCGAGGTGACGTCCGTGGGGATGCCCGGCACCACCAGCGCGGGCGCGGGGTCGGCGGCGGGGGTCAGCCAGTCGGAGCCGCGCCGGGCGTCGGTGGCCCGCACGGCGGCGGCCACCCGGCCGCTGCGGACCGTGACGTGCGCCGTCAGATCGGCCTGGGGCTTCTCGGTCAGCGTGGACAGCAGCACCGGCACGCTCGCCCGCGGCTGCACCTGGATGCCGTCGCCGAGCGCGGACTTGAGGGCGCCGTCCTTGCCGTAGAGCTCGATGTCGACGACGGCCGCCGCATCGTCCGGGTTGGTCAGGTGGAGGTAGTCGGTGCGGTCCTCGGCGGTGCTGACGCCCGGCAGCCAGAAGTCGGTGTCGGGAGCGGCGCAGGCGAGGCCGAGCACCCCGCGGCCCTGGCCCGCCGGGACGGTGGTGGTCTGCTGGACGGTCCAGCCCGGGGCGAGGTCGCCCTCGGCGGCGCCGATCAGGGCGGGCGCGTCCGCACCCGACTCCTCGCCGGTGACCTGGACACCGGGTTCCTTCGGTACGAGGAAGGGTGCGGTGTCGTTCGCGTTCTTCCCGCCCTTGCCGTCCTTGCCGGTGCCCGAGTCGCCGGTGCCCTTGGTGCCCTTGGGCTTGCCCGAACCGGTGGACCTCTCCTCGGCCGGGGTCAGCCGTGCCGTGCCGGTGGCGGCGGTACCCGCGGACTTCGGGGTGAAGGAGCTGTAGACGGTGTCCGCGAGGTCCGAATCGCTGGGCGCGGGGCACAGCACCCCGGAACGCTCGACGGGCAGCCGGGCGGCGGCCGGGGCGCCGTCGGCCCCGGCCTCCTCGGGCACGGACACGAGGGCGAGTCCGGTGACGGCGGCCAGCGCCGCCGTGACGGCGAACAGGGACAGGGTGGTGCGGTTCACTGCTGGCTCCCGTCGGGGCGCTCACGTTCGGTGCCGTGCGGGTGCCCGGACCCCTCGGGGCCGGGCTGTCCGTACACGGGGGTGTTGCTGTCGTAGCCGCCGTCGTAACCGGAGTAGCCGTAACCCGGCGCGTCCGGCGGGGCCTGGTGGCCCGGGGCGGGGTCGGGGTACGGGGACACCGCGGCGTACGGGTCGTGGGTGCCGTCCTGCGGGTACGGGGCGTAGCCGCCGCCCTGGTACGGGTCCTCGTACGGGGTCTGCTGGGGGACCGCGGCACCGGGGTACGCGGGGCCGCCCTCCGGGAGCGGGGGGACCTGCGGGGCCGGGGCGTCGTCCCAGGCGGGGTGCGCGACCTGGTGCGGGACGGGGGCCGGCGGGGCCTCGGTGGCGGGGTCCGGTGCGGGCGCCCGGTCGCGTAGTCGGCGGGCCCGGCGCCCCTCCGGCTGTGCAGGGGGTGCGCCGGGTTCGGTGGCCACCGGTGCGGCGGCGACGGGCTGCTCCGCGTCGGGCAGGTCGTCGTCGACCTGCCGGCGGCGGCCGGGCAGCGCGAGGACGACCAGGACCAGGGCGAGCGCGCCCTGCGCCCACACCCACGCGGTGTGGGTGAGGGGCGCGTCGTAGGTGATGTCGAGGCGTCCGCCGGAGGTGGGCAGGGTGAAGCCCTGGGCCCAGCCGTCGACGGTGACCCGGGGCAGCGGCTCGCCGTCCAGGGTCGCCGTCCAGCCGGGGGCGGCGGTGTCGGCGAGGCGCAGCACCCGGCCCTCGGGGCCGGGGCGGAGGTCGGTGTGGACCTCGACGGGACCGGCGGCCACGGGCTGCGGGTCGCCGGACTTCGGGACGACCGCGGCGCGGGAGACCTGCCGGTCGACGCGCCACAGGGAGTTGCCGTCCTGTTGGCTGAGCCGGGACAGGCCGGGGGTGGTGTCGAGCACCCGGCTCATGCCGCGGGGGGCGCCGTCGCGCACGAGGACGTAGCGGACGGCGTAGCCGCCGAGTTCGTCCGCCTGGTCGGCACCGGAGCCGGCGACCAGGTTGGCGACGACCTCGTCCAGCCGGGGGGCGGCGGGGGCGGCGGGGGCGGCGGCGGTGAGTTCGGCGTCGCCCAGCCGGGCGCCGGAGCCGCGGACCAGGGTGTAGGCGACGCGCGCCGGGGTCTCGCCGTCGAGGACGAGGGTGCGGGCCTGGTCCTGGGTGCCGCTCTCCTCGGCGACGAAGGCGGGCACCTGGACCGGGTCGCGGCGGTCGAGGGGACCGTCGGCGCCGCGGATCATCCAGCCGGCGGCGGCGAGGAAGGTGCCCGCGGCGGCGGCGAAGGCGATGAGCGCGGCGACCGGCTGGCGCCAGCCGAAGCTCTGTTCGGCGACGCGGTGGCGGGCTCCGTCGGCGCCGATGATCGCCGCGCCGAGCAGGGCGATGCCGTAGACGAGGGTCGCCGGGCCGGCCCAGCCGGAGCCGTTGGACAGGGCCGCGAAGACGAGGGCGACCAGGGCGACGGTCCAGGCGGTGAGGACGCCGGTGCGGCGCTCGGCGCGCAGCAGAGCGGCGAGCGCGGCCAGGACGATGCCGACGAGCAGCAGCCCGCCGACGGTGCCGGGGCCGCCCGGGGAGGCGCCGAGCAGGTCGAGGGCGCTGGCGGGGTCGACCCGGTGGTCGAGTCCGGCCTCCTGGAAGAAGCCGGTGGGCAGCAGGGACAGCGACCAGGGCGCGAGGACCAGCAGCGGGGTGGCGAGGGCGGCGAGGAAGCGGGTCGCGTAGGCGATCGGGTCGCGGCGGCGCACCGCGAGCAGGGCCAGGCCGAGGACCAGCGCGAGGGGCCACACCACGGGGGTGAAGGCGGTGGCGACGGTCAGCAGCAGGGCGAGCGCCCAGGTGGCGCGCCAGCTGCCGCGCTTGGTGGACGTGCCGGACAGGGCCAGTCCCCCGGCGGCGACCGCGGCGCGGGCGATCAGCGGGAGCAGCACGGCGAGTACGGTGGTGCCGATCCGGCCGCTCGCGAGGGCGCCGGTGACGGCGGGCAGGAAGGCGTACGCGATGGCGGCCCAGGCGCGCAGCAGCCGGGACATGACGAGGGGTCGGGACGCGAAGTAGGCGGCGATCCCGGCGAGCGGCACGGACCCGATGAGCAGGACCGTGACAGCGAGCCCGGTGGAGCCGAACAGGGCGCTGCCGAGCAGGGCGACGAGCGCGAGGTAGGGCGGGGCGGCCTGGGTGCCGCCGGTGCCGACGGGGTGCCAGCCGTCGGTGTAGCGGGCCCACAGGTCGGCGGCGTCGGCGGGTGCGGGCAGCAGGGCGCCGCCGGCGAGGGCGCCGCCGCCGAGCAGGGCCCGGCAGGCGATCAGGGAGAACAGCAGCAGGACCACGAAGAGCACGGGGCCCGGCTTACGTCCCACGCGCTTGAGCCGGGCGAACTGTTCGACTTCGAGGAAGTCGGCGTCGTCGCCGCCGGGTCCGGACTCGACGGCTCCGTGGCGTCCGCCGGTGCCGGCCTCGGCGTCGCCGCCCGCGCCGCCGACGAGGTTGCCGGTCACCTGTTCGACGGTGGCGCGGATCGTGGCGCCGGGCGGCGGGAACAGGGGGCGCAGTTCGCCCTTGTCGACCTGGGGGCGCCCGCGCGTGCGGCGGGCGGCGAGGACGCGGCCGGGGCGCAGCAGGGTCGCGGCGAGGCCGGTGATCTCGTCGAGGGCCTGTCCGGGTGCCTTGCCGACGAGGTAGGCGAGGGCGCGCAGGACGGTGCCGACGACGAGTCGGACGAGGATCCAGGGCAGGGCCGCGGAGCGTGCGTTGGCGAGCAGCGCGTAGGCGGCGCCGGCCTTGTCGACCTTGCGGGGGGAGGTGGCGCCGCGGCCCGCGCAGTCGACGCTGCGGCGTTCGCGGGAGGCCGCCTCGGCGTGTCGGACGACGGCCTCGGGGGCGACCAGGACCCGGTGGCCGGCGTGGTGGGCGCGCCAGCACAGGTCCACGTCGTCGCGCATGAGGGGCAGGTGGCGGTCGAAGCCGCCGAGCTGTTCGAAGACGTCGCGGCGGACGAGCATGCCGGCGGTGGAGACGGCCAGCACGGGGCGTACGTGGTCGTGTTGGCCCTGGTCCTGTTCGCGGCGGTCCAGGCCGGTCCAGCGGCGTCCGCTGTGGGCGAGGGTCACGCCGACTTCGAGGAGTTGGCGGCGGTCGTACCAGCCGCGGAGCTTGGGGCCGACGACGGCGACCTGGTGGCCGAGTTCGCGTTCGTTCTCCACGACGCGCAGGAGCTGGTCGAGGGCGTCCGGTTCGGGCGCGCAGTCGTCGTGCAGGAGCCACAGCCACTGCTCGGGCTCGCCGTGCGGCAGTTCGGGCAGGTCGTACGCGTCGTCGTGCCAGGTGCGGCTGACGGGGTCCCAGCCGCTGGGGCGCTTGAGGTACGGGAGGTCGTCGGGGGTGAGGGCCGGTGCGCTGCGCACGGCTTCGTCGACGGCCTGGCCGAAGCCGGTGCGGCGGGCGAGGTGCAGGACGCGGTCGTCGCCCAGCGCTTCGGTGACCAGTCGGGCGGATTCGTCGGCGCTGCCGGTGTCGGCGGCGACGGCGTCCTGCACCGGGCGGGTCTGGCCGAGGAGACCGGCGAGGGTGTCGGGCAGCCAGCGGGCGCCGTCGTGCGTGACGACGACGGCGGTCACGACGTGTCGCGGGTGCGCGGGCGGGCTGGTCGGATCGGGCAGGGCCGGTCGTGGTGACGCGGGCGCGCTGGCCGGGACGGCGTGGTGGCTGTGCAGGGACATCGAGGTGCGGGCCCCGGTTCGCTGGACTGTGGTCGACGCGCACGGCGCTCCGGTGGCCCCGGGCGCGGTGGCCGCGGGTCACGGAGGTGGTGGGTCTCGGACGAGCGACCACACTAACGGCTGGCCGCGGAACCGGTCGCCGCCGTGGACAACCCCGTGACCGGCGCTCCGCGACGGGGACTTCGCCGTCGGGGTGCCCTTCGGTGTCCGGTGCACCCGGTGACCCCGCCGGCCGGGCCCCGCCGGGGTGGGGGCGGGCGCCGGGCGGTGGAGCGGGGGCAGCGGGTGCGCGGGGGTGGGTACGGGTGCGGGTGCGTGGAGTGGGGGTGGGATGGTGATGGAGGTGGTGGGGGTGTGGGTAGGGGTGGGGTGCGAGCGGCTGGGACGGGCGCGGGGCTGTCGGGGCTCCCGGTGCCGTCGGGCTCAGATCGCCGCCTTCTTGAGGCGGCGGCGCTCCCGCTCGGACAGGCCGCCCCAGATGCCGAAGCGCTCGTCGTTGGCGAGCGCGTATTCAAGACACTCGGAGCGGACCTCGCAGGCGAGGCAGACCTTCTTGGCCTCGCGGGTGGACCCGCCCTTCTCGGGGAAGAACGACTCGGGATCGGTCTGGGCGCACAGTGCGCGCTCCTGCCAGCCGAGTTCCTCTTCGTCCATGCCCTCGACGGTCTCCACTGATTCGATCAGCAGGTGCTGGAACAGCTCGGTCATGTAGCGCCCCTCGTCTGTTTTTGCGTCCCCGTGATGGTGTCGCGCCTGCTCGGGCCGAACGACACGAGTGAAATTACAAGTGTGCTGATCCAAGCCAGTCAAGCCGGGATCTGCTATTGGGCCCCTTATTCACTCTGCGGAACCAAGGGTATACGGTAAGTGTTCAAATCGGCATAAACCGAGACACCGATGAGGGGCCGCTTCCTGGCACCGTCTCACCAGGGGAGACGGCTCGGGACGAGGTCTCGTTGCGGTGACGGTGCGGAAGCGAAACTGATCACACCCGCGTCACGGCTCCACGACGCCACGGGGGACGGCCGGCGCCGCCGTGCGTTGCCGCGTGTTTCCTAGTCAAGGGGCGCGCAATCCTTTCGGCAATGGGCGCCACCGGAACAGGTGAATCTCAGCCAGCCAACCGGCGTCCTGGTTGACATACCGGGCATGAACCGGTTGCCTGGTGGGCATGCTCGCGAACTTGGCGCTTTCCGCGACCCGCCCCGGGTTCCTCGGTGCTGCCCGCTCGCGCTGTAGCTGTTGCCGTTCCTGCTGTTGAGCCCACTGCGCTCCGGCCGCTGATCCGCATCTGCCGCGCCACCCCCTGGTCTGCGTTCCGCCCGTCCGCGTCGTCGGGCACGCCGCCCTCCCCCACTCTTCTTTTCTCTTCGCCGAGGACATCACCGCACCCCATGAACAGCGACAGCGACCTCCAGATCGCGGGCGACATCCTTGAGGTACCGCACCTCCTCCAGCCCGCGCGCGAACACCCGTTCACGGTGGCGGAGTTCGCCGGGCTCGCCCGGTCCATCGCCGCCGACCGCGCCCAGTGGGCGCACCTGGTGCGCTACGACGCGACCAGCCGTTGGTACCACCGTTTGCGCACCGGGCCCGGGTACGAGGTGTGGCTGCTGTCCTGGGTGCCCGGGCAGGGCAGCGGGCTGCACGACCACGGGCCCTCCAGCGGGGTGCTCACGGTGCTGGAGGGGGAGCTCACCGAGCGCACGCGGCAGGCTTCGCACGTGGTGCGGCCGGGGGCGCAGCGGGTCTTCGCGCCGGGGTACGTCCACGAGGTCGTCAACGCGGCGATGGAGCCTGCGGTGAGCCTTCATGTGTACTACCCCGGGCTCACGGAGATGCGGATGCATGCGGCGCAGTGTGCGGGTGCGGCTGCTTCTGTTTGAGCGTTTCGCTCGGGTGCGTGCACCTGGCGGTGTGCGGTCCGGTGCGGGTGCGCTGTCCAGTGCGGGTGCGTGGTGCGTTTCGCGCAGTTCCCCGCGCCCCTATCGGGTGCGTTCGCCTGGCCGTGCGCTGTCCGGTGCGGGTGCGCTGGGCTTTCGCGCAGTTCCCCGCGCCCCTTGATCTCGGGCGCTACTCGGCGTCGTCGTCCGCCCCGCCGAAGCCGCAGCCAAGCCCCGGCCAGGGCCCCGACAGGGGCGCGGGGAACTGCGCAACAGCCCAGCGCACCCGAAGTGAACAACGCACCACCAGATGAACGCACCCGACAAGGGGCGCGGGGAACTGCGCAAAACGCACCGCGCACCCGCACGGGACGGCGCAGGCGAGCCGGAAGGCGCACTTCGTGCCTGACAGACTGGGCCGCATGCGCATTGTGGTTCTGGCAGGCGGCATCGGCGGCGCCCGATTCCTCCGCGGTCTCAAGGAGACCGCACGGGAGTTCGGGGTCACCGACATCACCGTCATCGGCAACACCGGGGACGACATACACCTCTTCGGTCTGAAGGTCTGTCCGGACCTGGACACGGTGATGTACACCCTCGGCGGCGGCATCAACGAGGAACAGGGTTGGGGACGCGAGGACGAGACCTTCCGGGTCAAGGAGGAGCTCGCGGCGTACGGCGTGGGCCCCACGTGGTTCGGGCTGGGCGACCGGGACTTCGCCACCCACATCGTGCGGACGCAGATGCTGTCCGCGGGCTACCCCCTCAGCGCGGTCACCGAGGCGCTGTGCGAGCGCTGGCAACCGGGCGTGCGGCTGCTGCCCATGTCGGACGACCGCATCGAGACGCACGTGGCGATCACGGTGCCGGAGGGCGAGCCGGGCGCCGGTGAGCGCAAGGCGGTGCACTTCCAGGAGTACTGGGTCCGGCTGCGGGCCGCCGTCGACGCCCATGCCGTGGTCCCGGTCGGCGCCGACCGGGCGAAGCCCGCGCCGGGGGTCCTGGAGGCGGTGGCGGGCGCCGACGTGGTGCTGTTCCCGCCGTCGAACCCGGTGGTCAGCATCGGCACGATCCTCGCCGTGCCCGGCATCCGGGAGGCCATCGCGGAGGCCGGGGTGCCGGTGGTGGGCCTGTCCCCGATCGTCGGGGACGCACCGGTGCGCGGGATGGCCGACAAGGTCCTGGCGGCGGTCGGCGTGGAGTCCACCGCCGCGGCGGTCGCCGCGCACTACGGCTCCGGGCTGCTGGACGGCTGGCTGGTGGACACCGTCGACGCGGACTCCGTCGCCCGGGTGGAGGCCGCGGGCATCCGCTGCCGTGCGGTGCCGCTGCTCATGACGGACCTCGACGCCACCGCGCGGATGGCCCGCGAGGCGCTGGCCCTCGCCGAGGAGCTGCGGGCATGAGTACGGACAACGGCACCGGTTTCCGGGTGTGGGCGGTGCCCGGCATCGGCGAGGTGGTGCCCGGGGACGACCTGGCGAAGCTGATCGCCGCCGCCGAACCGGCCCTGCGGGACGGCGACGTCGTCCTGGTCACCTCGAAGGTCGTCTCCAAGGCGGAGGGCCGGGTCCTGGACGCGGTCGACCGGGAGGCGGCGATAGACGCGGAGACCGTGCGGGTGGTCGCGCGGCGCGGACCGCTGCGGATCGTGGAGAACCGGCAGGGGCTGGTGATGGCCGCCGCCGGGGTGGACGCCTCCAACACCCCGAACGGGACGGTGCTGCTGCTGCCCGAGGACCCGGACGCCTCCGCCCGTGCCGTGCGCGACGGGCTGCGGGCCGCCCTCGGGGTCGAGGTCGGCGTCCTCGTCACCGACACCGCCGGCCGGCCCTGGCGCAACGGGCTGACCGACATCGCGATCGGCGCGGCCGGCGTACGGGTCCTCGACGACCTGCGGGGCGGCACCGACCCCCACGGCAACCCGCTGACCGCCACCGTCGTGGCCACCGCGGACGAACTCGCGGCGGCCGGCGACCTGGTCAAGGGGAAGACCGCCGGGCTGCCGGTCGCCGTGGTGCGCGGGCTCGCGCACACCGTGCGGACGGACGACGCGGACGACGTGCCCGGGACGGGGGCGCGGGAGCTGGTGCGTCCCGCGCGGGACGACATGTTCCGCCTGGGCACCTCGGAGGCGGTGCGGGAGGCCGTCACCCAGCGGCGTACCGTGCGGGCGTTCACCGAGGAGCCGGTCGACCCGGGAGCGGTGCGCCGGGCGGTCGCCGCCGCGGTCACCGCGCCCGCGCCGCACCACACCACGCCCTGGCGGTTCGTGCTGCTGGAGAGCGCCGACTCCCGGCTGCGGCTGCTGGACGCCATGCGGGACGCCTGGGTCGCCGACCTCCGACGGGACGGGAAGTCGCCGGAGTCCATCGCCCGGCGGGTGCGCCGCGGGGAGGTGCTGCGCCGGGCGCCGTACCTGGTGGTGCCCTGTCTGGTCACCGAGGGCGCCCACCACTACGGGCACGCGCGGCGGGACGCCGCCGAGCGGGAGATGTTCGTGGTCGCGATGGGCGCGGGCGTGCAGAACTTCCTCGTGGCGCTGGCCGGGGAGCGGCTGGGTTCGGCCTGGGTGTCGTCCACGATGTTCTGCCGGGACGTGGTCCGGGAGGTGCTCGGGCTGCCCGCGGACTGGGACCCGATGGGCGCGGTGGCGGTCGGGCACCCGGCGGGCGAGCCGAAGGAGCGGCCGGCGCGGGAGACGGAGGCGTTCATCGAGGTGCGCTGACCGGGAGCGGCGGGCGGCGGGGCGACGTCGCCCCGCCGGGCGGGGCACCATGGAACGCGGGGACCGGTTCCGTAGGACCCCGGCGACGGGGAAGCGGACGAGCACAGGACGCGGGCGATGGCTGGACGTTTCGAGCAGCGGCCCACACGGGTGACCGTGCGGGGCGGTGTCGTCGGCGTGCCGTCCGCACGGCCGGGCCGGGGCGCCGTACCGCCAGCGACGGGCCGTACCCGGGTGTGGGCCCCCGACGGGCCGGTCGACCTGGGGCTGGTGCTCGGGCCGCTGCGGCGGGGTCCCGGCGATCCGACGTTCCGGGCGTTGGCGGACGGCTCGGTGTGGCGGGCCTGCCGGACGCCCGCCGGGCCGGGGACGCTGCGGGTGGCGGCGCGCGGGGCGGACGTCGAGGGCACCGCCTGGGGTCCGGGGGCCGAGTGGCTGCTCGACCGGCTGCCCGTGCTGCTGGGCGCGGCGGACCGGCCCGAGGAGTTCGTGCCCCGGCACCGGATCGTCGCGCACGCCTGGCGGCGGCGGGCCGGGCTGCGGCTGGTCCGGACGGGGCTGGTGATGGAGTCGCTGATCCCGTCCGTCCTGGAGCAGAAGGTGACCGCCGACGAGGCGTACCGGGCGTGGCGGCTGCTGGTGCGGGGCTTCGGCGAGCCCGCGCCCGGTCCGGCCGGGGAGGGTGACCGGGCGCCGCTGCTGCACGTGCCGCCCGCCGCCGGCAGCTGGCTGCGGGTGCCGTCCTGGGAGTGGCACCGGGCCGGGGTGGACGACAAGCGGGCGGCGACGATCCTGCGGGCGGTGCGGGTCGCCGGCCGGTTGGAGCAGGCCGGTGCGCTGGAGCCGGAGGCCGCGCGGCGGCGGCTGGAGGTGATCCCCGGGGTGGGCCCCTGGACCTCGGCGGAGGTGGTGCAGCGCAGCCACGGGGCCGCCGACTGCGTCACCGTCGGCGATCTGCACCTGCCCGGGATCATCGGGTACGCGCTGGCCGGGGACCGGGACGCGGACGACGCCGAGATGCTGCGGTTGCTGGAGCCGTACGCGGGGCAGCGGCACCGGGCGGCCCGGCTGGTGCTGTTGTCCGGGCGGGTGCCCGCGCGCCGCCACCCCAAGATGCCCCGCACCGACATCGGACTGCTGTAGGACGTGCCGTCGGTGCGGGGGCGGGGCTCACTGGTCCGAGGAGAAGCGCACCGCGCCGGCGGGCAGGGCCGCCCCGCACCACACCCGGGCGCCGTCGCGCAGTTCGTTGTCGGGGCCGACCTGCGCGTCGTCGCCGATGACGGTGTCCCGCAGCGTGGTCCGGGCGCCGATGTGGGCGCGGGCCCCGACGAGGGAGTCGGTGATGACGGTCCCGGGGGCGATGACCGCGCCCGACAGGACGGTGCTGCCGGTGATCCGGGCGCCGGAGCCGACCCGTGCGCCGTGTCCGATGACGGTGCCCCCGGTGAGTTTGGCGTCGGCGGCCACCTGTGCGGTGGGCAGCACCAGTCGGTCCCCGCAGCGGCCCGGCACCGCGGGGGACGGGGCGCGGCCGAGGACCAGGTCCGCCGAGCCGCGCACGAACGCCCGGGGCGTGCCGAGGTCGAGCCAGTAGGTGGAGTCGACCATGCCCTGGAGGTGGGCGCCGGAGGCCAACAGGCCGGGGAAGGTCTCCCGTTCCACGGAGACGGGGCGCCCGGCGGGGATGGTGTCGATGACGGAGCGGCGGAACACGTACGCGCCCGCGTTGATCTGGTCGGTGACGATCTCCTGGGGGGTCTGGGGCTTCTCCAGGAACGCGGTGACCCGGCCCGTGGGGTCGGTCGGCACCAGTCCGTAGGCGCGCGGGTCGGGGACCCGGGTGAGGTGCAGGGAGACGTCGGCGCCGGATTCGTCGTGGGTGGCGTACAGGGCGCGGATGTCGAGCCCGGTGAGGATGTCGCCGTTGAAGACGGCGACGGGGTCGCCGGGGCCGGCCTGCAACCGGGCCGCGGCGTTGCGGATCGCCCCGCCGGTGCCGAGGGGTTCGCGTTCGGTGACGTACTCCAGGCGCAGCCCCAGGGCGGAACCGTCCCCGAAGTACGGTTCGAAGACCTCCGCGAGGTAGGAGGTGGCGAGCACGATGTGGTCGATGCCCGCCGCCCGGGCCCTCGCCAGCTGGTGGGTCAGGAAGGGCACCCCGGCCGCCGGGACCATCGGCTTGGGGGTGTTGACCGTGAGCGGGCGCAGTCTGGTGCCTTTGCCGCCCACCAGGAGGATCGCTTCTGTCACCTGTCGTCTCTGCCTTCTGCCAGGGCCGACCGAACGCGTCGCCGGCCGGCCGGTGTGTGGACCAACCCGCCGGGCAGACGCGATCAGGGGTGACGGTGGTTGCGTGATCAGCGTCCCTGGAGGCGGGCCGCACTGCTGCGGGCGGTCCCCAACTTGCCGTAGAGGCGGGCCCCTGGGCACTCCGTGGCGAAACCGTCACGGTGACCGGAGATCACCTGGAGCCGAACCTTCTCGCCCTTTCGGTACAGATTGCCACCGCCCGAGGTGAGATATGTCTTGGCCTTCGGATTGACTCCATACAGCCCCAATTTCCAGGCCGCGAGCTTGGCGATGCCCTTCACGGCGGCGGCGGGCGGGGTGGTGCTGCCGTAGGAGCCGAGGACCGCGATGCCCGTGGTGTTGGTGTTGAAGCCCCGGGTGTGGGCGCCGAGCACGGCCTTGCTCACTCCGCCGGCGCGGCCCTCGTAGACGGTGCCGCACTTGTCGACCAGGAAGTTGTAGCCGATGTCGCGCCAGCCACTGCTCACCACGTGGTAGCGGTAGATACCGCGAATGACCGAAGGCGCTTGGGAGCAGCGGTAGTTGTTGCCGGTGAAGCTGTGGTGGACGAAGGCCGCCTTGACGGAGTTGGTGTACCCGAAGCCGCTTTCCCGCAGGCTCTCGTCGGCGCCCCACTTCTTGCGGGAGACGATCTTGGGTCGGGGTGCGGTGTGGGGGCCGGCGGCGGCCGGGGCGCGGTCCTGGTCGGTACCGAGGACGTCAGAGAGGTGGGAGAGGTCGGAGAGGTCGCCGAAGTCGGGGATCTCGGGGACCTCGTACGCCCCCGGGACGTCCGCGGAGGCCGCCCGGCGTCCCCTGGAGACGGCTCCGCCCGCGGGCGCGGCCACGGGTCCGGACGCGCGGTCGGGGGCGGGCTCCGGGCCCGGGTCGACGAGTTCGAGGCGCAGGCCCTCGGGGAGGGGGGCGGGTCGGTGGGCGTCCCGGTGGGAGTGGCCGGTGACGCGCACCTCGACGCCGTCCGAGTCGCCGACCCACAGGGGGGCGGTGGCGCCGCGGACCCGTCCGGAGCGGGCCTCGGCGGAGCCGGGGTCGGCGGCGTGGTCGTGGCCGTGGGTGTTGACGGACCGCCAGCCGGACCAGGTGCCGGTTCCGGTGGCGCGGGTGCGGACCTGCACCTCGCCGTCGAGCACGGTGCGGACCTCGTCCCAGACGACTCCGAGGAGCGAGAACGGGCGGACGTCCCGCGGCGGGACGCCCTGCTCCTGCGCGTCGGGGGCCAGGGTGCGGTCGGTCGGTCGGGCCGTGAGCGGGAGGGACTGGGTGCTGCCGGGGAGCGGGGCGGGGTCGAGGGCCGGGGCACCGGGCCGGAGGCCGGGTGGCGCGGCGTCCGTGCCGCGCGGCGCGGCCTGGGCTCCGGAGGGGAGGGTGAGCGGGAAGGTCAGTGCGATCGCGCACGTGACGCCGATCGAAGAAGCAATGAATCCACGCATACGCCCGATACTGGACATGAATGTGACGATATGTCCATCCGGGAGCTGACGGGCCGTTCGCTCGCGACGGACTGCGCCCCACCCGCGCGGAGCGCACCTTCACCCGGCCGGCCCGGCCGCTTCACCCGGCCGGCCGCCCGGCCGGTCCGCGCCGTCCCGCGCGACCCCGTGCGCCCCTGCGCGACCCCGTGCGACCGCCCGGGCCGGCCGCGTAGCCTTGCGCGCGTGAACGCATCCGACCGCACCCCCGCCGACCTGCTGCGATCCGCGCTCGCCGCGGACCCGTCCCGCCCGCTGGTGACCTTCTACGACGACGCGACCGGAGAACGGGTCGAATTGTCCGTGGCGACGTTCGCCAATTGGGTGGCCAAGACCGCCAACCTGCTCCAGGGCGAGCTGGGCGCGGAACCCGGCGACCGGGTCGCCCTGCTGCTCCCCGCGCACTGGCAGACCGCCGTCTGGCTGCTGGCCTGTTCCTCGGTGGGCGCCGTCGCCGATGTCGGCGGGTCGGCCGGGCGCGCGGACGTGGTGGTGGCCGGCCCCGATGCGCTGGAGACGGCGCGGGCCTGCGGCGGGGAGCGGATCGCCCTGGCACTGCGTCCGCTCGGCGGACGTTTCCCCGTAACGCCCGAGGGGTTCGCGGACTACGCGGTCGAGGTGCCCTCGCAGGGGGACCGGTTCGTTCCGTTCGCGCCCGTGGACCCCGCCGCCGACGCGCTGATCGTCGCGGGCGCCGAGTACTCGGGCGCCGAGGTCGTGGAACGTGCCGTCGCCGACGCCGGACGGTTCGGGATCGCCGGTCCCGGTGCCCGGGTGCTGTCGCTGCGCGGGTACGACACCTGGGACGGACTGTCGGCCGGACTGTACGGGCCGCTCGCCGCCGGCGGCTCGGTGGTGCTGTGCCGCAACGCCGAGGCACTCGACGAGGAGGCGCTCGCGAAGCGCGTCGAGGTCGAACGCGTGACCGCCACGGTGCGCTGACCGGCGCCCCGACCCCGGCCGCTCCCCCGCCGGAGCACGGGGCCGCCCGAAGACCGGCCCCGGATCTCCGTAGCGCACGACTCCGCCGAACGTATGAGCCGGATTGCCCGGTTATCAAGACGTGCAATGTGTCACCGTCATCGCTCTACGCCCAATTGGGCGGATAGTGTGAGCGATCCCGGTGCCTGCGGTCGTCGCGCACCGAGCACCGAGAGACCGAGCTGCCGTGCGCCTTCGAGGGGGGTGGCGTCGCGTGGGGCCTGACGGAGGACGCTAACAACCGTGGACGCGCAAGGCCGTGGGCCGGGGGACGACGTGGACCCCGCCGACCAGTGGGTGCTGAACCCGCAGACCGGTGACTACGAACTGCGACTGGGCCCCTCCCCCGACCCGCCGGCGGCGCCTTCCCCCCGGGGAACCGGCCGCCGCGCCCCGGGCCCCCGCACCTCCCCCGACGCCCCGCGCCGCACCGGTACGGGCACAGGTGACGTACCGGGCCAGCGCAGGCGCCGCGGGGCGCCGCCCCCGCCGCCGAACCGCCGCCGGGGACGTTCCGCCGGTTCCGGCAAGTCGTCCCGGGGCAAGAAGGTCCTCGCCTGGACGGGCGGCGTCCTCGCCGTCGTCCTCGTCGGGGCGGGCACCGGTGCCTACTTCTACCTGGAGCACCTGAACGGCAACATCACCACCACCGACGTGGGCAGTGCGGGCGCCGGCGGCTTCAGCAAGGACAAGGCCGTCAACATCCTGCTGATCGGCACCGACAAGCGCACCGGTGAGGGCAACGGCGGCTACGGCGACAAGAACAGCGCCGGCCACGCCGACACCGCCCTGCTGCTGCACGTCGCGAAGGACCGGACGAACGCGACCGTGCTGAGCATCCCGCGGGACCTCATCACGGACATCCCCGACTGTCCGACCAAGCAGCCGGACGGCAGCACCGAGGTGATCCCCGGCGAGACGGGCGTGCGGTTCAACACCAGCCTCGGCCAGGAGGGGCGGGACGCGGGCTGCGCGATGCGGACGGTCAAGGAGCTGACCGGCATCCAGCCCGACCACTTCATGCTCGCGGACTTCAACGCGGTGAAGACGCTGACGACGGCCGTGGGCGGCGTGGAGGTCTGCGTCGCCAAGGACGTCGACGACCCCAAGTCGCACCTCAAGCTCTCCGCCGGCAAGCACACCCTGAAGGGCGAGGACGCCCTCGCCTTCGTCCGGACCCGGCACAGCTTCGGCAACCAGGGCGACCTGGACCGCATCCAGGTGCAGCAGCAGTTCCTCGGCTCGCTGATGCGCAAGCTCAAGTCGAGCGACACGCTGACCAGCCCCAGCCGCTTGTTCGACCTCGCCGAGGCGGCCACCGAGGCGCTGGAGGTGGACACCGGGATCGGCAGCATCACCAAGCTCAAGGACGTGGGCATGGAGCTGGCGAAGGTGGACCCGAAGAACATCAGCTTCGCGACGCTGCCCGTGCTCGACAACCCCGCCGAACGCGTCAAAGCGACCGTCGTGGTGGACCGCGCCAAGGCCGACCCGCTGTTCGCGATGATCAGCAACGACGTCTCGCTGACCGAGGTCGAGCAGCAGAAGAAGGCGAAGGCCAAGAAGGAGAAGGCCGCCCAGGCCGGACTGTTGAAGGGCCCGATGGCGGACCCCGCCGATGTACGGGTGCACATCTACAACGGCGGCGCCGAAGCGGGCTCCGCTCAGGAAACTCTCACCTACTTGCAGAACACTGGGGGCGTGCTCAAGTCCAGCCAGCTCGGGAACGCGCCGGCAGACGTCTCGAAGACCCAGCTCGCGTACGCTCCCGAACAGGCCGACCAGGCCCGCCGACTGGCGAGTCTGATGGGTCTGTCCGCCTCCGCCATGAAGCCGGGCGAGAGCGAAACGAACGCACAGGGGCTCCCGGCGATCGTGCTGACGCTCGGCCCGGACTTCAAGGGCGCAGGAGCAGCGATGAAACCCCCGGAGAAGGTGCCGGAGGGGGTTCAGAAGGTCGAGGCGGACAAAGCGGTCTGCGCGGAGTAACCCTTTGGGTGTCTCGGGCGTCTAACGGGATACCTGGGTTCTACGGCGGCGTGCTGGGAGGGGTGGCGAATGGGCCGAAGTGGCATGCGTGGGGAGGAGTCCCGTCCACGCGTCCGCCGCGGCGACGCGCCCGCCCGGAGCGGAACGGACCTCGCGGACGAGCAGTCGGGGGCGGACGCCGACGCGGCGCCGGCCCTGCGGGACCCGGAGGGCGGGGCAACCGGGGAGAGCGTCGCCGCACTCGCCGAGGACGCCCCCCGCGACCGGGGCGCCTCCCGTCGGCCCGCCGGGGGCAAGCGCCCCGCCGGCGCGGCGGGTTCCCGCCCGGGGCCCGCCGGCCGCGGTGCCGGTCGGCCGGGCGGCGGGGGCCGCGGGCCGGGCGTCCGGCCGGCGCGCCGCAAGCGCCGCATACTGCGCTGGGCCGCACTGGTCCTCTCGGTCGTCATACTCGGCACGGCCGGCGCCGGATACCTCTACTACCGCCACTTGAACGGCAACATCCGCAAGGGCGAGTTGAACATCGGCGAGCACAAGGCCCCGACCCCCACCCCGAACGCCGCGGGGCAGACCCCCCTCAACATCCTCCTCATCGGCTCGGACAGCCGGAACACCAAGGAGAACCTGCGGCTCGGCGGCTCCCGGGAGAGCGTCGGCGCGGCCCCGCTGGCCGATGTGCAGATGCTGGTGCACCTGTCCGCGGACCGCTCCAACATGTCCGTGGTCAGCATGCCCCGGGACACCCTGGTGGAGATCCCCAAGTGCACCGACCCGGAGGGCGAAACGCACCCGGCGAGCAACGGGCGGGTGATGACCAACCAGTCGCTGGGGCGCGGTGGCGCCGGCTGCACGGTCGCCACCTGGGAGAAGCTCACCGACATCCACATCAACCACTTCATCCAGGTGGACTTCGCGGGCGTGGTCGACATGGCCGACGCGATCGGCGGCGTCCCCGTGTGCGTGGACAAGAACATCTACTCGCACACCGCCAGCAACAAGGGCTCCGGCCTGAAGCTCCCCGAGGGCACCCACTCCATCAAGGGCGAACAGGCCCTCCAGTGGCTGCGCACCCGCTACGGCTTCGGCGACGGCAGCGACATCGGCCGGGCGAAGGCCCAGCACATGTACATGAGTTCGATGGTGCGGGAGTTGCGGAAGAACGCCACCCTCAGCAACCCCGGCAAGCTGCGGGGCCTCGCCGAGACCGCGACCCGGGCGCTCACCGTCGACAAGGGGCTGGACGACGTGATGAAGCTGTACGAACTCGGCAACGAGCTGCGCAAGGTGCCGCCGGACCGCATCACCATGACGACGATGCCGTTCGACTACCTCGGCCCGCGGGTCGTGCCCAAGCCCGGGGACGCGGAGCAGCTGTTCCGGCTGATCCGCGAGGACATCTCGCTGGACGGCAAGGACAAGAAGCGGAAGAAGAAGGCGAAGCTGTCCGACGACCCGCCCGCGCCGGACGCGCAGATCGCCGTGCAGATCGTGAACGGCACCCGTACCGACGTGCTCGCACCGGCCGCGGGGCGCGCCTCCACGGTGGCGCAACTGCTGGCGGGCAAGGGCTTCGACCGGTCGGTCGCCGACACCCAGCGGGCGGTGTCCGAGGCCCAGACCGTGATCACGTTCCCGAGCGCGGACCTGGAGGGGGACGCCCAGCGGGTCGCCAAGGCGCTGGGCATCCCGCTGTCGTCGGTGGAGCAGTCCACCGAGGTCTCCGGGGTGACCCTGACCGTGGGCGCGGACTGGCGGGAGGGTTCCGTCTATCCGAAGGACGGCGGTCTTGACGACTCCGCGCCGAAGTCCGCGAACCTCCTGAACGGCGCCGACGAGCAGACCTGCATGGAGGTCAACCCCGGCTTCACCTACTGAGGCGATCCGGGGCGACCTGAGGCGGGGGTGACCGGTGGTCCGGCCGGAGCGTCGGACCACCGGTCACCCCGGGGCGTCTCAGCGTCGTGAGGCGATGACCCGCTTGGCGAGGGACTTGGGGCTGGTGAGGAACCCCCAGCCCCAGGACATGTGCATGGTCGCGAGCGCCACCGGTATCCGCAGCCGCGCCCCGAACGACAGTCCCCGCCCCGCGGGCACCGACCCGGCGGCGATCGCCGCGAGGTACCCGGCGGGCACCACGAAGCCCAGCGGGGTGACCGCGGCGCCGACCACGACGCCCGCGGCGATCGCGCACACCGCGGTCGGCGGTGCCAGGTAGCGCAGGTTGATGGAGCCCGAGTGGTACCGGGCGACCACGTGCCGCCAACGGCCGTAGTCCTTGTACTGCTTGGCGAGCGCCCGCACGCTGGGCCGCGGCCGGTAGGACACCCGCAGCTCGGGCGAGAACCAGATCCCGCCGCCCGCCTCACGGATGCGGAAGTTCAGCTCCCAGTCCTGGGCGCGGATGAACTCCTCGTTGTAGCCGCCCTGTTGCTCCAGGGCCTCGCGACGGAACACCCCGAGGTACACCGTCTCGGCGGGCCCGGCCTGACCGCCGGTGTGGAAGGCCGCGTTGCCCACGCCGATCTTGGAGGTCATCGCCGCGGCGACGGCCCGCTCCCAGTCGTTCTCGCCCTCGGCGTGCATGACGCCGCCGACGTTCTGCGCCCCGGTCTCGTCCAGCAGCCGCACGGCCGTGGCGATGTAGTCCGGCGACAGCATCCCGTGCCCGTCTACCCGGACGACGACCGGATGGCGGGACGCCTTGATCGCGGCGTTCAGCGCGGCCGGGGTGCGTCCCGTGGGGTTGGGCACGGTGTGCACCCGGGGGTCCTCGCGGACCAGTTCGGCGGCGATCTCGTCGGTGCGGTCCTTGGACGGGCCGAGGGCGATCACCACCTCCATCTCGCCCGCGTACTGCTGGGCGAGGATGGCTCGGACGGCGCCGCGCAGATGCCGTTCCTCGTTGAGGACGGGCATGATCACGGACACGGGGGGAAGCTTCGGGGAGGGCGTGGCGTTCATCGTCCTTCACGTTACCGCGAACGGGGGACACGGTCGCGCGCCGTCCGGCCGATCGCGTGGGCAGCATTTCCTATGGACGTACCGTCGCCTTGGCCCCACGGCCCCGGCCGGACCCGCACGGCACCGGTCCGACGGTCACGCCCGCCGAACCGCACCCGTACGCAAAGGTGTCCTTCCCGTGCCCCAGCCGCCCCGCCGTCCCGTCCGTCCCGTTCCCCCGGGCGGACGCAGACCCGCTGCCGCGGCCCCGGGACGGCGCACGGGGCGCGGCGGGCGGCCCCGCTGGGCGCGCCGCGCGGTGACGGCGCTGTCGGTGACCGTGCTGGGCGCGGCGGGCATCGGACACGCGCTGATGACGGGCATCGACGCGGAGATCCAACGGGTGGACGCGTTCAAGGACATGAAGAACCGGCCGAGCGCCGGCCACGGCACCAACTTCCTGCTCGTCGGCACGGACGGCCGGGACCGGATCACCCCCGAGGAGAAGGAGAAGTACCACCTCGGCGGGGCTCCGTGCCGCTGCACCGACACGATGATGATCGTGCACCTCTCGGCGGACCTGGAACGGGCGAGCGTGGTGAGCCTGCCCCGGGACTCGTACGCGAAGATCCCCGAGCGCGTCGACCGGACGACCGGGAAGCGGTACGCGGCCCACCCGGTGAAGCTGAACGCGGCGTACGCGGAGGGCGGTCCGCCGCTGACCGTGCGGACGGTGGAGCACATGACGGGGGTGAAGATCGACCACTACCTGGAGGTCGACTTCACCAGCTTCATGCGGACGGTCGACGTGGTCGGCGGGGTCCGCATCTGTGCCGCCAAGCCGCTGAAGGACTCGGCGACCGGTCTCGACCTCGCGGCCGGACCGCACGACCTGAACGGCGGGCAGGCCCTCCAGTTCGTCCGCTCCCGGCACATCGACGGCGCCGCCGACCTGGGGCGGATGCAGCGGCAGCAGACGTTCATGGCCGCGTTGATCGCCAAGGCGACCTCCTCGGGGGTCCTGTTGAACCCGGTGCGGTTCAGGGAACTCGCCCAGGCGTCGCTCGGCTCGCTGCGGGCGTCGAAGAACTTCGGCACGGACGAGATGTTGACGCTGGGCCGGGCCATGCGGGGCTTCTCGCCCTCGTCCTCGGAGTTCACGACGGTGCCGATCGAGAACGTCGCGCACCCGGTCAAGGGGCTCGGCTCCACCGTGAAGTGGAACGACGCCAAGGCGGGGCGCCTGTTCGAGGCGCTGCGCGAGGACGAGCCGCTCGCCGCGCACAAGGTGCGGCGCAAGGCGGTCAGGGTGGAGGTGGCGCCGGACCAGATCCGCGTCCAGGTGGAGAACGCCACCGGTACGGCGGACCTCGGCGGCACGGTGGACGCGGCCCTGCGCGGCACCGGCTTCCGCACGACGGGACGCCCCGTGAACGCGGCCGACCGGACCGCGGAGCGCACGGTGGTGCACTACGACCCGCGCTGGGACCGCTCGGTGCAGTCGCTGGCCGCGGCCCTGCCGGGGGCGGAGCTACGGCCGGAGCCGGGGCGGGGCGCGGTGATGCGGGTGGTCGCGGGCGCCGACTACCGGGGGGTCACCCGGGTCCGGGTGGCCGATCCGGCGGACTCCGGTGAGTTCGGCGCGGTGTCCGGCGACGAGGTGACCTGCGGCTGACGCGTCACGCATGACGCGGATACGGAACGGGCGGGCACCCGGAGGGGGTGCCCGCCCGTTCGACGGTGCGCGGTGCTGCGTACGGGGTCAGTTGCCGGTGACGGTGATCTTGTCGCCGTTGTTCAGCTGCTCCACCAGGGTCTTGACCTTCGCCCGGTCCCAGACGAGGTTGCTGCCCCGGGAGCCGGACATGGGGATGTTCATGGAGACGCCGTCGCCGCTGGTGACGCCCTTCATGCCCCAGAACATCTCGCTGAGGTCGAACAGGCCCATGTCGTGGTCCACGACCAGGGTGCCGAGGCCCGCGCCCAGCGTCGGGTAGAGCTTGAACGGGTTGAGGACCGTTCCGACCGTCGCCGTCTGGCTGGCCAGCGCGGACAGGAACTTCTGTTGGTTCTTGGTCCGGTCCAGGTCGCTGCCGAGCGCGTAGCGAGTGCGGACGAAGGCGAGCGCCTCCTGACCGTCGAGGGTCTGCTTGCCGGCCTCGAAGTCGGCGCCGGAGCGCTTGTCCTTGAAGCCCTTCTCCAGGTTCATCTCGACGCCGCCGATCGCGTCCACGATCTTCGCGAAGCCGCCGAAGCCGATCTCCGCGTAGTGGTCGATGCGCAGTCCGGTGTTGTGCTCGACGGTGCGGACGAGGAGCTCGGGGCCGTCCTCCGCGTACGCGGCGTTCAGCTTCACCCGGCGTCCGGTGTTCTCGTAGCGCTTGCCGGACTCGGAGCCCACGAACGAGGGGATCTCGACGTCCGAGTCACGGGGCAGCGAGATCATCGCGTTTCCGCTGTCCCCGACGTGCA
Organism: Streptomyces sp. NPDC127068; assembly: GCF_042724695.1. Classification (NCBI taxonomy): domain Bacteria; kingdom Bacillati; phylum Actinomycetota; class Actinomycetes; order Kitasatosporales; family Streptomycetaceae; genus Streptomyces; species Streptomyces sp. NPDC127068. The sequence goes on along the minus strand of NZ_JBHXEN010000004.1, from coordinate 197,722 downwards.
GGATCATCATCGAGTCGGTGCGCTTGCCCTTGGCGGAGCCGGTGCGCAGGTCCTTCTTCTCCTGGTCGGACATGCCCTCGCGGCTGTCGGAACCGACGATCAGGTAGTTGGTGCCGTCGCCGTCCTTCGGCCGTTCGATGACCTTGGACAGGTCGACCTCGCGCTTGAGCTTGGAGTCGGCCCAGAAGTAGGTGCCGACGGAGACCACGAGCAGCAGGATGAACAGGGTGAGGGAGCCGATCTTGATGCGGCGCTTCCAGTCGGGTGCCGGGCGGGAGCCGCCGCCGCCGGGGCGCAGATGGCCCTCGTCACCGCCGCCGCCCCGGCCCCCGCCCTGGGGGTTGCCGTAGACCTGGCCGGTGTTGTAGCCGCTGTCGTACTCCTGCTGGCCGTGCTGGCCGCCGCCCTGGCCCTGCGGACCGTAGCCGTGCTGCTGCGGAACGCCGCGGGGCGGTGCCGAGGGGCGCGGGCCGGGGCCCTGGCCCCGCTGGACCTGCCGCATCACGCGGGCGCTCTCGGGCCGCTCGCTCGCGCTGCCGCGGCCATATCCTTCACCGTCGCGGCTCCGGCCGCTACGCCCCTCGGGCCACTCGTTCATGGGCTAAGTGTGCCGGGTCACAGCGGTGTACTGACAGGGCGGACGGAAACTCGGGGCAGCGCTGTTGCAGAGCTGATGCAATCTTGACCGTCTCCGGTCATCTGGTGGGGGTGCGCGGTGGTTGTCCCGCGCAGTTCCCCGCGCCCCTGATCAGGTGCGATCCGCTGCGCGTGCGCTGTCCTGTGGGGTGCGCTCGTGCTTCGCGCAGTTCCCCGCGCCCCTGATCAGGTGCGATCCGCTGGCCGTGCGCTGACCTGTGCGGTGCGCTCGTGCTTCGCGCAGTTCCCCGCGCCCCTGTCGGGGGCGCCTTCGCTTGGAGGTGCGCTGGTGGGGCGGGCGGCAGCGGCGGGTAGCGACCGGAATCCAGGGGCGCGGGGAACTGCGCAACCGCGGGGCGCACCCCGACCGAACAGCGCACGTCCAGCGGGACGCACCAGTAAGGGGCGCGGGGAACTGCGCAACGGCCCAGCGCACCGCACAGAACAACGCACCGCCAGGTGGACGTACCGGTAAGGGGCGCGGGGAACTGCGCAACGGCCCAGCGCACCGCACAGAACAACGCACCGCCAGGTGGACGTACCGAAAGGGGCGCGGGGAACTGCGTGGGCAACCACCGCGCACGCCCAGCGCAACGCACCCGATGGACCGCACGCCGCACGCCATACAGTGGAGGACATGACAGCACAGCCCCCTGCCGTGGAGCCCGGCGATCCCGGCACCCACAGCAGCCCCAGCGTCCCGGGCAAGCCCACCTCCGCCTCCCGGACGACGCTCAGCCACATCATGACCCACAACGACACCAACCTCCTGGGCACCGTGCACGGCGGCGTGATCATGAAACTGGTCGACGACGCGGCGGGAGCGGTCGCGGGACGGCACTCCGGCGGCCCGGCGGTCACCGCGTCCATGGACGAGATGGTGTTCCTGGAGCCGGTCAGGGTCGGTGACCTGGTCCATGTGAAGGCGCAGGTCAACTGGACCGGGCGGACCTCCATGGAAGTGGGCGTCCGGGTCATGGCGGAACGTTGGAACGAGTCGACGACCGCCACCCAGGTCGGCTCCGCGTACCTGGTGTTCACCGCGGTCGACGCGGACGGCAAGCCCCGGATCGTGCCCCCGGTGGAGCCGGAGTCCGAGCGGGACCGGCGGCGCCACCAGGAGGCCCAGATCCGCCGCACCCACCGGCTCGCGCGCCGCGAGGCGATCCGTGAGCTGCGGGCCCGCCGGACCGCGGACGGGATCGTCGACTGACCCGGAAACCCGCTGGCCCGGCGCTCGACGCACACCTAGGGTGCCCGCATGAGTTCTCTGGTGCGACATGTGACCTTCGACTGCGCGGACCCCTACGACCTGGCCTCCTTCTGGGTGGGGGCGCTCGACGGACGGCTCGGTGACGACGACCACCCCGGCGACCCCGAGGTCCTGGTGGCCTCGGCGGGCGTCGACCTCCTGTTCATCCGGGTCCCGGAGGGCAAGACGGTCAAGAACCGGGTCCACCTCGACCTCCAGCCGCAGGACCGCACGCGTGAGGAGGAGGTCGAGCGGCTGCTCGCCCTCGGCGCCACCCTCGTGGAGGACCACCGCCGCCCGGACGGTACGGGGTGGGCGACGCTGGCCGACCCCGAGGGCAACGAGTTCTGCGTGGAGCGCAGCGCGGCGGAGCGGGCTGCGGCCTGACGGTCGGGTCGCGCCCGACCGTCAGGCGGGCGGCGCGTTGCTCAGGCGCCCGGCCGGCGGCTGCCCCGGAACGCCGACTCCAGTGCGGCGGCCTGGCTGAGGGCCGCCGGTACGCGCAGGGCGTGCGCCTCGCAGGCGTACACGTCCAGGCCGGGGCCGCTGGCGCTGTGCACCTCCTCCACCAGTACGGGTTTCTCGGTCAGGGCGCCGCATCGGTAGCAGTACTGAGGGTTCATGGAGAAAGCGTCGGCCTGGACGCGCGACAGCTCAAGGGGGTTGCAGAAGCTCGCTGACATTCACCCGTTTGCGCGCGTCGAACCTGCTCGTTGCGCACGTTCGGCTCAGCCGGAGCGCAGGCGTGCGGTCTGCGCGTCCGCGACGGCCTGTCCCGGCTCGGCGCGATCGTCGGCCCCCACGACCCCGCCCCCGGTGCCGAGGGCAGCCGGGGGCGGGGGTGGTGCGAGGGGTGGGGTCAGAGGAGACCCAGGGCGCGGACCGCGTCGCGCTCCTCGGCGAGTTCCTTGACCGAGGCGTCGATGCGGGCGCGGGAGAACTCGTTGACGTCGAGGCCCTGGACGATCTCGTAGGCGCCGTCCTTCGTGGTGACCGGGAAGGAGGAGATGAGCCCCTCGGGCACGCCGTAGGAACCGTCGGACGGGATGCCCATGGAGGTCCAGTCGCCGTCGGCGGTGCCGTTGACCCAGGTGTGGACGTGGTCGATGGCGGCGTTCGCGGCGGAGGCGGCGGACGAGGCGCCACGGGCCTCGATGATCGCGGCACCGCGCTTGGCGACGGTCGGGATGAACTCGTCGGCCAGCCACTTCTCGTCGTTCACCAGCTCGGCGGCGTTCTTGCCGTCGACCGTCGCGTGGAAGATGTCCGGGTACTGGGTGGCGGAGTGGTTGCCCCAGATGGTGAGCCGCTTGATGTCGGCGACCGTGGAGCCCGTCTTCTTCGCGAGCTGGGTCAGCGCGCGGTTGTGGTCGAGGCGGGTCATCGCGGTGAAGCGCTCGGCCGGTACGTCCGGGGCGGCGGCCTGGGCGATCAGGGCGTTGGTGTTGGCCGGGTTGCCCACGACGAGGACCTTGATGTCGTCGGCGGCGTGGTCGTTGATGGCCTTGCCCTGGGGCTTGAAGATGCCGCCGTTGGCCTCCAGCAGGTCACCGCGCTCCATGCCCTTGGTACGGGGGCGGGCGCCGACCAGGAGGGCGACGTTGGCACCGGCGAAGGCGACGTTGGGGTCGTCGCTGATGTCGATGCCCTGGAGCAGCGGGAAGGCGCAGTCGTCCAGTTCCATCGCGGTGCCCTCGGCGGCCTTGAGCGCCGGGGTGATCTCCAGGAGCCGCAGCCGGACCGGCACGTCCGCGCCGAGGAGCTGGCCGGAGGCGATACGGAAGAGCAGGGCGTAACCGATCTGGCCGGCTCCGCCGGTGACGGTGACGTTCACGGGAGTGCGGGTCATGGCGTTCTCCGTATGACAGCTGGCGGTGGGGCGTCCCTGCCCCGGAAACGGGACCCCGCGCGAGCGCCCACGTGATCGATCAGCGGTCCCGATGATCGATCTCTTGGCGTCAAGAGAGATCCAGCGGTCAGGCTATCGCGCTCCGGCGGTCCCGGATCGGCGGGGCCGTGTGGCCCGCCCCACAGCCGGGGCGGGGGCCCCGCGGACGGCTGGTTCCGTGCTGTGGGGGGCTCGGCGGTCGGTGGTCGGGGTGGCTGCGCGCCGGGCCGAGCGGCTCGTGCGGAGCGGGGACGGGCGGCGGAAACCGGGGGCGGCGGACGGTGCGGGATGGGCGGCCGTCCGCTCAGGGGGGGGAGAGCGGACGGCCGCCTCGGGGGTGGTGGCCGCTCCCGTGGGGGTATTCCTCCGTGTGCCCGGTGGTGTCCGTTCCATGCACGTTCCGCGCGTCGGTTTCCGTACGGGCTCCGGACGGGGCGCCGGACGGCTAACGGCGGTGGGGGCGCTCGGGTCGCGCGGCGCGGATTCGGCCGGAATGCAGCGACCGCACGGGCCCGGGGGCGGGCCCGTGCGGTCGGTGGGACGCGGGTCGCCCTACGGGGTGCAGCCCTCCGTTGCCGCCCGGACCGTGGCGCACGCCTTGGCGTCGCCGGCCTTCTTGACCGCCACCATCGCGGTGTAGGCGTCGGTGTCCGGTGTGGTGCCCACCGTGCTGAGCTGCTTCTTGGCGCCCGGCGCCGCTATCTCTATGGTGTCGCCGTCCGCGGCCTGGGTGATCCGCGCCCAGGCGGACTCGCAGGTCTTGCTGTAGCGGACCTCGACCGTGGAGGTGCCGACCCGGATGGTGGCCGTGGTGCGTGCGTACTCGCCGCCGCAGCCCATGGTCTCCGGGTCCTTGCCGGTGCAGTCCGTGCCGCTGCACTCGACGCCGGCCGGCAGCGGCTTCTTGCTGACCTTGGCGGCGGGGGACGGCTTGGCCTCCGCGTCGTCGTCGCCGTCGAGGCCGCCCGCGAAGTAGAAGGCCGCCGCGATCACGACCAGCGCGCCGACGGCTCCCCCGAGGAACATCGTGGTGCGGCGCTTGCCCGCGGCGCCGGGGCGCTGCTGCGGCGGTCGACCGCCCGGAGGGCCGCCTCCCGGGCCGCCGGGGCCGCCGAACGGACCGCCCGGGCCCGCGGCCTGCGGGACGGGGCCGCCGCCGTGGGCGGGGCGGCGGGTGGCGGGGCCGTTGGGGACGGCTCCGCCGAGGGGGCCCTGGTAGCGGACGCTCTGGAAGGTGACGTCGTTGCCGGAGGGGGGAGTGTCGGAGGCGGTCCCGGGGCCGCCGGAGAAGCCGAGGGCCGACTCCGCGGCGGGCCGGCCGGCAGCTCCGGTGCGGGGACCGCGGGCGGCGTGCGCACCGCCCCGGGCGCCGGGGGCGCGGTCCGGGCGGCCCGCGGGTCCGGTCGGGCCGGCGGGGCGTCCGGCGGTTCCCCGGTGGGCGGCGCGACCGCCCCGGACGTCGGTGCCCCCGGTCTCGCCGAGCGCGGCCCGCGCCTGGGAGATCCGGATGGCCTCCATCGTCATGTCGTGGCGCATCTCGGAGCGGCTCCAGGCCCGTTCCGCCAGCTCCCACAGCGTCGTCAGGTGGACCGGGTTGGTGCCGGTGACCTCGGCGAGCGCGACGATCGCGCCCTTCGGGGCGAGCAACCGACCGTTGAGGTAACGCTCCCAGGAGGTCTTGCTGTAGCCCGTGCGGTCCGAGACCGCCGCGATGCTCAGACCGCTGCGGTCGACCAGCCTGCGGAGCTGCCCCGTGAACTCCTTGACCTGTGGGTCGAGTTCTTCCGGCAATTCCTTCCAACGAGGCATTGTGTCCCCCTATCCCCCTGAACGTACCGGTACGCCGTCGCCGTCGCTGTGCGTACCCGTGAACCCACGAACCCGTGGCCCATCCCGGTCCGACTACCCACAGGGATGCCCGGGGCGGGAACGTCAGTTCCCCACCCGGGGGCGCACGGAAGCGTTCGAACCACCCTGCATGCGCCTCTCGCGCGCGGGTGGTCCGCTGCCTGCGCGCCAGTGTCCCACCGTCGGGGCCGTCCGCGATACGGAACCCGGCGTTCGGTTTCGACGGTCGTGGCGACGGGTCGATGCCCGGTCCATGGCGGCTTACCGCCGGTCACCGTACCGCGCCCGAGGCCCGTGCGCAGGGGGTGCGTGCGATTTCGACCGCGGTCGGCGCCCGGAGCCGTCGGCGCGCGGGGTGCGGACACGACGGCGGCCCGCACCCCGGTGGGGGGTACGGGCCACGAGCGGTCCCGGGCTACGTCTTGATGGTGAAGTGGAGCACGTCTTCGAGGAACGGGATCACCAGCAACGGTTCGGGCTGGGTCATCAGCGCCAGCAGCACGATCGCCCCGCCGAGCACCCCGTAAGTGATCATGTCCGTGAAGCGGGAGCGGGCCGCCAGCATGCCCACCGACGGCAGCGCCCAGCGCAGCAGCACGGCCACGAGCAGCGCGCCCCCGATCAGCAGCGCGCCGACCCGGGAGGCGTCGAGCGCGGTGAGCAGCAGCCCCGCTCCGACCGTGCCGAGCACGACGAGCATCGGCCACTGGCGGGCGGGGGCCGGTGCGCCACCCGGGGCCGCCCGGCCGCCGCCCTCGGGGCGGGCGGTGTCCCGGGTCAGGGAGAAGCGGCGGTTGCGGACCTTGACGACGGGCGCACCCGGGACCGGGCCGGTGGTCCCGGCGGCCCCGCTGGACCCGTCGGTCGCGCCCTCCGCGGGCTCCCCCCGACCGAGTGCGGTGGCGCCCTCGGCGGGAGCGGCGCGAGGGGCGTCAGCCGACACCGTTCGCGTTCCGTTCCGCCGCCTCGACGACGTTGACGAGGAGCTGGGCGCGGGTCATCGGTCCGACGCCGCCCGGGTTCGGGGACAGCCAGCCCGCGACCTCGGCGACACCGGGGTGCACATCGCCGACGATCTTCCCGGTCTCGTCGCGGGAGACCCCGACGTCCAGGACCGCGGCGCCCGGCTTCACGTCCTCCGGCTTGATCAGGTGCGGGACGCCCGCCGCGGCCACGATGATGTCGGCGCGCCGCAGGTGGGCGGCGAGGTCACGGGTGCCGGTGTGGCACTGGGTGACGGTGGCGTTCTCGGAGCGGCGGGTCAGCAGCAGTGGCATGGGGCGGCCGATGGTGACCCCGCGGCCCACGACGACGACCTCGGCGCCGTTGATCTCGACCCCGTGCTGGCGCAGCAGCCGGACGATGCCGAACGGGGTGCAGGGCAGCGGCGCCGGCTCGCCCAGGACCAGTCGGCCCAGGTTCGTCGGGTGGAGGCCGTCCGCGTCCTTGGCCGGGTCCATGAGTTCGAGGACGCGGTTCTCGTCGATGCCCTTCGGCAACGGGAGCTGGACGATGTAGCCGGTGCACGTCGGGTCGTCGTTCAGCTCGCGGACGACCGCCTCGACCTCCGTCTGCGTGGCGGTGGCGGGCAGTTCGCGCTGGAGGGAGGCGATGCCGACCTGCGCGCAGTCGCGGTGCTTGCCGGCCACGTACTTCTGACTGCCCGGGTCGTCGCCGACCAGGACCGTTCCGAGCCCGGGCGTGACGCCCCGCTCCTTGAGGGCCGCCACGCGGACGGCCAGTTCGGACTTGATCGCTGCTGCGGTGGCCTTGCCATCGAGAATCTGGGCGGTCATGGCCCCATCTTCGCGGATGGCACGCGCCGGGTTCCAATCCGGTGGGGGCGGGCCCGCACCGACCGGCGCGGGCGGGGGCACGTCACGGGACGGTGACCGTCGTCGCAGTCACCCGTCGATCAGCCGAGCAGGCTGGACAAATAAGCGAAGGCTAAAGAACCATGACCCCGCAGCACCGCGGGCAGTGTCGGGGGGTACGACCGCATCCGAGAAGACTTCCTCCGGGCCGATCCGCGTCGTCCCCAGCACGTTCGACGGAGGAAGAAGACGCCATGAGCTACGGCGACTCGCACAACCCCTACGGGCAGCCGCCGCCCCAGCAGCCCGGATACGGCCAGCCGCCGCAGGCTCCCCAGGCCCCGCAGGGCCCCGGGTACGGCTACCCCCAGCAGCAGCCCTACGGCCAACCCGCTCCCGCCCCGCAGCCCGGTTACGCCTACCCGCAGGCCCCGCAGCCCGTCTACCCCGCCTACCCGGGCGGCATGGGCGGCGCGGGGATGCCGATGAGCATGCCGGGTCTGATGGTGACCGCGCGGGTGCTGCTGTTCGTCCTCAGCGGCTTCCAGATCCTCGCCGGGTTGATCGTCGGGCTGACGGTGGGCGCCGCCCAGGACCTGTCCAACACCGCGGGCTCCGGCGAGGAGACGGACTTCGTCGCCGGGTTCGGGTTCGTCCTCGCCGCCCTGCTGATCGGGCTCGGTGCCCTGTCGATCGTCCTGGGCGTCAAGCTCGCCAAGGGCGGCACCGGCATCCGCGTCACGACGATCGTGTACGCCTCGCTGATGGTCGTCGGCGGTCTCGCGAACATCGTGAACGGCCAGGGCGGCACCGCCACCTTCGGCGGGGTCGTCACGCTGGTGATCGCGGGCATCATCATGGCCGCGATGGTCAACGGCCAGGCGTCCGCCTGGTTCAACCGGCCGCGCCACTGACGGCGACGGTCGACCGTACGACGACGGGCCGTGCACCCACCGGTGGGTGCACGGCCCGTCGTCGTCAGCGTCGGCGTCAGTGCCAGTCAGTGCCAGTGTCAGTGGAAGAAGTGGCGGGTGCCGGTGAAGTACATCGTCACGCCGGCCTTCTTCGCCGCCTCGACCACCAGCTCGTCGCGGACCGAACCGCCGGGCTGGACCACGGCCCGCACCCCGGCCGCGAGCAGGATCTCCAGCCCGTCCGGGAACGGGAAGAACGCGTCCGAGGCAGCGAACGAGCCCCGGGACCGCTCCGCGCCGGCCCGCTCGACCGCGAGCTTCGCGGAGTCGACCCGGTTGACCTGGCCCATGCCGACGCCGACCGAGGCGCCGTCCTTGGCGAGCAGGATCGCATTGGACTTGACGGCCCGGCAGGCCCGCCACGCGAACGCCAACTCGGCCAGCTCGCCCGGCGAGAGCGCGTCACCGGTCGCCAGCGTCCAGGAGGACGGGTCGTCGCCGTCGGCCTGGAGCCGGTCGGCGACCTGGAGCAGCCGACCGCCGTCGATCTGCTTCACCTCGACGGGCGCGGCGGGCGCCCGGTGGGCGCGCAGCACCCGGATGTTCTTCTTGCGGGTCAGCACCTCCAGGGCGCCGTCCTCGTACTCGGGCGCGACGATGACCTCGGTGAAGACCTCGGCGACCTGCTTCGCCAGCTCCTCCGTCACCGGCCGGTTGACGGCGATGACCCCGCCGAACGCGGACAGCGGGTCACAGGCGTGGGCCTTGCGGTGCGCCTCGGCGACGTTGGCGCCGATCGCGATGCCGCACGGGTTGGCGTGCTTGATGATCGCCACGCACGGCTCGTCGTGGTCGTACGCGGCCCGGCGCGCGGCGTCGGTGTCCGTGTAGTTGTTGTACGACATCTCCTTGCCGTGCAGCTGCTCGGCGTCGGCGAGGCCGCCGGTGCCGTCCACGTACAGGGCGGCGCCCTGGTGCGGGTTCTCCCCGTAGCGCAGGCTGCTGCGGCGCTCGAAGGTGGCGCCGAAGAAGTCGGGGAACGCCGAGTCGTCGACGGGCGCGTACGAGGAGGCGAACCAGGAGGCGACGGCCACGTCGTACGCGGCGGTGTGCTGGAACGCCTCCGCGGCGAGCCGCTTGCGGGCCGGCAGGTCGAAGCCGCCGGCGCGCGCCGCGGCCAGCACGTCCGCGTACCGGTCCGGGCTGGTGACGATCGCGACGGAGGGGTGGTTCTTGGCGGCGGCGCGGACCATCGAGGGGCCGCCGATGTCGATCTGCTCGACGCACTCGTCGGGGCTCGCGCCGGACGCCACGGTCTCCCGGAACGGGTAGAGGTTGACCACGACCAGCTGGAACGGCTCGATGCCGAGCTCGGCGAGCTGGGCGCGGTGCGCGTCGAGGCGGAGGTCGGCGAGGACGCCGGCGTGCACGCGCGGGTGCAGCGTCTTGACCCGGCCGTCCAGGCACTCGGGGAAGCCGGTCAGGTCCTCGACCTTGGTGACCGGGACCCCGGCGGCGGCGATCTTCGCGGCGGTGGAGCCGGTGGAGACGAGTTCGACGCCCTCGGCGTGCAGCCCGCGCGCGAGGTCTTCGAGCCCGGTCTTGTCGTAGACGCTGATCAGCGCCCGGCGGATGGCCACCTGCGCCCCCTCGGGGCTCTGCGTACCTTCGGCGGTCACGGGATAACTACCTTTCGTCCCTCGATCGAGTAGCCGTCGCGGGCCAGCCGGCCGACGACCTCGACGAGCAGCTTGCGTTCGACTTCCTTGATGCGCTCGTGGAGCGCGGCTTCGTCGTCCTCGTCCCGGATCTCGACCACGCCCTGGGCGATGACCGGGCCGGTGTCGACGCCGTCGTCGACGAAGTGGACGGTGCACCCGGTGACCTTGGCGCCGTACGCGAGGGCGTCGCGCACGCCGTGGGCCCCGGGGAAACTCGGCAGCAGGGCGGGGTGCGTGTTGACGATCCGACCGCCGAAGCGGGCGAGGAACTCCTTGCCCACGATCTTCATGAACCCGGCCGAGACGACCAGGTCGGGTGCGTGGGCCGCGGTGGCCTCGGCGAGTGCCCGGTCCCAGGCGTCGCGGGAACCGTAGTCCTTCACCTGTCGCACGAAGGTCGGCAGTCCGGCGCGTTCGGCGCGCTCCAGACCGAGGGTGCCGGGTCGGTCGGCGCCGACCGCGACGACCTCGGCGCCGTAGCGCTCCGGACCCGCGTCGGCGATGGCGTCGAGGAGGGCCTGGAGGTTCGTTCCTGATCCGGAGACCAACACGACGAGGCGCTTGGCGGCCACGGTGGGGCCCTTTCTTGCGGGGGCGTTTCACTGGTCCGGCGCGGCGTGAGCCGGACGGTCCGCCGTCGTCCGTCCCTCCCCGCCGTACGACTCCTTGGACGTTCGTACGAAGGCGTGGTCTCCCCGGATACGGGGAACTCTACGAAGCGGCCGACCGGCAGCAACGATACCGTCCGGGGCGGTGTGACCTCCTGGACGGGGGCGGAACGCGTCGGGCCGCCGGCGGGCCCCCGGGTCGGGCCCGGTCAGGCCTCGGGGGCGGGCGCGGGAGCGGGCGCGGGGGCGGGCCGGAACACCGGCCGGGTGTGGTTCGTTGAGCGGGTGCCCGGGCGGATGCGCGGCGACGGCACCCCGGATGGGGGGCCCGTACGGTCGCTCACCCGCGCGGGGCCCGTACCATCACTGGGGTCCACAGCGGTCACCGAAGACTCAGGCCGGATCGTCCCGGCCGCATCGGTGGACCGCGCGAGATCCACCGCGTTCCACCGAGGGGAAGTCGCACACCTGATGCCGGATCCCAGCCTCCGACTCCTGCCGCAGCACACGTGGCCCGCGCCCGGGTCCACCCACGGCGCCGTCCTGCTGCGGGACCGCGGACAGACCGAGCCCAAGGGGGCACCCGCTCCGCACGGCGGGGAGGGCTCCGGCAGCGAGAACGGCTCCGGCAGCCGGCCCGGCGCGGACCAGGACAACCCCTACGCACCGCCGCCCGAGGGCAGCCCCGACCGGCCGTGGCGGCCCCGGCGCCCCGAGGGCTCCGACGGTTCCGGCGGTTCCGGCGGCGAGGACGACGAGCGCGGCGGGCGCGGCCCCTGGGGCGGCCAGTGGAGCGATCGGCAGCCCGGGCGCTCCGCCGGCCGGTTCGGTGACCGACCCGGCCAGCAGGGCGGCGGCCCCGAGGGGCAGCAGTCCGGCATGCGCTGGGACCCCACGGACCCGTCGCAGCGGCGGGCCCGGTACTCGCTGCTCACCGGCATGTGGGCTTTCTTCTTCGCGTTGTTCAGCTGGCCGTACGTGGCGCTGATGTTGGGTGCCCTGGCGGTGTACTGGGGCGTGAGCGCGGTGCGGGGCGTGCCGCCGCGGGGCGAGCGGAACGCGACGGGTTCCGGTACGGGGTCCGCTGCGAACGGTTCCGGCTCCGGTTCCGGGAACGGGGGCGCCGCTGCCACCGGGGGCGCCGGTCGGGTCACCCCGCGGTCGATGAGCACCGCGGCGATCAGTGGGCTCGTCACCGGGGGGCTCGCGCTGGCGATGGTCGCCGCGACGTTCACGGCGCAGTTGGTGTACCGGGACTACTACGTGTGCGTCCGGGACGCGTTGACCGTTCCGCAGGAGGAGTCCTGCGAGGACTTGTTGCCGGATCAGTTGCGGCCGCTCCTCAGCACGAAGGACTGACGTCCGGTCGGGCGGTTCTCGGGTGCGATCCGCTGCGCGTGCGCTGTTCCGCTCGGGTGCGCGGTGCCGTTCGCGCAGTTCCCCGCGCCCCTTGTCAGGGGCGTCCACCTGGCGGTGCGCTGGTTCTGCTCGGGTGCGCGGTGGGTTCGCGCAGTTCCCCGCGCCCCTATCGGGGCGCACCTGTACCAGCGACTCCGGAAGGCGCCCCGATCAGGGGCACGGGCAGCGCACCCCGAGACGGAACGCACCCGATAGGGGCGCGGGGAACTGCGCAACACCACAGCGCACCGCGCAAAACAACGCACCGCCAGGCGAACGCACCCGATCAGGGGCGCGGGGAACTGCGCGAATCGCACCGCGCACCCGAGCGGAACAGCGCACGCGCAGCGAAGAGCACACCGACCACCGCGGTCCAGAGCATCGCGGACAACGCCAACTGCCACCACACGGGACCCACGTGGGCCAACGCCCCGGACCCCAGAGCCCCGCCGGACACCACCGCGAACCCCCCGGCAAGGGCCCCGCACCACACCGCCCCCTCCAGCACGCGCAACGCGACCCACCACGGCCCGCCGCCCAGGCGCCCCGCGGCCCACGCCACCGCAGCCCCCGCGGCCAGCGGAACGACGAGGACCCCCCAGGACGCCCACCCGGCGCCCCCGCCGGGCACCGCGGCGAGCAGCGGGAACGGCGGCAACGGACCGGCGTACCCGGAGGTGAGGAGACCGACGGGCACCGGGGAACCGAGCAGCAGCCCGGGCCCGAGCCCGTACCCCGCGGCCCACACCGCGGCGTTCGGCACCAGCGCCAGCGCCAGCAGGAGCACCGTGAACTGTCCGGACCACCCGTCGGTGAGCCCGGGGAACGAGGCGCGGACCGCGTCCCCGTGCCACAGCAGTGAGGCGCCGACGACGAGCGCCCCGGCGCCCACCAGCACCAGCGCTCCGGTCCACCCGACGAGCACCCCCGACCACACGTGCTTGCGCCAGGCGGCGCCCCGCCCGTCGCCGCGGAGCAGCGGGAAGCGGGCCGCCCGGCCGGACCCGGGCGGCGGCCAGGTGGGGCGCGGTCGCCCGTGCGCGGTCCAGATGCCGGCCGCGGCGGCGGGACCGACCAGCGCGGGGATCCAGACGCCTCCGCTCGGCCAGGAGGGCCGCAGGTCACCGCCCGAGGCGTACCCGGCGGCGACCACCGCGACCAGGAGGTAGCCGGCGACCACCCCGGACCAGACCGTCGCCACCCCGCCCCGTCCGGACCGCGCGGCGTCGCGGCCGGCCCGGTGGACCAGCCATGCGGGCAGCACGGCCAGCAGCAGGGGGGTGAGGCCGACGGGGGAGGCCGCCCCGGTGAGCGTGTCGGTGCGGACCAGGTCGGCGCCGTGGGCGAGGAGCCAGACGCCGGCGGCCGTGTGCAGCGCACCCTGGGGGCCGCTGTCCGGGTACGGCGAGCTGCTCCACAGGGCCAGGACCAGCACGGCGAGGCAGGCGAGGCCCAGCCCGGCCGCCGCCGCTCCGGTGAGCATGCAGGAGCCGAAGGCGGGGGCCCGTTCCCGCGCCCCCGCGAGCAGGGAGGGCGCCGGCGCGGGCTCCGGTACGGGTTCCGACGCGGGCGCGGGCACGGGCGGGGGTGCTGCCGGTACGGGCAGGGGCGCGGTGAGGGCGTGGGGGGTGCTCCGGGTCACGCGCGCCATGCTCCCAACGACACGCGCTTTCTTCGCGTAACGAGCGATTACCGGATGTGTCGCTCAAGATACTTTTATGTTCTTTTCTGCTCGGTGGCCCGACGTCTGCTCGGGGACGGCGTACGCGCGGTCGGCCCGCCCCAGGACGGGGCACCCGTGGTGAGCCGGCCCGCCGCCGCCCTGCCGCCGCCGAAGGAACGGCGCCGGCTGCGCGAGGCGGGAGCGCTGACCCAGGAGCAGGTGGCCGCCCGGGTGGGGGTCACCCGGGAGACCGTACGGTCCTGGGAAACGGGCCGGACCGACCCGCGCGGTCGCAAGCGCCACGCCTACGCGACCCTGCTGGCGGAACTGCGGGCGGAACCCACTGCACCCGATCGGGCGTATCCGAGGGAGACGGCTGAGGCGGTCGAGACGGTCGAGGCGCTACGGACGGCTGAGACGGTCGAGGCGGCGGGCGGGGTGGAGGAGCGGCGGGCCGCCACCCGGGCGCCCACCACCCCTGCCCGAGCGCCCGCGCCGCCCCGCGCACCCACCCGGCCGCCCGCCCACGGGCGCCGCCCCGGCACCGCGCCCCCGCGCTCCACCGCGCCCCCGCTCGCGGGCCAGGTCCGCCACCACAGTCACGCACCGCCCGGAGGGCAGTCATCCGTGAACGCCATCGCCCAGCCCCTGCCCGTGACGGGCCCGTTCGGGCGCCGGCACGCGGCCGACGGTTCCGTGGTCGTCGCCGAGCGCGCCGACGGACTCACCGCCACCCAGGCGTTCGACCAGCTGTACGGGCACAGCGCCCCCGCGCTGGTGCGTCAGGCGTACCTGCTCACCGGGCGGCGGACGCTCGCCCAGGAGTCGGTGGAGCGGGCGTTCCACCAGGCGTGGCAGCGGTGGCCGGAGGTCGCCGTGGACCGGGACCCGGCGGGTTGGGTGCGGGCCGCCGCGTACGAGTACGCGATGTCGCCCTGGCACCGGTTCCGGCGGGCGCACCGCCAGCCCGAACCGCCCCCGGCGCACCCCGACGACCGTGCGCTGCTGGGCGCGCTGCTGGAGCTGCCGCCCGCCCACCGCCGGACGCTGTTGTTGTACGACGGTGTCGGGCTGGACCTGCCGGAGACCGCGGCGGAGACCGAGGCGAGCACCCCGGCGACGGCGAACCGGCTGACGAACGCCCGCCGCAGCGTGGCCGAGCGCGTGCCCGGGCTGGACGACCCGGCCGCGCTGCACCAGGGCCTCGACCGGCTGGCGCGCGGCGAGAAGCTGCAACCGCCCCGGGTGGGCACGATCCGGGAGGACTGCGAGCGCCGCACCCGGTTCTGGACCCGGACGGCCATCGCGTTCACCGTGCTGATCCTCGGGGCGACGGCGTTGACCCTGCGCACCGCACCGACCGCGTACGAGCCGCCCGAGGCCCCGCCGGAGAGCGTGCGGGGCGTCCCGCCGCGGATGGGTCCCGGTCCGCTCACGGACGAGCGGGTGACCCTGCGCGACCTGCTCCGCGAAGCCCCGCGCCGTGGCCCGTACCGGACCCATCCGGAGCTGCGCTGAGCGGTGCCCGCAACGGCCGGTGGGCCGCACCCCGTGAGGGTGCGGCCCACCGGCCGTGATGTGCTGTGCGCTGGCGGTGCGGGAACTACTTCAGCAGCTCGCGCGCCAGGGTCGCCGTCTCGGTCGGGGTCTTGCCGACCTTGACGCCAGCGGCCTCCAGGGCCTCCTTCTTGGCCTGCGCCGTGCCGGAGGAACCGGAGACGATGGCGCCGGCGTGGCCCATCGTCTTGCCCTCGGGCGCGGTGAAGCCGGCCACGTAGCCGACGACCGGCTTGGTGACGTTGGCCTTGATGAAGTCGGCCGCCCGCTCCTCGGCGTCGCCACCGATCTCGCCGATCATGACGATCAGCTCGGTCTCGGGGTCGTCCTGGAACGCGGCGAGCGCGTCGATGTGCGTGGTGCCGATGATCGGGTCGCCACCGATGCCGACGGCGGTGGTGAAGCCGATGTCGCGCAGCTCGTACATCATCTGGTACGTCAGCGTGCCGGACTTCGAGACCAGGCCGATGCGACCCGGCTTGGTGATGTCGCCGGGGATGATGCCGACGTTCGACTGGCCCGGGGTGATGATGCCGGGGCAGTTCGGGCCGATGATCCGGGTCTTGTTGCCCTTCTCGACCGCGTACGCCCAGAAGGCCGCCGAGTCGTGCACCGCGATGCCCTCGGTGATCACCACGGCGAGCGGGATCTCGGCGTCGATCGCCTCGACGACCGCGTCCTTGGTGAACTTCTCCGGGACGAAGATGACCGTGACGTCGGCGCCGGTCTTGTCGATCGCGTCCTTGACCGAGCCGAAGACGGGGATCTCGGTGCCGTCGAAGTCGACCGAGGTGCCCGCCTTGCGCGGGTTCACCCCGCCGACGACGTTGGTGCCGTCACCGAGCATGAGGCGGGTGTGCTTCATGCCGGTCGCCCCGGTCATGCCCTGGACGATGACCTTGCTGTCCTTGGTGAGGAAGATAGCCATGGCTGTGAGAACCTCGTCCCTTACTTCGCAGCCGCGAGCTCGGCGGCCTTGTCGGCCGCTCCGTCCATGGTGTCCACGCGCTGCACCAGCGGGTGGTTGGCGTCGGACAGGATCTTGCGACCCAGCTCCGCGTTGTTGCCGTCGAGGCGCACGACGAGCGGCTTGGAGACCTCTTCGCCCTTGTCCTTGAGCAGCTGGAGGGCCTGGACGATGCCGTTGGCGACCTCGTCACAGGCGGTGATGCCACCGAAGACGTTGACGAACACGGACTTGACGTCCGGGTCGCCCAGGATGATCTCCAGGCCGTCCGCCATGACCTGCGCGGAGGCGCCGCCACCGATGTCGAGGAAGTTGGCGGGCTTCACGCCGCCGTGGTTCTCACCGGCGTACGCGACGACGTCGAGGGTGCTCATCACGAGCCCCGCGCCGTTGCCGATGATGCCGACCTCGCCGTTCAGCTTGACGTAGTTGAGGTTCTTGGCCTTGGCCGCGGCCTCCAGCGGGTCGGCCGCGTCCTTGTCCTCCAGGGCGGCGTGCCCCGGCTGACGGAACTCGGCGTTCGCGTCCAGGGAGACCTTGCCGTCGAGGGCGATGACCCGCCCGTCGGCGACCTTGGCCAGCGGGTTGACCTCGACCAGGAGCGCGTCCTCGGCCTTGAAGGTGTCCCACAGCGTCACCAGGATCTCGGCGACCTGCTCGGCCACCTCGGCCGGGAACTTCGCCTGGGCGACGATCGCGCGGGCGGCCTCGATGGTCACGCCCTTGTTGGCGTCGACGGGGACCTTGGCGAGGGCCTCGGGGGTCTTCTCCGCGACCTCCTCGATGTCCATGCCGCCCTGGACCGACGCCATGGCGAGGAAGGTCCGGTTGGTGCGGTCGAGGAGGTACGAAACGTAGTACTCCTCGACGATCTCGGGCGCGGTCTCGGCGATCATCACCTTGTGGACCGTGTGGCCCTTGATGTCGAGGCCGAGGATGTCCGTCGCGCGGGCGACGGCCTCGTCCGGCGTCGCGGCCAGCTTGACGCCGCCCGCCTTGCCGCGACCGCCGACCTTCACCTGCGCCTTGACGACGGACTTGCCGCCCAGTCGCTCGGTCGCTTCGCGCGCCGCCTCAGGCGTGTCGATGACTTCACCGGCCAGCACCGGTACACCGTGCTTGGCGAAGAGGTCCCTCGCCTGGTACTCGAACAGGTCCACGCGCGTCCGTCCCTATCGTGGTCTCGCGGTTCGTTGTCTGCGTGGGCGTGCCGCGAGGGGCAACGTGACTCCGCGGTCACTTGGGGGGCGCACACGGTCGGCCGGGTACGCGGCATGTCCGTCTCGCAGGTTATCCCCGACTGACGGGGGACCTTGAATCTCGGGTGGTCCGGGGGCGGTGATAACAGTCACAAGGCCCAGTGGGGCACGTGGGAGGCGTGTGATTCACGAGACCCGCCCCACCACGAGCGGCGGGTGTGCGGCAGGTCGGACCCCGCGGTCACGGTGCGCAGCGGTGCCTAGTCGACGGGCACGGGAAGGGGTCTGCGCTCGATCGCGGCGGCCATCACCTCGGGGAACGCCTCGGGCGTGCAGGCGAAGACGGGCACGCCGAGCGCGGCGAGCGCCCGCGCGTGCTCCCGGTCGTACGCGGGCGCGCCCTCGTCGGACAGCGCCAGCAGTGCCACGAACTGCGCCCCGGACGCCTTGATCGCCGCCACCCGCTTCGGCAGCTCGCCCCGGACCCCGCCCTCGTACAGGTCGGAGATCAGGACGACCACCGTGTCGGCCGGCCGGGTGAGGTGCCGCTGGCAGTGGGCGAGCGCCCGGTTGATGTCGGTGCCGCCGCCGAGCCGGGCGCCGAACAGCACGTCGACCGGGTCGTGCAGCTCCCCGGTCAGGTCGACCACGGAGGTGTCGAAGAGCACGAGCCGGGTGGCGAGCGACCGCATCGACGCCAGCACCGCGCCGAACACCGACGCGTAGACCACCGAGGGCGCCATCGACGCCGACTGGTCGACGCAGAGGATCACCTCCTTCGCGAGCGACTCGACGGCCCGCCCGTGGCCGACCAGCCGCTCGGGCACCACCGTGCGGTGTTCGGGGAGGTAGTGCTTCAGGTTGGCGGCGATCGTGCGGTTCCAGTCGATGTCGCGGTGACGGGGCCGACGCACCTTGGCGCTCCGGTCGAGGGCGCCCTTGACGGCGGCCCGGGTCCGGGTCGCGAGGCGTTGCTCCAGCTGCGTCACGACCGTGCGGACGACCGTACGGGCGGTCTGTCGGGTCCGTTCCGGCATGGCCTGGTGCAGCGACAGCAGGGTGCCGACCAGGTGGACGTCGGCCTCCACCGCTTCGAGCAGTTCCGGTTCCAGGAGCAGCGCGGACAGTCCGAGCCGGTCGAGGGCGTCCCGCTGCATGACCTGCACCACCGGGGACGGGAAGTACGTACGGATGTCCCCCAGCCAGCGCGCCACGGACGGGGCCGAGGCGCCGAGCCCGCCGGAGCGGTCGCCGCCGGTGCCGGGGTCCGCGGCGGGAGCCTCGTAGAGGGCGGCGAGGGCGCCGTCCATCGCCGCGTCACGGCCGTGGAGCGGGGGGCCGGGGCCGTCGGCCGCCGCGCCGAGGACCAGTCGCCAGCGTCTGGCCCGCTCGTCGGCCGCCGGGCCCCGTTCGCGACGGTCGGGGCTTCCTCCGGTCGGTGCGGTCATGCGGGGGCCTCCTCGGAGTGCGGGGCGGTGTCGGGGTGCGGGGCGGTGGAACGGTCGTCCGTCGGGCCGGGCGGGGTGGCGGGTGCCGGGGCGCCGAGGAGCAGGGCCAGCACCGGCAGCACCGCGGCGGACCGGGCCGGGTCGGCTTCCGGACCGAAACCGTCGGGGCCCGCGGTCGTCGCCGCGGCCCGGGGTCGTCCGCGCACCAGTTCGCCCAGGGTGCGGCGGACCGCGGGCCCGTATCCGGAGAACGTCCTACGGAGCAACGGGAGCACGTCCGTGAACGCCTCCTCCGGGACGGCGCACAGCCAGCCGTCGACCAGGTTCCGCAACCGCTGGTCGTGCACGAGGAGCAGGCCGCCGTCGGGGCCCTGGCCGAGGAATCCGTCCAGCCAGGCGGCGGCCTCGCGGGGTGGGGTGCCGGGCGACAGGGCGAGCCCCATCAGCCGGGCCGCCCCGTCCTCGGAGAGTTCCCCGTCGTCCAGCAGGATGCGGGCCGCGCGGCCCCGGACCGTAGCGGACACCCTGTCCCGAGCGGCGAGCACGCGCAGCACGGCGTACCAACGGGGCAGCGGGCCGGGGGCGGGAGCAGCGCTGTCCGGCGCTCCGGCCGTCTCGGCTGTCTCGGCCGTCTCGGCGAGCAGCCGCACCGCGCCGTGCACCGCCTCCAGCTGGCCGCACATCCGGACGGCGGCCTCCTCGTCCAGCGAGGCGCACGCGGACGGCAGGCCGACGCAGATCCGGTCGGCCAGTCCCTCGGCGACCCTCCGCAGCGGCCCGGTCCCGGTGCCCCGGACATCGCCGTACCGCACCGAACGCACCAGGGCGGGCAGCGCCACGGCGAGCCGACCGACGTCCGTGTCGAGGGCGGCCCGGTCGGCGAGGACCCGCAGCACCACCGGGAGCGCGTCCCCGAGCCCGGCGAGCAGACAGCGCTCGGCCAGTGCCGTGACGTCCGCGAGGTGCCCGGCCGACACCGCGTCCGCCCGGGCCCGCGCGGTCGCGGCGGCGCGCACCGTGGTCCCCCACACGCCGGCCTCGGCGACCCGCACCGACAGTTCCGGTTCCCACCGCAGCCGCCACCCCTCCCGGAAGGTCCCGGTGGAGCCGGGCGCCTCGGACGGCTCCCCCCAGGCCACGCCGAGCAGGCGCAGCCGGTGCAACAGTCGGCTGCGGGCCGCGTCGGTCTCGTTGCGCAGGTCGAGGTGGCGCTCCCGGTCCCCCGCCTCCGGGGTGAGCCGCAGTCGGCGTTGGAGCCGGGTGAGGTCCCGTTGGAGCGGCACGGCGGGCGTCCCGTCGGGCACCTGTCCCAGGACGTCCCCGACGACGAGCCGGTCGTGGACCAGGGCCAGCGGGACGTCCGAGCCGTCGCACATCACGGCGCGCACGGCGTCCCGGGTCTCCGGCAGGCCGGGCAGCGGACGGCCGCGCAGTGCCGCGAGGGTCCCGGCGAGCCGCACCGCCTCGATGACGTGGGCGGGCGAGACGGTCCGGCCCTCGTGCCTGAGGAGGCCGGCGACCTCGGTCAACCAGCGCTCCACGGGACGGTCGACGCAGCGGAACAGGTGCCCGTACCAGCCGGGGGACTCGATGCCGGCGCCGTAGCCGCTGCCCTGGGCGAGCCTGCGGTGGGTCCACGGCACCCAGGTCAGTTCCGCCTTGACCTTGGGCAGTCCGCGGAGTCGGGCCCGGTCCGCCGCGACCGTGACGCGGGCGTCCAGCGCGGGGACGTGCCAGGCGCCGCACACCACGGCCACGTCGTCCCCGAACTCGCGCCGGGCGGCCCGCAGGCGCAGCCGCATGTGGGCCTCGCGGATCAGGTCCCACTCGTCGACGTGCCCCGGGTCGGTACCGGTGCCGGCGGTGGCGGCGTCGGGGGGCGTCTCGCGGAGCGCGGTCATGGCCTCGGCGAGCGCTTCGAAGGGGGCGAAGGGGTCAGACGTGGTGGGGGCGGTGGTGCCCCGGTGCTCCACGACGTCCTCCCACCAGTGCTCCGGGTCCTCGTACCCGGCGAGCCCCGCCAACACGGCGAGGGGGTCGGTGCGCTGCGGCGCCGGGACCCCGTCGGGTGCGTCCGGATCGGGCGTTTCGGGGGCCGCGCGGGCCAGTGAGTGGGCGGCCGGGAGGTCGATGAACCGGACCGGGACACCGTGCCGCAACGCCCAGCGCAGGGCGACCCACTCCGGGGAGAAGTCGGCGAACGGCCAGCACTCGTAGGACACCGCGGCCCCCGGGGACGCGGAGGGCCCCGGCCCGTCCAGCACATGGGCGAGCAGGGCCACCGGGGGCCGCATCGCCGGGTCCGCGGCGAGCGGCAGCAGCGCGTCCGCCTCGGGCGGGCCCTCGATGAGCACGGCGCGCGGGCCCGCCGCGTCCAGGGCCGCCGCCACGGCCCGCGCCGAACCGGGGCCGTGGTGCCGTACGCCCAGCAGCAGCGGTCCGGCGGGCCCCGCGCCGGACCGTCCGGTCATCCGTCCACCTCGCGGCAGGCGCGGTAGAGGTCGGCCCAGCCCTCGCGTTCGCGGACCACCGTCTCCAGGTACTCCCACCAGACGGTCCGGTCGGCGGCCGGATCGCGGACCACCGCCCCCAGCAGTCCGGCGGCGACGTCGGCGGGGCGCAGCACCCCGTCGCCGAAGTGGGCGGCCAGCGCGAGGCCCTGGGTGACGACCGAGATCGCCTCGGCGGTGGAGAGGGTGCCGCTCGGGGACTTCACCTTGGTCCGCCCGTCCGCGGTGATCCCGCCGCGCAGTTCGCGGAAGACCGTGACGACGCGTCGGATCTCCCGGGCGCCGTCCGGTGCCGACGGCAGGTCGAGCGAACGGCCGAGCTGTTCGACCCGCCGGGTGACGATCTCGACCTCGGCCTCGGCGTTCTCGGGCAACGGCAGGACGACCGTGTTGAAGCGGCGGCGCAGCGCGCTCGACAGGTCGTTGACGCCGCGGTCCCGGTCGTTGGCGGTGGCGATGAGGTTGAACCCGCCGACGGCCTGGACCTCCTCGCCCAGTTCGGGGATCGGGAGGGTCTTCTCGGAGAGGATCGTGAGGAGCGAGTCCTGCACGTCGGCGGGTATGCGGGTCAACTCCTCGACCCGGGCCGTGGCGCCCTCGGCCATGGCCCGCATCACGGGGCTGGGGACGAGGGCGTCGCGCCGGGGGCCGTGGGCGAGCAGCCGGGCGTAGTTCCAGCCGTAGCGGATCGCCTCCTCCGGGGTGCCCGCGGTGCCCTGGACGAGCAGGGTGGAGTCCCCGCTGACGGCCGCCGCGAGGTGTTCCGACACCCAGGTCTTCGCCGTGCCCGGCACCCCGAGCAGGAGCAGCGCCCGGTCGGTGGCGAGCGTGCTGACGGCGACCTCGACGATGCGGCGCGGGCCCACGTACTTGGGGCTGATGGCGGTGCCGTCCGGGAGCGTGCCGCCGAGCAGGTAGGTGGCGGCGGCCCAGGGGGAGAGCCGCCAGCGCTCGGGGCGCGGACGGTCGTCCTGGGCGGCCAGCGCGTCGAGTTCGGCCGCGAAGGCGTGTTCGGCGTGCGGTCGCAACACCCGCGCGGCCGGTCCGTCCGCCTCTTCGGCTCCTTCGGTCCCCTCGGCTCCTTCCGTGCCCGACCGGACGGACGGCGTGGGTGTGGGCGCGGACACGGACATCGGCGTTCCCCCTCCAGATCGACGGTTCTGATCCGGTGTCCACCGTGCACCACGCCACTGACAGTGACCCAGCTGAAGGGTGAACTCGCAGGTCAGGGGCGATTGTCAGTGGGAGGGCCTACCTTCGGTGACATGGCTGGGCAGGGGGTGGGTGTGATGACGGACGCGAGGGGGGCGGGCCGGGCTGACGCGGTGTCGGACCGCGGCGCCGGGCCCGACGCCGCGTCGGCCCGGGCCGCGGCGCGCCGGCGGGCGGAGCGGCGGGAGGCCCGGGTGACGGCCGGGGCCGAGGAGTTGGAGCGGCGGCTCGCGGACGTGCTGCGCGGTGGGTTGGCGGCGGCGGAACGGGAGGGGCGGGCGTTCTGGGAGGAGACGGCGGCCCGGATGGTCGATGCGCAGGCGCCGGGGCTGGCCGCCCGGGCCCGGGAGTTGGCCGCGCTCGCCGGTTCGGGCCCGGGGTGGCCGGTGCGGATGCTGGAGGAGTGCGCGCTGTTGCACCTGTTGGCCCGGGGCTGGCTGCGTCGGGACGCGTTGCCGGGGGACCTCGCGGCCACGGTGCGGACGCGGGTCGGGCTGCCGTGCGCGCCGGAGGGGGAGCCGGTGCCGGACCGGTGGTCGGTGCTGGCGCAGTACGACACGGTGGAGCCCCCGTTGACGACCCGGCGGATCTGGGTGCACGGGGCGCGGTCCGGGCGGACGGCCCTGGTGCTGTCGTACGGGGCGGCCGGGCGGGCGCCCGCACTGTCCCTCCCGGTCGGGGGCGTGGTGGAGGCCGCGGTCGTCGCGTACCCGGGGGCGGGCCGGTCGCGGGTGGACCTGGGGGCGGATGCCGTGGTGTCGGCCCCGGCGCACGACCTCGCGCTGCCGACCGGGGTGCGGGTGGCGGAGGCGGTCGCGGCGTACGGGGCGGGTGTGGCGGCCGATCCCTGGGCGGAGCACCGGGCGGTGACGGTCGCGGGGGTGGTCCCGGTGCTGGCGGGGGACCTCGGGCAGGTGGTCGATCCGGGGACGGGACGGGCGTTGCCGCTGACGCCCGGGTTCCTGGGCGGCGCGGGGCTGTGGCGGCTGGTGTCCCTCGCGGGCGGCTCTGCGGTGACCGTGTTCGGTGAACTGGGGCATACGGGTCTGCGACCGCTCGCCGCGTGGGCCCGTGACGGGCCGGTGGTATCGCTCGCCTGACCCCGGGCGGCGCACCTTTCCCTGCGGGTGCGTTGTCCCGTGCGGGTGCGTGGGGGTTGCTCGCGCCGTTCCCCGCGCCCCTTTGGTGCGTCCCCCTGCGGGTGCGTTGTTCCGTGCGGGTGCGTGGGGGTTGCTCGCGCAGTTCCCCGCGCCCCTATCGGGGCCCGTACCCGGGGGGGGGCGTGTCGGGGGCGGGTGGCGCGGAGGAGGGCCCCCTCAGGGGCGCGGGGAACTGCGCAAAACAACAGCGCACCGCACGGAAACAACGCACCCGCAGGCAAGCGCACGGACGGGAGGCAATTCAGTGAGCGGCAAGTGGGACGACTGGATCGTGGCCGCACTACTCGGCACCGCACGCCGGGAGACCCCGGGTGTGACGCCGGGCCCCTGGGGCCTGTTGGACGCAGCAGCCGGGGAAGTCCTACGCCGCCGCGCGGGCCTGACACCCGCAGCGGGGGCCCCGTTGCCCGCGCCCGCGCCCGAAGACTCCCGGCCGCCGACCCCGCGAGAAGCGGCGCGCCGCTTGACGGTGCTGCTCGCGGACCGTCCACGGACGAGCGGTACGGCGCGCCGGGCCGCCGCACCGGATCTGACGGAGCTGCTCCCCCAGTGGCTGACCGCCGCGAACGCGCACGGTTACGCACCCCCGCCGGAGCTGCTGCCCGACCTGCTGGACGCGGCCCGTTCCCGTACGGACCTGCGCCCCGCGGTCCTCGCGTACGCGGGTCCCCGAGCCCGATGGTTGGCCGGGCTCAACCCCCGGTGGCGGTTCGTGCTGCGGGCGGTCCCGGGCCCCGGATCGTCGCTGCCGTCCGTCGACGAGCCGCAAGCGGTGGCCCGCGTCTGGCGGGAGGGCCTGTTCGCCGAACGGGCCGCCCTGCTCGACACGGTGCGCGGCCACGACCCGGCCGCCGCCCGGGCCCTGCTCCGCAGCACCTGGGGCGCCGAACGCGCGGAGGACCGGCTGATGTTCCTCGATGCGTTCCGCGCGGGGCTCGGCGCGGCCGACGAACCGTTCCTGGAGGTGGCGCTCGCCGACCGCAGCCGCAACGTCCGGGCGACGGCGGCCGACCTCCTCGCGGCGCTGCCCGGCTCGGCGCTCGCCGCACGGATGGCGGAGCGGGCCGCGGCGTGCGTGGCCCCCGATCCCGCGGGAGGGGCCGCCGGGATCGTGGTGACGGCGCCGCGGACGTGCGACCCGGACATGGAACGCGACGGCGTCCTGGCGAGAGCCCCGGCGGGCCGGGGCGAGCGGTCCTGGTGGCTGGGCCAGCTGGTGGAGGCCGCCCCGCTGGCCACCTGGCCGGGGCGCCTGGGCGTGCCGGACGCCCGGGCGGTGCTCGCGCTCCCGGTGGCCGAGGGCTGGCGCGACGATCTGCACGCCGCGTGGTGCCGGGCGGCGATCCGGCAGGGGGATGCCGACTGGGCCCGGGTGTTGCTCGGCGCCCCCGCCGCACCGGGCGCGGGCGGCCCCGGCGCGGTGTCCCTGGCGGAGCGGGCGAAGCTGCTGGCCGTGCTCGGCGACGGGGAGCGGGCCGACTGGGTGGCCGGGTTCATCGCGGCGCACGGCCTTTCGGAGGCGTTCCAGTTGCTCGGCGGCTGTGCGGTCCCGTGGTCCCGGCCGCTCGGCCGGGCGGTGGTCGACGCGCTGAACATCGCTCGGGACGCGGGGAGTTACCCGTGGAGCTTCAGCGGGGTGATGGGCTTGGCGGAGCGGTGCCTCGACCCCGCCGAAGGGGAGCGGCTGACCGGGTTGACGGCGACTCCGGACGAGTCGGAGGACGCGGCGCCCGGCGCGGGCGGCTACTGGGCGGAGTCCTTCCAACGCCTACTGGGCACCTTGGAGTTGCGTGCGGTGATGCTGGCCGAGT
The DNA here is from genome assembly GCF_042724695.1 of Streptomyces sp. NPDC127068. Lineage (NCBI taxonomy): Bacteria > Bacillati > Actinomycetota > Actinomycetes > Kitasatosporales > Streptomycetaceae > Streptomyces > Streptomyces sp. NPDC127068. The sequence continues at coordinate 172,116 of NZ_JBHXEN010000004.1, read as the reverse complement.
TGTCTCCGGACGCCCCGTGACCCGGCGCGGGTGCGCGGTGGTTGCTCGCGCAGTTCCCCGCGCCCCTATCGGGGGGCGGCGACGGTGAGGGGCGCCCCGTCAGGGGCGCGGGGAACGGCGCGAGCAAGCACGACGCACCCGCAGGGACGGGCCGGGGCCGCCCGGAGACCTCGGTCACGCTCCGGCGGACTGGCGGACGTTCGCCCGCACCCAGTCCACGATGGAGGTGGTGGTGGCACCGGGGGTGAAGATCTCGGCGACGCCGAGTGCCTTGAGCGGGGCGATGTCGGCCTCGGGGATGATGCCGCCGCCGAAGACCAGGATGTCCTCCGCGTCGCGTTCCCTGAGCAGTTCGATGACCCGGGCGAAGAGGGTGTTGTGCGCGCCGGAGAGGATGGACATGCCGATCGCGTCGGCGTCCTCCTGGATCGCGGTGGCGACGACCTGCTCCGGGGTCTGGTGGAGCCCGGTGTAGATGACCTCCATGCCGGCGTCCCGCAGCGCCCGCGCGATGACCTTCGCCCCCCGGTCATGACCGTCGAGCCCCGGCTTGGCGACGACCACACGGATCGGCCCGGCTGCCACACCCATCACTGCCTCCCAGTACGTACGAGAACGAACCCGCCCGAGGGGCATGTACCCACGGTCACCCGACGTGTGCACGGCGGTGGTTCCCGCCGTGCGCGGCCGGTGCCCCCGGCCCCACGGGCCCGGTCAGTGAACGAACGTTATCTCGGGCGTCCGAGGGCCGGCAGTTTCGCGGTGCCGACCGAGGGGGAAATCACACCGTGGGACACGTTCACCGCGTCCGTCACCGCGGCGACCCGTGAGGGCCGTCCCGGCAGCGGGCGCGCGGGAGCCACGGCACGCACCGCTCCCCCCGCTCCCCCGGGACCGCGCGCCACGCGGACCGGCGGTGGGGAACGGGCCGCACGCCGTACGGTCGTCCGCGCCGAGCCGGGCGCGGGACGGACGGGACGGGCGCCGGGTTCCCCTGAGGGCATCCGAGGACAGAGCCGTCCCCGGGGTGCCGACGGGAGGTCCGCCGATGAAGGTGACCCGCGTGGGGCCCTTGTCCCCGCCGCTGCTCCGGTGCCTACCGTTGGCCCGGGCCCTGTCGCTGGGCGACCAGCCGGTTCCCCCCGGTCGGGGCCTGCCGCCGCTGCCGTTCCTTCCGGTCTCGCTCTCCCTCTTGCGGCTGCCGCTCCCGTTCCCCACGGCCGGCGCGGAGCGCGCCGAGCCGACCCGGGCCGCCCTGCTCAAGGCCACCGCGCTGGAGGCCGCGGTCCTCGCCGGGCACCTCCTGCTCTACCCCTCGGGGCTGGTCCAGGAACGGCGCGGCACCCTCACCCACTCCTCGGACGGGCCACCCGTCCCCGACGGCCCGCCCGAGGTCCCGCCCGACGATCGACCGGCCGCCCTCCCGGCACCGCCGCTCCCCCGCGACTCCCGTGGCTCCCGTGGCTCCCGTGGCTCCCGTGGCTCCCGTGACGAACGGCCCGACGGATGGCCCGACGTGCGGTCCGACCCGCCCGACCCGACGGACCCGGGCCCCCCGGTGGTCCTGCTGCACGGCTTCGTGGACAACCGCTCCGTGTTCGTCCTGTTGCGACGGGTGCTCGGGCGGCACGGACGGCGGGTCGAAGCGCTGAACCACTCCCCGCTGACCTGCGACATCCGGACCGCCGCCGAAAACCTCGGCCGGTACGTCGAGGAACTGTGCGTCCGCACGGGTCGGGCGGAGGTCGACCTCGTCGGACACAGCCTCGGCGGACTGATCGCCCGCTACTACGTCCAGCGCCTCGGCGGTGACGCCCGGGTGCGGACCGTGGTGACGCTGGGGACCCCGCACGCCGGGACCCGGGCCGTGCCGCTGATGGACCTGCACCCGGTGGTGCGGCAGATGCGGCCGGACTCCGAGGTGATCGCGGAGCTGGCCCTTCCGGCACCGGGCTGCCGGACCCGGTTCGTGAGCTTCTGGAGCGATCTGGACCAGGTGATGGACCCCCTGGAGACGGCGCGCCTGGACCATCCCGACCTACTCGCCCGCGCGGTGCGCGTCAGCGGGGTCGGCCACCTCGCCCTCCCCGTCCACCCCACGGTCACGGCGGGCGTCCGGGCGGCTCTCGACGGTGACGACCCCGACGCCGAAGCCGCCGACGACCCGCGGCACGCACGGACACCCCGACCACAACGACGCAGAACTGTGACTGACGTCACACCCCATTCCGGCAACCGTGGCGCCGGCGGTCGCACCGCGGCCTGATCCCCACCATCCGACGGAGACGCCGACCGGGACTCCGACGACCCGCCGACACCAGGGCCGACACGGGCGTCACCGCACCACAAGCGCCCCCGGCGCGCCCCACACCACCCTCCAACACCCCAACGCGCTCCCATCCCCGCACCCCCGGGACGCGTAGCCCCCTTGGCTTCTGCGAATCGAACGCCGTTCGAACGCACGGCCAAGGCTCCGTCGAGGCCCCGTCAAAAGGCGGCTGAATGCCCGTTTCCCCACCCCAGGAAGCCCGACGAAGATTGTCGCGCCCGCATACCGCCGGGTACAGTCGCCGCACTGTTCCGCCCCCTGGGCCCGCTCCCTCAGCGGCACCGCCGTCAGGTCCCAGCCCAGCTCCTGCTTCCGAGCGAAAGAGAAGTTGGTGAACGACCGTCACCCGGCGGGGACCGCAACTCCCCCGGCAGCACCCCAGGAAGCGGCTCCGTCCCCCTTCGGGTCGTACGACCAGGGCACGCAGCACGGCGGGTACGGGGGGTACGACGACCACTCCAGCTCCTCGTTCACCACCACCTTCGCCGCCGACCCCCTCTTCGGGGACATGGCCGCCCCGGCCGACACGTACGACACCGGTTCGTGGGGCACGGTCGCCGACACCGGCACCCACGCCTCCCTGAACTACGACGCGTACGCCGCGCAGCACCACGCGTACGACACCGGGGCCACCGGTTCCTACACGACCACCGGCACCTGGGACGTTCCCGCGTACCCGCTCGGCGGCATCCCCGAGCAGCAGCTCCCCGAGTCCGCCGACACCGGGCAGTGGCAGACGCAGCAGTTCACGGGTGCCACCTACGACACCCGCACCTTCGCCGCGCAGGAGTACGACTCCGGCACGTACGACGCCACCGCCTGGAACTCCGGCGGCCCGACGCCTTCCTACGACGAACCCGGGGAGTACGGCGAGTACGGCGAGTACGAACAGCCCGTCGCCCCGCAGGAGTCGTACGCGGAACCCGAACGGGTCGCCTTCGCCCAGCAGGAGACCATCTGCGGCCCCCTCGACGTCTACGGGGATTCCGGAGCCGACGCGACGACCGTCCTGCCCGAGGTCGTCCCCGCCGACGAACCCCCCGCGCCCGGCACGCCCGGTGGGCTCCCCGCCGAGAGCGAGGCGGACCGCCACCACCCCGACGCCGCGCCCGTCGTGCTGTCGCGCCGCGCCGCCCCCGCCTCCCGGTCCCGGGCCCGCCGCCGGCCCCCCGCCAAGCGCTCCGCCCTGCTGACCGTCGCCGTGCCCTCCGCCTGTGTGATGGGCGTGGCCGGGATCGCCGCCGCGTCGGTGACCATGGCCAGCGACGGCGACAGCAAGGAGAAGACGGTCGCCGCGCCGGACCCGACCGCGGTCAAGCCGTCCGTCGCGAACAACAAGCTGGACTCCCAGATCGCCGGCCTCTCCGCCGACGCGGGCGACTTCGCGGACCGCGCCAGCCGGACCCAGGAGCGGATCGACCTCAAGGCCAAGCAGGAGGCGGACCGCAAGAAGGCCGCCGAGGCCGCCGCCCTCAAGGAGCGGCTGCGGCCCAAGTTCATGCTGCCGGTGAAGCAGAACGGGCTCAGCGCCTACTACGGCCAGGCCGGCATCAACTGGATGTCCCTGCACTCGGGCATCGACTTCCCCGTCGGGTACGGCACGCCGGTGATGGCCGCGACCGACGGCACCGTGCGGACGCAGGTCCACTCCGCGTACGGGAACATGGTCATCGTCACCGCCAAGGACGGCACCGAGACCTGGTACTGCCACCTGTCGCGGTACGGGATCGTGAACGGCCCCGTGAAGGCGGGCGACGTCATCGGTTACGCCGGCGACTCCGGCAACTCCACCGGTCCGCACCTCCACTTCGAGGTCCGTCCGGGCGGCGGGTCACCCGTCGACCCGCTGGCCTGGTTCCGCAGCCACGGCCTCGACCCCACCTGATCCCCGCACCCCCGGCCCGTCACCGGGGCGGCCCCGAGGGACCGCCCCGCCTGCGACGACTAGGGCTTCACAGCTTCTCGACGGGGGCGTACCGCAGCACCAGCCGCTTCGGCCTGGCGTCCCCGAAGTCGATCGTGGCCGTGGCCTTGTCGTCCACGCCGGCCACCGAGACCACCGTGCCCAACCCGAACTGGTCGTGGGTGACCCGGTCCCCCACCGCGAGGGCGATCACCGGCTTGTCCGACACGCGTCGGGTCGCGAACCCGGAGGCACCGGACGCGGAGGTCCGTGACCGCGTACCGGACAACGAACCCGCGATGCCCGCCGCCGGACCGGAGACGGAAGGCGCCGCCCCGCCCGTCCGCTTCCACCGCAGATGGGTCTCGGGGATCTCCTCCAGGAACCGCGACGGCGGGTTGTAGGAGGGCTGGCCCCAGGCACTGCGCAGGGTGGACCGGGTCAGGTACAGCCGCTCGCGCGCCCGGGTGATGCCCACGTACGCGAGACGCCGCTCCTCCTCCAGTTCCTTCGTCTGACCGAGGGCCCGCATGTGCGGGAAGACGCCGTCCTCCATGCCGGTGAGGAACACCACCGGGAACTCCAGGCCCTTGGCGGTGTGCAGGGTCATCAGGGTGATGACGCCGGAACCGTCGTCCTCGTCGGGGATCTGGTCGGAGTCGGCGACGAGGGCGACCTTCTCCAGGAACTCGGCGAGCGTGCCCCCGGTCGGACCGGCCGCCTCGCCCTCCGCTGCGCCGGCTTCCGCCGCGGCGCCCCGCTCCTGCTCGAACTCCAGGGCGACCGCGGCGAGTTCCTGGAGGTTCTCGATCCGGGTCTCGTCCTGCGGGTCGGTCGAGGACTGGAGTTCGGCGAGGTATCCGGTGCGTTCGAGGACGGCTTCCAGCACGGTGGCCGGGCCCGCCCCGGACTCCACGATGGTCCGCAGCTCCTCCATCAGCGTGTTGAACCGCCGCACCGCGTTGGTGGACCGGGCGGCCATCCCGTACGCCTCGTCCACCCGGCGCAGGGCCTGCGGGAAGCTGATCCGCTCGCGCTGCGCGAGGGCGTCGATCATCGCCTCGGCCCGGTCCCCGATGCCGCGCTTGGGCACGTTCAGGATGCGGCGCAGCGGTACGGAGTCCTCCGGGTTGGCGAGCACCCGCAGGTACGCGAGGACGTCCCGGACCTCCTTGCGCTCGTAGAAGCGGACCCCGCCGACGACCTTGTACGGGAGGCCGACGCGGATGAAGACCTCTTCGAAGACGCGGGACTGGGCGTTGGTGCGGTAGAAGAGGGCGACGTCGCCCGCCTTCGCCTCGCCCGCGTCGGTGAGCCGGTCGATCTCGTCGGCGACGAACTGCGCCTCGTCGTGCTCGGTGTCGGCGACGTATCCGGTGATCGTCGCGCCCGCGCCCGCGTTGGTCCACAGGTTCTTGGGGCGGCGGCTCTCGTTGCGCTCGATGACGGCGTTGGCGGCGCTCAGGATGGTCTGCGTGGAGCGGTAGTTCTGCTCCAGCAGGATCGTCTTCGCGTTCGGGTAGTCCTCCTCGAACTGGAGGATGTTGCGGATGGTGGCCCCGCGGAAGGCGTAGATCGACTGGTCGGCGTCGCCCACGACGCACAGTTCGGCGGGCGGCAGCTCGTCCGCGCGGGGCGGCTCGTCCTCGGCGCGGGTGCCGCCGGCGGGACCGACCAGCTCGCGGACGAGGGCGTACTGGGCGTGGTTGGTGTCCTGGTACTCGTCGACGAGGACGTGCCGGAAGCGGCGGCGGTAGTGCTCGGCGACGTCCGGGAAGGCGCGCAGCAGGTTGACCGTCGTCATGATCAGGTCGTCGAAGTCCAGGGCGTTGGCCTCGCGCAGCCGCGACTGGTAGAGCGCGTACGCCTGGGCCAGGGTCCGCTCGAAGCCTCCCCCGCCGTCGGTGCCGGCGGCCTGCGCGGCGAAGTCCTCCTCGTCGATCAGCTCGTTCTTGAGGTTGGAGATCTTCGCGCTGAAGGACTTCGGCGGGTACCGCTTGGGGTCGAGGTCCAGATCGCGGCAGACCAGGGCCATCAGGCGCTTGGAGTCGGCCGCGTCGTAGATCGAGAACGAGGAGGTGAAGCCGAGCTTCTTCGACTCGCGGCGCAGGATGCGCACGCACGCGCTGTGGAAGGTCATCACCCACATCGCGGCGGCCCGGGGGCCCACCAAGTGCTCGACGCGCTCCTTCATCTCGCCCGCGGCCTTGTTGGTGAAGGTGATCGCGAGGATCTCGCCGGGGTGCGCACCGCGGGCGGCGAGGAGGTGGGCGATGCGGTGGGTGAGGACGCGGGTCTTGCCGGAGCCGGCGCCCGCGACGATGAGCAGCGGGGAGCCCGCGTGCACCACGGCGGCGCGCTGTTCGTCGTTCAGGCCCTCCAGCAGGGACGCCGGGTCCACCGGGGGGCGCGGGGCGCCGTCGCGGTAGTGCGCGTCCCGGTGCAGCGGCGCGTCGAAGCGTCCGCCGAAGAGGTCGTCCGGGATGTCCTCCGGGGCGTGGTCCTCGGGCGGCGGGGGGTGCTCGTCCGCGGCGGGGCGCGGGGGCTGGAGTCCCGCGAGGAAGTTGTCGTCGAAAAGGCTGCTCATCGCCTCCCGAGTCTAGGCGGCACCACCGACAACCGGGACCGGTCCCGGGAACCGGGCTCTGTTCCGCGGTGCGCCCCTTCTGGTACGTCCACCTGGCGGTGCGCTCCTCAGCTCGGTGCGCTGCGGTTTCGCGCAGTTCCCCGCGCCCCTGTCGGGTGCATTCCGCTGGGCGTGCGCTGTCCGGCACGGGTGCGCGGCAGGTTTGCGCAGTTCCCCGCGCCCCTTGATCAGGTGCGTTGACCTGGCGGTGCGCTGTTCGGTTGGGGTGCGTCCCGCTGTTGCGCAGTTCCCCGCGCCCCTATCGGGTGCGTCCCGGTGCGGGTGCGCGGTGTGATTCGCGCAGTTCCCCGCGCCCCTGGATTGGGGCGCTTCTCGCCGTCGTCGTCCGCCCCCGATACGGGCCCCGATAGGGGCGCGGGGAACTGCGCGAGCAACCCAGACGCACCCGCGGACAAGGTCCCGACCAGGAAGGCCCCAATAGGGGGCGCGGGGAACTGCGCGACAGCTCAGCGCACCCGCGCCGGACCACGCACGCCCAGGTGAACGCACCCGACAGGGGCGCGGGGAACTGCGCGGAACAGCAGCGCACCGAGCTGAGCGGCGCACCGCTGAGGTGTGCGTACCGGGAGGGGTCGCGGGGAACTGCGCGGGACTAAGTCCAGAGCACTGCGATGAACACGTTCACCGTGGTGAGCCCACCGACCAGCGCGAACAACCCCTTACCGACGCCCTCGTCGTCCCGCTTCACGTACACGAGCCCGAGGATCACCACGAGCAACGCCAGCTTCACACCGATCTTGACGTTGTCGACGGTGTTGCCGTCGGCCTGGTTGAGGCCGACCAGCGCGACACCGGTGACCAACATGGTGAGCGCACCGTGCAGCATCGCGGGGGTGTAGCGGGCCGTGCCCTCGCCCATCGCCTTCAGCTGGGTGAGGAACCCGCCCAGCAGCGAGGCGATGCCGATGATGTGGAGGCCGACGACCAGATGGATGAGTACGTCCATGGGGCGGACTCTAACCGGGGCGTTCCGTTCCCTTCCGGCCAGGTGACCCTAAGCCCGACGCCCGCCATACCACCGGGAACTCCCCTCCGACCCCTCTTCCGCTACTTCGGTCACACCTGCCCGAAAGAGATCAACCCACCACCCCCAGCGGTCGGGTCCGGTCGACAGGCAGGCGCGACACGAACAGCTAAGGACAATGCGCGATGGTGCCGTCACCTTGCGTCATACCTTCCTTCACCAGCACTCGCCGGCACCACCGGCGACCCCGCCCACCGGCCGGCCGCCGCCCCGGGCGGCCCGAGGAGAGGACCCGGCACCCCGTGGCAGCGCACCGCAAGAAACCGAGGAAGCGCCCCTCGTACGGCACGGCGCTCCGCCGGGCCGTGACCCTCGCGCTCGCCGGAGCCGCCACGGCGACCACCGGCGTCCTCGACGGCACCGCCGGCGCCGACCCCGGGCCCCCGGCGGAGCAGGTCAAGGACGAGGTGGACCGGCTCTACCGGGAAGCCGAGGTCGCGACCGAGAAGTACCTCGGGGTGAAGGAGCGGACACGGGCGGCCCAGGGCGCGTACGAACGGCTCCAGGACGAGGCCGCGCGCCGCACCGACAAGCTGAACTCCGCCCGCCGCACGCTCGGTTCGTACGCCGCGGCCCAGTACCGGGAGAGCGGCATCGACCCGGGCGTGAAGCTGGCGCTGTCCGCCGACCCGGACCGGTTCCTCGCGGGGAGCGCCCTCGCCGACCGGGTCGGTGACCGTCAGGCGCAGGCCGTCGAGGAGGTGCGGCGGGAGGCGGCGGGGCTGGAGCGGCTGCGGGAGGAGGCCGGGGAGCAGCGGGACCGCGTCACCCGGCAACGGGCCGAGCTGCGGCGGCACAAGAAGGCCGTCACGGACAAGCTGGGTGCGGCGCAGCGGGTCCTGTCCCGGCTCACCGCCGCGGAACGGGAACGGGTGGCCACCGCCGGCACCGCGGCGACCGCCGGTCCCGTCGCACCCGTCACCGGCGGCTCGGCCCGGACCCGTGCGGCGATCGCGTTCGCGCAGCGGGCGATCGGCAGCCCGTACGTCTGGGGGGCCACCGGGCCGCGCGCGTTCGACTGCTCGGGGCTGACCCAGGCCGCGTACCGGGCGGCCGGGGTCTCCCTCCCGCGGACCACGTACACGCAGGTCAACGCCGGGCGACGGGTGGGGCGCCACGAACTGCGCCCGGGCGACCTGGTGTTCTTCTACCCCGGGGTCACCCACGTCGGGCTGTACGTCGGTGACGGCCGGATGATCCACGCGCCCCGGCCGGGCTCCACGGTGCGGATCGCCTCCGTGGACGAGATGCCGTTCGCCGGGGCGACCCGGGTCGTCTGACCGTCGCGTCGGACGTGGCGGTCGGACCGGGCCGTGGGGTCAGACCAGGCGGCGGGCGGTGGCCCAGCGGGTCAGCTCGTGGCGGTTGGACAGCTGGAGCTTGCGCAGCACCGCCGAGACGTGCGACTCGACCGTCTTGACGGAGATGAACAGCTGCTTGGCGATCTCCTTGTACGCGTAGCCGCGGGCGATCAGCCGCAGCACCTCGCGCTCGCGCTGGGTCAGCCGGTCCAAGTCCTCGTCGACCGGCGGGGCGTCGGTGGAGGCGAAGGCGTCGAGCACGAATCCGGCGAGCCGCGGGGAGAACACCGCATCGCCCTCCTGGACCCGGAACACCGAGTTGATCAGGTCCGCCCCCGTGATCGTCTTGGTGACGTAGCCGCGGGCGCCGCCCCGGATCACTCCGATCACGTCCTCCGCCGCGTCCGACACCGACAGCGCGAGGAAGCGCACCGGGGCCTGCGGGTCGGACATCAGGGAGGAGCAGCGGCGCAGCACCTCGACGCCGCCGCCGCCGGGCAGGTGCACGTCGAGCAGGACGACCTCGGGGCGGGTCGCCGTGATCACGGTGACCGCCTGGTCGACGTCGGCGGCCTCGCCGATGACCTCGACGCCGGTCGTCTCGGTGCGGCCGATCTCGGCCTGCACGCCCGTGCGGAACATCCGGTGGTCGTCCACGAGCACGACCCGTACCCGGCGCCCGTCCGCCGCCGTGCCCTCGTTCGCTCCGGTCACGTCGCTCATGACGTCCTCTCCGCCCTCTCCATCGTCAACTCGACCTCGGTGCCGCCGTCGGGCACCGCACGCAGTCGCGCGGTGCCGCCGTTGCGCTGCATCCGGCCGATGATCGACTCCCGTACGCCCATCCGGTCGGCGGGCACCGCGTCCAGGTCGAAGCCCGGGCCGCGGTCGCGGACCGAGACGAACACGCTGTCCCCCTCGACCTCGGCGAACACCTGGACGGCGCCGCCCTCGCCACCGTACTTGGCCGCGTTCACCATTGCTTCCCTCGCGGCCTGCATCTGTGCGGTCAGTCGGTCGTCCAGGGCGCAGTCGCCGACGACGACGACCTCGATGGGGACGCCGTGTTTGTCCTCGACCTCGGCGGCGTGCCGGCGGACCGTGTCGGCGACGTTGCCGGGGCCCTCCGCCTCCTCGTCGGCGCGCCCGCTGCCCTCCGGCTTGTACAGCCAGGCCCGCAGGTCGCGTTCCTGGGCGCGGGCGAGCCGGCGGACCTCGCCGGCGTTCTCCGCGTTGCGCTGGATCAGGGTCAGGGTGTGCAGCACCGAGTCGTGGACGTGGGCGGCGACCTCGGCGCGTTCCTGTGCGCGGATGCGCATGGTGCGCTCCTCGGACAGGTCCTGGGTCATGCGGACGAGGTAGGGGCCGGCGAGCAGGGCGATGCCGACGAGGACGGCGAGGGACGCCTGGAGGATCGAACCGAGGTGGGCCGCCGAGCCCTGGAGGACGAAGATGCCGGTGACGCCCGTACCGACCAGGAGGACACCGGCGGCGGACCGGGCGACGGCGAGGTTCCGGCCGCGGCGGGTGGCCTCCGCCCAGCGGGCCCGGCGGGCGTTGTCGGCCTGCCGCCAGACCAGGGCGACGCCCGCGCCGACCAGCAGCGTCGGCCACAGGTACGCCTTGGCGGTGGTGCTCAGGTCGACGCTGCTGACGAACATCATCGCCACCAGGACCAGGGCGAGCAGCGCGACGATCTGCCCCTTGTCGGGCTTGCGGGCCACCAGGCGGCGCCGCCCGTCCGCGGAGACCTCGGTGGTCAACGGCGGGGGCCGCTCGGCGTCGACGCCACCGACCCCGAGGGGGACGAAGAACCAGAACGCGGCGTACAGCAGCGCGCCGAGCCCGTCGGCGGTCAGCAGGCCCGCGAAGACGAGGCGCACCCAGACGACCGGCAGCCCCAGGTGTCCGGCGAGTCCCCGGGCCACCCCGCCGAGCCAACGGGCGTCGCCGCTCCGGTACAGCTTGCGCGGGGAGCGTGGTTCGTCGACGGTCGCCGTCGCTGCTTCGGGCATGCTCCGATCGTCACACGTCCCGCGCCGGCCGAACATCAGGGTCCGACCCTAAGACGCCCCTGACGCCCCTGACGCCCCCGGCGCTGGACCGTGCCGGACCGCGCCGGACTTCACTGGACAGCGCCGGGCCGCGCCGGACCGGACCGGGCTGCGCCGGGCCGTCCCGGAGGCCGCGGCCGGGGGGATATCAGGGTCGGACCAGGGTCGCCGCGGGTCCCGCCGGGGCGCGGCGACCGTCACCATGGACCCATGACCGAGCAGCAGGACGCCACCCAGCCCGCGGGCCCGGCGCCGGGCGGCGCGACGGACGCCCGGGACCGCCCACCGGCCAGGTTCCGGCGCGACCGCGAGCACAAGACGATCGGCGGCGTCTGCGCGGGGCTCGGCCGGCACTGCGACATGGACCCGGTGATCTTCCGGGTCGTGCTGGCGGTGCTGAGCGTGGCGAGCGGTCTGGGGCTCATCTTCTACGGGTTCGTCTGGCTGTTCGTCCCGCTGGACGGCGAGGACGAGAACGAGGCCCGTCGGATGCTCACCGGTCGGGTCGACGGCCCCGCCCTCACCGCGGTCGTCTTCGCGTTGGTCGGCTGCGGACTGTTCCTGTCCATGCTGAACAACGGCACGTTGATCACCTCCGGTGCCACGCTCGCCCTGCTGCTGGCGGGCGCCGGGTACTGGTCGCGGCAGCGCGACACCCCGGACCCCGATCCGCTGGCCGCGCAGGCGGTGGCCGACGCCCCGCCGGAGACGACGGCGCCGCCCGTCCCGGGTTCCGGGCCCTGGTGGCGGGACCGGCTCGACAAGGACGGTGCGCCGGGCAGCAGCACCGGATATCTGTGGGCGCCACCGGACTCCGTACCCGGGACCGCCGGGGGGACCTCCTCCGGTACGGGGTCCGGCGCCGGGGCTCCCGGCTCCGCGGGGCGCCGTCCGGGGCCGGTGGGCGGCCGGCTGATCAGCGGTTGGGTGACCTCCGCCGCCACCGCCGCGGGGGCCCTCGCCACGGTGGCGACCTGGGAGGACTCCCCGCTGACGGTGAGTCTCCAGACGGGTCTCGCGGTGGCCCTCGCGATCTTCGGCCTCGGCATCGCGATCAGTGCGTTCCTCGGGCGCACGGGTCCGGGGACGGTCGTCCTCGCCGTGGTCACCGCGGTCCTGCTGGGCATGGCGACCGCCCTGCCCGACTCGATCACCACCCACTGGCTGCGCACCACCTGGGCCCCGGCGAGCGCCGCCGCGGTGGCCCCCCGCTACGACCTGGGCACCGGGGTCGGCACCCTGGACCTGCGGAAGGCGTCGCCCGCCGCGGGCCAGACGGTGGCCTCGGACGTCACCGTCGGCGCCGGCCGCCTCAGGATCATCGTCCCGGACGACGTACGGGTCTCCCTGAAGATCACCGTCGCCCTCGGTGACATCCAACTGCCCGGCGAGGAACAGCACGACGTGGACGTCTCCCCCAGCAGGTCGAGGACCGTGACACTGGAACCGGTCCGGGCCACCGAGGACCCCGGCACCTTCGCGCTGACGCTCGACGTCGCCCTCGGACAGGCGGAGGTGGACCGTGCGGCATGAGTTCCAGCCGGGCCGGCTGATCGCGGGGCTCGTCCTGATGCTGGCCGGTGCGCTGTTCCTCGCGGACGCCACCGGGGAGGCCGAGCTGCCCTGGTACGCGCTGCCGCCGATCGTCGGGGGCGGCCTGGCCCTCGCCGCGGCGACCGGGATCGCGACGATGCTGCTGCGCCGTCGCCGTCGCGAGAGCGGTGACCGCACCGGCTCGGACGGCTGAACCCGGGCACTCCGGTGCGGAAACGGTCGCCCGGCGAGTGAGTCACGCCACGTTTCCGTACGTATGGTCCGGTGGAGGGCCCGCTACGGCGCCCTCGCGCACGTCTCCCGGACCAGGAGCGCGAAAGGCGGCGGCACGATGGCGCATTCGACGATGACGGGCTACGACAGCACGGGTGACCCCCACGACGACGGGGGGTACGGCGGCTGGCGGGCCGTCGCCGCCCGGTACTCGCTGCTCCCGCTGCGGCTGTTCCTCGGGGCGACCTTCGTGTACGCCGGGATCGACAAGCTGACCGACGACGCGTTCCTCCGCGAGACGGGGGTCGGGTCGATCGGGGACCTGATGCGCAACGTCCGGGACGGCTCGGCGGTGCCGTCCCTGGTGGACTTCGCGTTGGGCGACCCCGTGTCCTTCGGGTACGCGATCGCGCTCGGCGAGGTCGCGGTGGGCGTCGGGGCGCTGGTGGGGCTGTTGACGCGGGTGGCCGCGGTGGGCGGTGCGCTGATTTCGCTCAGCTTGTGGCTAACCGTCAGCTGGAACACCGCGCCGTACTACTACGGCAACAATCTCGTCTACCTGGTGGCGTGGACTCCGCTGATCCTTGCGGGGGCGGCGGTGGCGTCCCTCGATGCGCGGGTTGCGGCGGCGCGGTATCTGTGAGGGTTCGCGGTTCCGCGCTCCCTTGAGGTGCGTTCACCTGGCAGTGCGCTGCTCCGTACGGTGCGCTGGTGTTTCGCGCAGTTCCCCCGCGCCCCTTGTCGGGTACGTCCCGGTCGAGTGCGCTGTTCCGCGCGGTGCGCTGGGCTGTCGCGCAGTTCCCCGCGCCCCCTATCGGGGGCCGACTGGTCGGGAGTTCGTCCGCGGGTGCACGGGGGTTGCTCGCGCAGTTCCCCGCGCCCCTGTCGGGGCCCTGTCTGGGGCGGGCGGGCGGCGGCGACGGGGAGCGCCCGAGCTCCAGGGGCGCGGGGAACTGCGCAGAACGACCGCGCACCCGCACGAGACCGCGCACCCCAGCGGAACGCACCCGACTAGGGGCGCGGGGAACGGCGCGAGCGACCCCAGCGCACCCGCACGGGACCGCGCACCGCCAGGTGGACCGACCACCCGGGTTCAGGTGTCCAGGGCGCGCCAAGCGAAATCGTCGCCGTTGCGACCCACGTGGCCGAACACCACGTCGGCGAAGTGGACGCCGAAGCCGATCGTGTCGGCTTCGGCCAGTTCCGCGAGGAGCCGCCGACGGTGCTCGGCCGCGCCGACGGGATCGTGGTCGAAGACCGTGGACCACCCGGGGTGGGCGACCTGGATCGGGGAGTGCAGCGCGTCACCGAAGGCGATCAGCCGCTGCCCGCCCGAGGTGATGACGTACGCGGCGTGGCCGGGCGAGTGGCCGCCGGTGACCCGTATCCGTACGCCCGGGAAGACCTCCTGCCCGTCGGCCACCGTACGCACGTACGGGGCCAGGCCCGCGGCCTCCGGCTCCTGGAGGAGGTCGCGCCGGGCCCATTCCGGTGCGGACACCAGGTAGTCGGCACCGGCGAAGGCGGGGCGGTCGGCGCCGGGTGCGGGGTGCCAGGCCCAACCGGTGTGATCGGGGTGCAGGTGGGTGAAGGCCACCGCCTCGATCTCCTCGGGGCTGCGGCCGAGCCGGGCCAGGCCGTCCAGGAGGGCGCCCCCGTGGATCGCGCCGCGCGGGCCGTCCGGCGCGGGCGGCCAGGACTGCGGTCCGAACCCCGCGTCGATCAACAGGGCACGGTCGCCGTTCTCCACCAGCAGGCCGCCGATGCCCGCCACCAGGCTGCCGGTCTCGTCCAGGTACTCGGGGTGGGCGGCCCACACCTCATCGTTCGCGTCGGGGATCAAGTCGCGCGGCCTGAGCTGCACCGCTCCGTCCGGCACGTAGGACACCCGCGTATCGCCCAGTCGTAACGAACGGGGGCCGGCCGGCCTGCGCAGCCGCTCGTCGCCCCGGCCCCTCGTGGAATGCGTCATCTACGTCTCCCCTGCTGCGTTCTGACGGATCGTCACGGTGCCCCGTGGAGGCGACGATGACGACCATAAGCATCAAGATAGAATCATGCAAGCTAGAAATGTTCTCGCTTGATGAACTTGTTAGGGTGGGCTCCATGACGACGCCCTCGGAGCCGCACGCCATCACCGAGCGGGACCTGTGCTGCCTGGTGAACGGGCTGGCCCAGCAGATCGCCGAGCACACCCGCGACTGCGCCGTCACCCTGGGCCTCACCGGGGCCCAGGCGACCGCACTGCGCGAAATGGCCGGGCCGATGACCATGCGGGAGCTGGCCGAACGCATGAGCTGCGAACCCTCCAACGCCACCTTCGTCATCGACAAGTTGGAGAAGCAGGGCCTCGTCGAACGCCGCGCCCACCCCACCGACCGCCGCGCCAAGTGCCTCGTCCTCACCCCGGCGGGCAGCGCCGCCCGCGAACGTCTCCTCGAACTCCTCGTCCAGAACTCGCCGTTGGCCGGTCTCGACCCGGAGCAGCAGAAGTCCCTGCGCAGCCTGCTGGAGCAGGCGATCACGCGCTCCTAGCCGACGAGACCGAGGGGGTACGCGGTGTCCGTGCACGAGATCGAGGACCTGGTCGCGGACTCGGTCCGGGTCCTGGACCGCCATGCCTCGCCGGGCGACCCGCGCGTGCGGAGCTGGTTCGCGACGCTGTACCGGTTCCAGAGCGGGTACGACTGCTCGTTCACGCACTTCCGGGTGAGGGACGCCCTGCTGCGCCGCGGGTACGCGTACCGGTTCCCGGTCGAGCAGCACCCCGACCACGCCGCACGACCCGAACGCTTCGACGCACTGACCGGGTTCACCGGGCTGCGCACCTTCGACGAGGACGCCCCCGACTTCGCGGGCTACGACTCCTGGCTCGAAGACGGTTACGTCGACCCGCCGTTCCTCTACTGCGACGCCGGCACCGCACTGTGGCGGCGCATGGTCGCCGCCGGTGCGCTCCGCGGCGCCGACGCCGTCCCGCCGGCCCGCACCCCGCTCATCGAGGTGGTCCGGGAGGTCGCCGTCGCCGCCGAGGAGGTGCGGGAGCACGCACTCATCGCCACCTGGTACGCGTTCGGCTGCGCCGCCCTCCTCGGCGGCCCCGCCGGCTGCCCCTACGACGTCACCGAACTCCCGGAGCTGCCCGCCGTACGGGACCTGCGCGCGATGGTGCGCCGCACCGACACGCTCCCCCTCGCGCGACGTTCGCCCTTCGCGGTGCCCGTGGAGTTCGCCGAGGAACACGACCTCGAAGCCTGGTGGTGGCAGCTCTAGGCACGCGCCCGGCCGGCCGGGGCGCGGGGAGGTGAGCTAGTCCGCCGCGACCTCGATGGTCGTGCGGTTGGTCTCGATGCCGGCCGCGGTGATGACCTGGACGTCCACCCGGCCGGGCTCGACCTCGGCGGGGACCGGGACGGTGAGGACCCCGTCGGACGGGTTGGTGAAGCCGCCCGGGATCGGGATCAGCGGAACGTGCACGTTCACCGGGCCGATGCGCACCACCAGCCGGGTCAGCGACTCGGCGTCCTGGCCGCCGGGCGGTACGAAGCCGGCGCCGCGGATCTCGATGTCGTCCCCCGCGCGGATCGGCGAGTCGAGGTCGCCGGCCTCCCGGGCGCGCACCACGGAGTGGATGATCGGGCGCCCGCCCTCCGCGTACTTCCCGGCCAGGTAGGTCACCGCCGAGACGAGGACGAGGACCGCCAGCCCCCACGGCAGGTCGGGGAAGCGCTCCGGGCGCCGGCCCAGTCGGACGGCGGTGAAAACCAGGGCCACGCCCGTCACCAGGACGTACTGGACGTCGGTGAAGCTGCCCCGGCCGGAGTCGTCGGTGAGGAGGTCCGCGGCGCGGGGCCGCAGCGCCCGCACCTTCTGGAGCCGCTGCCCCAGCACCCGGACGGAGACGACCCGGCGGACCAGTACGGCGACCGCGCACAGCACCGCGACGACCGTGAGCGTGCCGGCGCCGCGGGCGAGCGCCAGGCCGTCGATCAGGGCGTCCCGTTCGGCGTGCCCGGAGGCGCCGGCGAGTTGGCCGGCCAGCACCAGCACCGCGTACCCGGTGAACAGCACCCACGCCCCGGCGACCGCGCGGGAGGTGGAGAGGCGGTTGTCCTCGCCGATCAGCGGGGCGAGGACCCCGCCGCTGGCCCGGTGGACCCGGGCCGCCAGGGTGAGCAGCCCGGCGACCAGGACCGTGGCGACGAGCCCCGCGGTGCGGACGGTGTTCCAGCCGGTGCCGAAGGCCGTGAAGGTCTGGACGACGAGCAGGGCCCCGGTGGCGCCCCACACCACGGCGAGGGTGCGCGGCCACAGGGACGCCCGCCAGGACGTGCCGGCGGCCCGGCCGCGGGCGGCCACCACTTCGGCGGACTGGGTGAGTTCGTCGGACACCCACTGCCGGGTGGCCCCGGCGGAACGGGCGACGGCCGCGGGCAGCCCCCGCCCGGCGGCGAGTTCGTCGCGTTTGGCGAGGAACGCGGCGACCGCGCGCCGGTGCCCCTGGCGCGCGCCGTGCGGACAGTCCCCGCACGCACAGCCGCCCTCGTGCGTGTCCCGCCCCGCGTCCGTCAGTGCCACCGCGCCCACTCCGCTTTCCCCGTAGGTCCCCGCGTCGCCGCCGGTTCCGATCGTGCTCCGCGCTCGCGTCTTCGCACGCACGGGAGTTGACCCGTACGCGGACGCAAGTTCCTTGTGATGAACGAGAATTGTGCCCTACCCGGGCGGGCTCCGAGGGCCCCGGGCACCCCCGGAACGGGAGAGTGCCGGGTGTCCGGCTTGACCGGAGCGCGCGTTTTCCGCCGCGATCGAGGTCCGTACGGGTTCGTCCGGTACGCGGGATTGCGCCGTTCCGCCGTACGCGGGCGTTCATCGTCGCTGGTGAGGCGGTTGCGACGGGTCCGTGTGCGGATGGCGGACGCGACGCAGCGCGCTGTGTTCGAAACGGAACGCAACCGTTTCCGGGGGTCGACGGGCCACGGAGCCGATCGGTGGACGTCCAGGAATACCAGACAGAAGCTGTCGGGTATTGGGGGAACAGTGGCGGCATGCGAGAGACATCCCCACCGCGCCACTGGGCGGCGTTCGCCGCCGCCGCACCCGAACTCGCGGCAGCGGCCGAAGCACGGTTCGCCGCCCACACCCACCACACGCTCGCGACCCTCCGCCGGGACGGGTCGCCCCGGACCTCCGGCATCGAGGTCCAGTTCCGGTACGGGGAGCTGACGATGGGCATGATGCCGGACTCCGTGAAGGCGCGGGACCTGCTGCGCGACCCCCGCTTCGCGCTCCAGGCCAACCACGGGTCCGGCGCGGGGGAACTCGCCCAGGGGGACGTACGGGTCGCCGGGCGGGCGGTGGAGGTCGTCGACGCCGACGAGCTGGCACGGTTCCGAGCGGAGGTGGGGCCGCCGCCCGGTCCGTTCCACCTGTTCCGTACGGAGGTCACGGAGGTCGTGCGGACCACCGTCGAGGACGAGCAGTACTTGGTGGTCGAGTTCTGGACGCCGGCGGCCGGGGTGCGGCGCCGCCGCCGGACCTGACGAGGAACGAGCGTGTGGGCATCGCGAGGTCCTGCTAACGTTTCCGACATGAAGCGCGCTGCGATGACGACGACGCCGGAGAGTGTCCCGGCGCGCTGACAGACGATCTGATCCGAAGCCCCGGGGCCAAGTGCCCCGGGGCTTCGTCGTAGGCCCGGTCACTTGCCCCGCACCCAGCGAGGAGACCGCGATGACCACCCGGCACGACCACCGCAAACTGGGCCGTGAGCTGAACCTGTTCGACACCGACCCGCTGATCGGCGCCGGCCTGCCGTACTGGCTGCCCGACGGCGCGACCGTACGGCACGTCCTGGAGGAGTACGTCCGTGACGCCGAGCGGCGGGCGGGCTACCAGCACGTGTACTCACCGGTGCTCGGCAAGCGGGAGCTGTACGAGATCTCGGGGCACTGGGCGCACTACAGCGACGACATGTTCCCGCCGATGGACCTCGGCGGGGAGCAGGTCGTCCTACGGCCCAGCCTGTGCCCCCACCACGCGGTGATCTACCGCTCCCGCTCCCACAGCTACCGCGAACTGCCCCTGCGCATGGCGGAACTGGGCGGCATGTACCGCTCCGAACTCTCCGGCGTGCTCGGCGGGCTGACCCGGGTGCGGGCCATCCAGCTCAACGACGGGCATGTCTTCTGCACCCTGGACCAGGTCGCCGAGGAGGCGCGGGCGGCGCTGGAGATGATCCGCCGGGCGTACGAGGCGCTCGGCATCGTCCCGACCCGCTACCGGCTCTCCCTCCCGGGTCCCGGTGGCAAGTACGTGGCCGCACCCGAGAAGTGGCAACGGTCCACCGCCCTGCTGACCGAGGTCCTCGACGGCTCCGGCCTGCCCTACGAGGCGGCAGGGGGAGAGGCCGCGTTCTACGGTCCCAAGATCGACGTCCAGGTCACCGACGGCGCCGGCCGGGAGTCCACCCTGTCCACCGTCCAGGTCGACTTCCACCAGCCCGAGCAGTTCGACCTGCACTACGTCGGCGCGGACGGCGCCAAGCACCGCCCGGTCATGGTCCACCGCAGCATCATCGGCAGCGTGGAGCGAGCCGTCGCCCACCTCGTGGAACAGCACGGCGGCGCCTTCCCCGCCTGGCTCGCCCCCACCCAGCTGGTGGTCCTCCCGATCTCCGACACCGAACTGCCGCACGCCGAAGCCCTCGCCCGGCGCTGCGCTGCTCTCGGGCTGCGCGCCCGGATCGCGGGACCGGACCGCGGCAGCCTGGGCGCCCGCATCCGCGAGGCCCGCCTGGTTCCCTACCAGGCCGTCATCGGCGCCAAGGAGGCCGCTGACGAGTCCGTCGCCCTGCGCCTGCGCGACGGACGCCGACTCGACCCGCAGCCGGTCGCCGGCGCGCTGACCCGCATCAGCGCCCTCGTCGGGGCCCACAGCACCGAACTGTGGGCCGACCCCGCCGCCGCGTAGCAGCGTCGGGATCGGCGTGCCCGGGTGACGCCGGACAGGACGGGTCAGATCGGCAGGTCCCAGCCGGGCCCGTCCTCGCTGCCGAGCCACACCCGCTGACCGGCGGTCGAGACCGTGAGGCCGAACGCCTCCTGCCCGGGTTCGTCGGCGGACTGCCAGCACTGCACGGCCCGTTCGACCCGGTCCCACAGCCGCACGGGCCCGCGCTGCACGACGGTCCACCCGCCGTCGGGACCGGGAGCCGTCCGGGCCTGCGAACCGGTGGACACGTCCCACAGGATCTGCTCCGCCCCCGCCCCCAAGCGCTCGGCC
Organism: Streptomyces sp. NPDC127068; assembly: GCF_042724695.1. Lineage (NCBI taxonomy): Bacteria > Bacillati > Actinomycetota > Actinomycetes > Kitasatosporales > Streptomycetaceae > Streptomyces > Streptomyces sp. NPDC127068. The sequence goes on along the minus strand of NZ_JBHXEN010000004.1, from coordinate 151,810 downwards.
GCGGGCGCCGCGAGCTGCGCGACCCAGGCGCCCGTCCACTCGTCGAGCTTCCCGGGGTCGATCCGGCTCGGGCGCTCGTCGCCGGGCAACAGGGCCAGCGTCGGGCGGGGCGGCCGGTCGTGCGGCCGGGCGATCATGAAGCTGGTGCATCCGGGCAGGAACCGGCCCGTGGCCTCCCCGGGACCGGTCACCTCCAGCAGGACGAGGGCGTTGGCGTAACCCCACCCTGACAGGGTGACCAGGATCTTTCCGCCCGGCCGCACCTGGTGCAGCCACGGCAGCGGAACGTACCGGACCGCGCACGTGGCGATGAGCCGGTCGTACGGGTCCCCGTCCGGGTCGCCGCGCAGCCCGTCACCGACGATCAGTCGCGGGGCGAACCCGGCAACCTTGAGCGCCGCGGCAGCAGCTGCACCGACCACCGGGTCGTACTCGATGCTGGTGAGCCGGGCGGACCCGAGACGGTGCGCGCCCAGGGCGATCGAGTACCCGGTTCCGGTGCCGATCTCCAGCACCCGGTGCCCCGCTTCGGCTCCGAGTTGCTGCCACATGCGCAACACCAGCGAGGGCAGGGTGGACGACGAGGACGGGGAACCGGACACGGCCCCTTCCGCTACGTCGTCGGGCCTGGTCCGGCCGTCCAGCTGAGTGATCAGCGTCCGGTCGGAGTAGATCCCTTCCAGCCATCCGGGCGTGCCCTCCCGCACCGGCCGGTAGCGGGTGGGGGCGCTGTCCGCCACCGGCGCGAAGTACGACCCCGTGAAGAGTTCCCGGGGCACCGACCGGGCGGCGCTGCTCCACTCGGGTTCCGTCAGGGTGCCGTCCTCGGTGAGTCTGTCCGTCAGGGTGTCGCGGAGCCGTGCCGATGTACTCACGTGTCGGGACCTTTCTCCAACTGGTCGGCCAGGGCGCGGGCGATCGCCGAGGTGGCCTCCGCGGGCTGCCACGCCCATTGGCCGTTCGGGTTGCACTCCAGGAAGTACCAGTCGCCGCCGGCGGTGACGGCGAAGTCGAACGCACCGTAGGTCAAACGGAGTTCGGTGAGGTAGGTGACGACCGCCCGCGCGACCGGCTCCGGCACCTCGATCGGTGTGCACGTCATCAGGCCCTGACGGCGGCGCCAGTCGAGATCGGGGCTGTCGATCCGGACCCCGATCAGTCGACCGCCCACGCCGGTGACCCGCACGTCGAACGCCTTGTCCACCTTGACCTGGAACAGGTGCGGACAGACGGACACGGCGTCGGTGATCTCGGACCCGTTCACCTCACGGACCCACACGCTGTGCGGCTGGCCGTTCACTCGATAGGGGGAGTTCCACAACGGCTTGTAGACCACGGGGCCGTGCGAGGACGCGACGAACCGTCGAGCTTCCTCGACGTCATCGGTCATCACCGTACTGGGCACCAGAAGGCCGCAGCGCCGTGCGGTTGACAGTTGCACGGGCTTGAACTCGGCCGCTCGGTTGTCCCACGGATGATTGACGTAGTGCGCTCCGGGCAGCGACGCGAGGACGCCGCCGGCACCCCAGAACGACTGCTCGGCAGCGAAACGGCGGTTCTGGCCGTGCTGCTCCGACGGACCTTCGTAAGGAGAGGGTCGACGCGTCCACACCGACCGCACGTGGTCGAGGTCGAGCTCCCGACTTGCCGTGCGCAGAGCGCCCCGCTGGTCGCCCGTACGGAACGTGACGGTCAGCGAGGCGCCCGCGTGCAGGTCGACGCCGGGGTCGAGACGGACCACCGGCACCCGGCGCTCGGCGAGCAGCCGCAGCACCACGTCCGCGGTCACGTCGTGGGGGTTGGTCAGCACCAGTACCGACCTGCTGCCGGCCATCAGTCGGAACTCTGGTCCTGGTCGTACGACTCGGTGGTGTCCGCGTCGGTCGCGCCGTCCGGACCGGACCCGTCACCGGGGGTGGTCATGGTGGGCGTCAACCCGCTCGTGCTGGTGCCGTGGCGGCCCAGCTCGACGGTCCGGCCGTGCTCGTCCACGGTCACCGCGATCTGCGTTTCGGGGTCGATCACTGGCGTGCACTGCGGAACCGCGGTGGTGCTCGTGTACGGCCCCATCCGCTGCGTGCCCCACGGCGCGCTGCTCTGCGTCATCTCTTCTACGCCTCCGTTTCCTGGTGTGGTGTCGATAGTTCAACGACTCGGCAGGGCAGCCGAGTTACGCGCTGCTCCCGTACGGGTTTCACCGACCGGCCCGCATGGCGGACGCGTGCCGACGCACCAGTGCGGCAAGACGGCGCTCTTCGAGCGGGGACGCCGGGCGCAGCGCCCCGACGCGGGCCTCCCAAGGGCGCCCCGCTGCGCGCTGGAGCATCGCCAGGTCGTGGTGGAGTCCGATGACCCGGCCCACCGCGCCCTTGGTGGGGTCGAACACGACCGCACCGACCGCGGGTTCCTCCGGCGTCGCCGGGTTCACATCCCCTCCGTCGCGACGAGCACCACGACGACCATCAGGGACCCCCACGCCAGCAGCAGGACGATGCCGCCCCACAGGGTCCCGTCCGGGGACACCCGGTAGCGCGGACGACGACGCGTACGGCTCACGCGTCCGTCCCCGGTGTGCCCACGAGTCGACGCATGATCAGGGCCTCCGCGATGACCTCGCCGGCCCGGGCGTTGCACCACCCCAGGTAGACCAGCGGGGGCCGGGCGCCGTCCTCCAGTACGGACAGCCCGGGCAGCTCGATCCCGCTCTGCCGCGCGGCGGCGGTCAACCGCTCGACGGCGAGGTCAGCGGCGTAGTCGCCGCCGGGCGGGGGCGGGGTTCCGTGTTCGCCGGCGCGGATTTCCGCGAGTGTCGGGCGGGGCGGGTGGGGTTGAGGGTGAGGGGGTTCCATGTGTCTCCTCGTGAGGGTGATCCCGGTCAACGCCCCAGTAATCAGAAGGGGGTTGCCTGCCACCAAAGCTGCCCGGGCAGCCGGGAGCCGTGCAAGGCTGCACAGCGAATAGACCCCTTGAGGGGAAGACGAAAGTGCCTGGTCATGCACGGTGCAAGAGCCTGTCACCTGTGGTGCAAGACTCGGCGCGGGATGGGGAAAGCATGAGCAGCAAAGGCGTGTCCACCGTGCCCCGGCGACAGCTCGGGCGAAGCCTCCGTCAGTTGCGGGAGCGCGCCGGGATGACCCTGCGGGCCGCGGCTCAGCAGTTCGAGTGGTCCGAGACGACGATGTGGCGCATCGAGACGGGCAAGACCCCCGTACGGGCCCTCGACGTACAGATGATGTGCGGCGTCTACGAGGCGGACGAGGCCGCGACGAGCGCGTTGATGGACTTGGCGCGTGAGGCCAAGACACCTTCTTGGTGGCAGACCTTCGGGGACGCCGTGCCCGTGGGGTTCGACGTCTTCGCGGGCCTGGAGTCGGCGGCGAGCCGCATCGACACGTATGAATCCGACGTGATGCCTGGGCTGCTCCAGACCCCGGACTATGTGCGTGCGATCGTTCGGACTCGCCTCCCGGACGCGCCCGCCGAAGACGTCGAGAACCGGGTGCGCTTTCGAACGGCTCGTCAGGCGATCCTTACCGGAAGCCGTCCCCCAGTACTCCGTGCGGTCCTGTCTGAAACGGTGCTGCGTCGCCCTATGGGTGACGGCCCCGTGATGGCGGCGCAGCTAGCGCATCTGGTCTACATGGCCGGATTGCCAAGCATCTCGATCCGCGTCGTCCCCCTGGCAGCTGCGGCACACCAGGGCACGTTTGCAGGCGCGTTCGTCGTCATGCACTTTCCCTCGCCTACAGGAGGAATCGGGGAGCCGACAACTGTCTACGGCGACACGTATACCGGGGGCTACTATCACGACAAGGAAGCTGAAGTGGCGCAGTACACAGCGGCTTTCGAGGCCATTTGGTCCACAGCGCAGGATGAGGACACGTCTCGCGGAGTCCTCGCCGACACAGCAAGGAGTTATCAAGGTGGATAGCCGCTGGGTCAAGTCGTCGTACAGCACCGACCAGGCCAACTGCGTGGAGGTACGTACACAGAACGACGGGGTGGCGTTCCGGGACAGCAAGCGCGGCGAATCGGCGCCCATCGTGGCGGTCGCCGCACGCAGCTGGAGTGCGTTCGTAGCGAACCTCTCGGACACCAACCAGACGTAACGGCCTCGGAAACGAGAAGCGCCCCCACCCAGCCAGCTGGCGAACGGGACGGGGGCGCAACCCTGCGCACGGGTGCCCGGGACCCCGGCCCGTGGACACGTTCCGACCACGAAGCGCACGATGAACGGATGCCAAGCACCCTGCTCGCGTTCCTCGGCGCCTGCGCCCTGATCGCCGCCTCGCCCGGCCCGAGCACCATGCTGATCATCCAGCAGTCCCTGCGCAGCAAGCGTGCCGGCTTCCTGACCGTGCTGGGCAACGAGACCGGCGTCTTCGTCTGGGGCGTCGCCGCCGCACTCGGGCTCACCGCACTGCTCGCGGCCTCCCAGGTGGCGTACGACGTGCTGCTCGTGCTCGGCGTCCGGATGGCCGTGGAGGGCTGACGGTCCCCGGCCCACGGCACCGTCCGTGGAGCCGTGAAGCAGCCACGCCGCGCGACTGGGCGGAGGAGCGCCGCGTACGAGGGCTGCGGCTACCGTGCACGCATCGGCGTGGTGACCACCTCGGCGCCGACGGGCGAAAGGCACGGAGGAGAACGCATGCGGTCGGTCATTCCCGACTATCTGTCCGAGGCCGTCGGAAGGGTCGAGTCGGACGCTTCCGGTCAGTTGGCGGACTACATCCCTGAGCTTGCGGCAGCGGACCCCGAGCGTCTCGGCGCGGTCTTCGCCACCGTGGACGGCGAGGTCTACGGTGCCGGTGACGTCGACACCGAGTTCACGATCCAGTCGATCTCCAAGCCGTTCGCGTACGCGCTGGCACTGGCGGACCGCGGCTTCGACCCCGTGCTCGCCAAAGTCGGTGTCGAGCCGTCGGGAGAGGCGTTCAACCACATCTCCCTCGAAAGCGATACCGGCCGCCCCTTCAACCCCATGATCAACGCCGGTGCGATCACCACCCACTCGCTGGCCGGTGCGGAGGGCCTGACTCCGACGGAGCGCGTGGAGCGCGTGGTCCGCGGCCTTTCGGCGTTCGCCGGTCGCGAGCTGAGGCTCGACGAGGCGGTGTGCGTGTCGGAGATGGAGCACGCGAACCGCAACCTCGCCATCGCGTACATGCTCCGCGGCTACGGCATCCTCGCCGAGGACCCCAGGGCCGTCGTCGAGGGCTACACCCGCCAGTGCTCCGTGCTCGTCACCGCGCGGGATCTGGCCATGATGGCCGCGACGTTGGCCAACCGCGGCGTGAACCCCCTCTCGGGTGAACGAGTGGTGGGCGAACGGGTGGTGCGTCAGGTGCTGAGCGTCATGTCCACCTGCGGCATGTACGACGCGGCCGGTGACTGGGCGACCCAGGTCGGCATTCCGGCGAAGAGCGGGGTGGCCGGGGGCCTGATCGGTGCGCTCCCCGGCCAGATCGGCATCGCCACGTTCTCACCACGGCTGGACGCCCACGGGAACAGCGTGCGCGGAGTGTCGCTGTTCGAGCGGTTCTCCTCCGACATGGGTCTGCACGTGATGGACGTTCCCCCCGCCGCACGGGCCATCGTGCGGTCCAACCACGTCGTCGGCGACGGACCGAACGCCGTCCGGGTCTTCGAACTGCAAGGGGGGATCGGCTTCGCCGGGGCCGAGAGGGTCGTCCGGGAAACCGTGAACACCGCTCCCGAAGAGGTCAGGGTGGTGCTGGACCTGAGCAGGGTCTATGCGATCGATGACGTGGCGCGGCGCATGGTGCTGGAGGTAGTCCGTCGACTCACGCTGGACGGTCACGAGATGTACCTGGTCGACCCGGAGTCGATCCTGCCCGACCCCGATCCCGGCGACGGCGGCCGGGTCACCGTCGTCAGGGACGTGGAGCACGCCGTGATGGCGTAACGCATCGCCCACCGGCCCCCCGCGAACGCTGAAGAGCCCTTCGGCACAGGGCTGTCGGGCGGCAGTCGTGACGGGGACAATCGGCCGCATGACGAACCCCGCGAGCGCGCCGTCCCCGCACAGCAAGCCCGCCGGGCTGGCCCTGGGGTTCCTGACGGGCGGGGTGATCGGCGCGTCGCTGACCGCGTTCATCGGTGGCTGCGTGGTCGAGCGGGCGCCGCTGGTCGTCACGGGGCTGGCCCTGCCCGCGGTCTACGGGCTGGCCTACTTCCTCGCCGCCCTGCCGCGCCGCGCCCGGCGAGCGGCCGTGGCGCCGCGCACGGCGCTCGCCAGGATCGAGGCCCGGGAGGCCACGGCGGGTGAGACCAGCGACGTGCCGGTGCGGTTCGAGCTATCCGTGGTCCCGGACGACGCACCCGCGTTCCGGGTCGAGATGTGGCAGGACGTCAACCAGGTCGAGCTGCCCGACTACCGGCCGCGCGGGGTCGTGGTGGTGGAGTACCCGCCGGACCGGCCGTGGAAGACGCGGATCGTGGAACGGCCGACGCCGCAGTGGGAGGAGCGGGCGGCCGGGGCCGAGGTGGATGCGGTGCCCGGTCCGGTGGTGAAGGGCGAGACCCCGAGCGGCTGTGCCGGTGGTCTGCTCACGCTCCTCGGGCTGCTGCTCGGCGTGGCCGCCGTGCTGCTGCTGTTCCGGGCGGACCTGTTCGACTCCGACGGGGGCACGAACGACGGCCGCGCGCCGTCCGCCCCCGCCCCCGTCCCCTCCGTCTCCTCCTCGTGGTCCACGAGCACCGTGACCTCGGTGACGGGAACGGTCACCCTCGGTTCGGGGCAGTCGATGCTCGACGGGCGCCAACTGCGCGCGGCCGTGGAGTCGTTGACGCGGGGCGCGGACCGGCGTCGGGCGCTCACCGTCGTGGTGCAGGAGCGGCTGCTGACGGTGGTCTTCTCCCCCACCGGCGGGCGGGCCGCCGGCTTCGACCCGAGGTCCCTGCCCTACGACCGGGTGCCCGGCCTGGTCGAGGAGGCCGGGACCGCGCCGGGTGTGGGGACTGCGCGGAGTTGGCAGCTCATCGCCGACGGGGTCACCGGCTCGCTCAGGCTCAGGGTCGTGGTGACCGGCAGCGGGGGCAGCGGAACGCTGGAGGCGGACGGTCGGGGCACCGTGCTCCGGCGCAGCGGCGGCAGTTGAGCGGATCGTCGTAGGAGGAGGGGCCATGGGGTGGGACGCGATCGCGGTGCTGTGGTGCGCGGTGTGGGGCGGGGCGGCGCTCGTCGGGTTCGGCATGTCGCTGGCCGGGGTGACGCGGGAGCAGCGGACGGTCCGGCTCACCGGGCGGATCGAGCAGGTGCGGCAGCCCCGGCACGGCGGGCCCCGGCGGGGCGGGATCTGGGTGGTGGTCTCGTACCGTGACCCGGCCTCGGGTCGGGAGGTGGTCGTGACGAACGACGGCGAGCGGGGCGAGATGATCACCGCGGCCTGGGAGGGCCGGGAGGTCGGGGTGAGCCATCCTCGGGGCAGACCGCACGCGTACCGGTTCTCCGCCGCCCCGCAAGAGCCCGGTCGTGGACTGTGCTGGCCGACTTTCGCGCTGTTCCTGGTGTACGTGGGGCTGGTGGTGCTCGCCGCGGTCGAATGGGGGTGGCCGTGGGCGTTGATCGGTGGGGGTGCGCCGTGGGCGGTCGCCGGCGCCGTGCAGCTGCCCGGGGCGGTACGGGCCAAGAAGCGCCGCGCCGAGGGGCTGGCCGCGATGGAGAGCGTGCCGGGTCGGGTCGTCGCGGTGCTGAAGGACGTCACCGTCGACGACAGCAGTTGCACCATGACCACCCTCACCCCGGTCGTGTCGTTCACCACCCGGGCGGGCACGGCCGTCACGGCCCACTGCACCTCGCACCTGCCGGACCCGGCCCGCGCGTACGGTCGCGAGGTCACGGTCCACTACCCGCCCGCCGACCCGGCCGGGTTCACGCTGGACCGCGCGGCCGAACAGCGCTCGGCGGGGTGGGACGTGAGGTGGCACGTCGCGGCGGTGGTCGTGCTCGCGGCAACGGCCGCGGCGGGAGCGGTGCTGCTGCTCTGAGGCCCGGTACGCGAACGGCGCGGGGCGGACCGGAGTCCGTCACCGCGCCGTTCGCGTTCACGCGTTCGTGGGGGTCACTCCCACTCGATGGTGCCCGGGGGCTTGCTGGTGACGTCGAGGACGACCCGGTTGACGTCCGCGACCTCGTTGGTGATGCGGGTGGAGATCCGGGCGAGGACCTCGTACGGCATCCGGGTCCAGTCCGCGGTCATCGCGTCCTCGGAGGAGACCGGGCGCAACACGATCGGGTGACCGTAGGTGCGGCCGTCGCCCTGGACGCCGACGCTGCGGACGTCCGCGAGGAGGACCACCGGGCACTGCCAGATCTCACGGTCGAGTCCGGCGGCCGTCAGTTCCTCACGGGCGATGGCGTCGGCCTCGCGCAGCAGGTCCAGGCGGTCGCGGGTGACCTCGCCGACGATGCGGATGCCGAGGCCGGGCCCGGGGAAGGGCTGGCGCTGGACGATCTCGTCGGGCAGCCCCAGTTCGGCGCCGACCATCCGGACCTCGTCCTTGAACAGCTGGCGCAGCGGCTCGATCAGCTGGAATTCGAGGTCTTCGGGCAGTCCGCCGACGTTGTGGTGGGACTTGATGTTGGCGGTGCCGGTGCCGCCGCCGGACTCCACGACGTCCGGGTACAGGGTGCCCTGGACCAGGAACTCCACGGGCTGGTCGCCGGGGGCCTCGGCGACGATCTCCGCCTGGGCCTGCTCGAAGACCCGGATGAACTCCCGGCCGATGATCTTCCGCTTCTGCTCCGGGTCGGAGACGCCCTTGAGCGCGTCGAGGAAGCGGTCGGCCGCGTCCACGACCTTGAGCTGCACGCCGGTCGCGGCGACGAAGTCCTTCTCGACCTGCTCGGTCTCGTCCTTGCGCATCAGGCCGTGGTCGACGTACACGCAGGTCAGCTGGGAGCCGATGGCCTTCTGCACCAGGGCGGCGGCCACCGCGGAGTCGACCCCGCCGGACAGCCCGCAGATCGCGCGGCGGTCTCCGACCTGCTCGCGGATCGCGGCGACCTGCTCCTCGATGACGTTGCCCGTGGTCCAGGTCGGCTGGATGCCCGCGCCCCGGTACAGGAAGTGCTCCAGCACCTGCTGGCCGTGCGTGGAGTGCATGACCTCGGGGTGGTACTGGACCCCGTACAGCTTCTTCTCGTCGTTCTCGAAGGCGGCGACGGGGACCACGTCGGTGGACGCGGTGACCGTGAAGCCCTCGGGCGCGGCGGAGCAGGCGTCGCCGTGGGACATCCACACGGGCTGCTCGGCGGGGGTGCCCTCGAAGAGGGTGGAGCCGGTGCGGCTGACGTGCAGCGGGGTGCGGCCGTACTCGCGGGCGCCCGTGTTGTCCACGGTGCCGCCGAGGGTGGTCGCCATGAGCTGGAAGCCGTAGCACATGCCGAAGATCGGGACGCCGGCCTCGAACAGGGCGCGGTCGAGCTTGGGCGCGGCCTCGGCGTAGACCGAGGAGGGGCCGCCGGAGAGGATGATGGCCGCCGGGTTCTTGGCGAGCATCTCCGCGACCGGCATGGTGCTCGGCACGATCTCGCTGTAGACCCGCGCCTCGCGGACACGGCGGGCGATGAGCTGGGCGTACTGCGCACCGAAGTCGACGACCAGGACGGTGTCGGGGGCGGCGGCAGCGGGAGTCGCTGAGGGCACGGGGAGCCTTCCGGCTGTCTAGCGGGTCTACGGGCGCGGCGGCCGTCGCGGCCACCGGGGGCCCGGTCTGGCGGGGGCGGAGGGCGCGCCGGGCACCGGCGACACGACTCCTGCCTCCGATTCTAACGGGGCTCCCGCGAACCTCCCGCGTCTCACGATCCGGGCGGTCCGGGAACCGGATTGACCGGCCCGGGCCGCGGCCGGGCATACTGGCCGGGTGACCACGCACATGACCTCCGTCTTTACCTATGGCATCCGGCCCGCCGGTTGCCACGGTCGTGCTGCTTGATCTTCTGACGAGCACTTCCACAGGCGCCCCGGGCCGACAAGGCCCGGGGCGCCTGTTGCTGTTCCGGACCGTGTCGGTCTCGGTGGCGCCGTCCCCACCGAGTCCGACACCCCGGGAGCCACCGATGCAGCACACCGTCACCACCCCCGACCGCGTCCACGCGCCGACCGTCACCGAGCGCACCGGCGCCCGCACCGAGGAGGCGGCCGGGACGATCGCCGACGCGCGGGCACGCATCGACGCGCTGGACGACCGGATCATCGGCCTGGTCCAGGAGCGCGTCGCGGTGTCCACCGTGATCCAGCAGACCCGGATCGCCTCCGGTGGCCGGCGGGTGAACCTGTCCCGCGAGATGGAGGTGCTGGAGCACTTCCGGGAGGCGCTCGGCAAGCCGGGCACCGCGCTGGCGATGACCCTGCTGGAGCTGTGCCGGGGCCGCATCTGACGTACCCGTCCGAGGGCTCGCACCGGAGTTCGGGCGCTCTCACCCGTACGGAGCGTGACCGGCGCGCGACGGGGGTCGTTGTCCCGGTGTCCGTGCCAGCCAGGGGCGGGCGAGTACCACGCGTGGCTTGGCCTGAGCGATGAGACGTGCGGATCGTGCCGTGCGTCGTGGGACCTCGCTCCGGTTTCCGTGACCGGACAGCAGGGGACAGCAGCCCGGTCACCCCAGTGAACGGTCGGCTCCGGGGACGCCCGGAGCCGACCGTCTCCAGCACGCTCGTCCCCAGGGCCTCCCCCGGCCCCCCGTTCCTCAGACGGCGCCACCCTCCCCCCTGTGGTGCCGCTCCGAGCGGCGCTGACGCTGCCCTGACGTCGCTGCCGCCCGAAGGCCCCGCGGCCCCGCACCGCGGGGCCTTCGTCGTGCCCGGACGCGAACGACTCCGCACCTAAGTGATCTACGCCACATAAGAATTTCGTGAGAGTCGGGACAACCATTGCCGGACACCACGGGTCACATCACCTGACACAAGGGCCACATCCGTGCGCTGCGCACGGGCGGGCCCGCCAGCTGTGCCGCCGTGCGGTACGACCAGATACCCGAGGTCTCCATGAAGCTTCGCCGTGCTGTGGCCGTCGCGGCGGTCACCGCCGTCATCGGCCCGGTCGCGCTGTTGTCCGCGCCGGCCGCCCTCGCCACGACGGAGCCCGGCAACGCGACGAGCGCCACCCCGACCGAGTCGGTGTCGCCCAGCGAGGTCCCCGGACAGTCCCCGAGCGAGACCCCGTCGGATTCCGCCCCGCCTTCCTCGCCCTCCTCCACTTCCTCGTCCTCGTCCTCCTCCTCGCCGGGCGCCACCGACTCGTCCACGCCGAGCACCACGCCCTCGGACGACGACTCCACCTCGCCCGCGCCGAGCGACTCGGTCAGTTCCTCGGCCAGCGGCTCGGCCGCACCGGAGGGGCCCGAAGAGCCGGAGGAGTCCACCTCGTCCTCGTCCTCGTCCTCGTCCTCGTCCTCGCCCGGCGAATCCGAGTCCCCCGCCCCGAGCGAGCACCCCGACGACCTCATGCCGTGCGACTACGTCGACGAGGAGTACGTGGCGGACACCCTGGAGTCGAAGATCTCCGGCCTCCCCGGCCGGATCGTCGCCGGCTCGGGCTGGCACGAGTTCTCGCTGACCACGACGAACACCTCCGACGTGACCCTCAACGAGATCGCGATCTACGCCGAGGTCGAGAACTTCGAGATCGACGAGGACAAGCAGCTCTCGCCGTTCCTGTCGCTCCAGTACTTCAACGAGACGACCAAGCGTTGGGCCGAGATCCGGGACTCCTACGAGATCGACCCCGACACCACCGTCGAGTGGGCCGGCGGCTACTTCACCGGCGTCAAGACGATGAAGCCCGACGACTACCTCACCAACAAGCTGCGGCTCGCCATCAAGGAGAACGCCCCCGTCGGCGACGGGTACGCCTTCGGCTCCGGCGGCTACCTCGACACGGTGAACGGCGAGCGCTGCATCGCCGAGAACTACGGCACCGACGTCTACTTCTCCGTGCTGAAGCCCGGCAGCTCCAACGAGGACCCGGGCGAGGCGGAGCCCGGCACCGACCCCGGCACGGACAAGCCGAAGCCCGGCCCGGGCCCCGGGTCCGGCAACGGGAACAACGGCGGCACCACCCCCCAGGGCGGCGTGAGCCAGCAGCCCGTCACCGGCAACCTCGCCGAGACCGGTTCCTCCTCGGCCATGCCGGTGATCGGCCTGGTCGGCGGACTCGCGGTCCTGGCCGGCGCGGGCGCGGTGTTCTACGTCCGCAAGCGCAAGGCGTCCGACACCCCGGCGTGAGCAGCTCGCCCCCACACGTGGAGGACCCGCACTCGGAGGGGGGTGCGGGTCCTCCACCTTTTCACTCACGGCGCCCTCGCGCGGAGGTCAGCGCAGCCGCAGTGCCTTCATCACCCGCAGGCCGCGACTCATCAGCGTGGCGTACTGCGCGTCGGTCATCCCGAACGAGGGCGCCATCGGCATGATCCGCTGCTCCGCGACGGTCTGCGCCTCGGTGAACTTGAGGATGCCCTCGGAGCCGTGCCGCCGACCGAGTCCGGAGTCCTTCATGCCGCCCATCGGGGACTGCGCGCTGCCGTACGCGGGCGCGTACCCCTCGTTGATGTTCACGGTGCCGGAACGCAGCCGGGCGGCGAGCACCCGCCCCCGGCGGGCGTCCCGCGTCCAGACCGAGGAGTTGAGCCCGTAGGCCGTGGCGTTGGCGCGGGACACGGCGTCCCGTTCGTCGGTGAACCGGTACACCGACACCACCGGGCCAAACGTTTCCTCCGCGCACACGGCCATCGTGGGCCCGACCCCGTCGAGGATGGTCGGCTCGTAGAAGTACGGGCCGATGTCGGGGCGCGCGACCCCGCCCGCCACCACCCGCGCCCCCTGGGCCACCGCCTCCGCCACGTGCCGGCCGACCGTGGCGAGTTGCCGCTCGCCGACCAGGGAACCCATGTCGGCCCCGTACGCGAGGCCCGTGCCGAGCCGCATCGCCCGGGTGCGGGTGGCGAACCGGTCGAGGAAGGCGTCCGCGACGGACTCGTGGACGTACAGCCGCTCGATGGAGATGCACAGCTGTCCCGCGGACGAGAAGCAGGCGCGGACCGCCCCGGCCGCCGCCGCCTCCACGTCCGCGTCGGCCAGGACGAGCATCGCGTTCTTGCCGCCGAGTTCGAGGGACGCGCCGATCAGCCGGTCCGCGGCGCCCCGGGCGACCTCGCGGCCGGTGCGGGTGGACCCGGTGAAGGAGACGTAGTCGGCGTGCCGGACGATCTCGGGGCCGATGACCGGGCCCTCGCCGATGACCATCTGGAAGACGTCCGCCGGTAGCCCCGCCTCGACCAGCAGGTCCCGGGCCCACAGCGCCGTCAACGCGGTCTCGGTGTCCGGCTTCATCACCACGGCGTTCCCGGCGACGAACGCGGGCAGGGCATCGCCGACGGACAGTTCCAGCGGGTAGTTCCAGGGGGCGATCTGGCCGACGACCCCGCGCGGCTGCCGCAGTTCGGTGACCTTGGTGAGTACGGGGAGCGCCCCGGTGTGCCGGCGGGGCCGCAGGTACGCGGACGCCTTGTGGCCGTAGTGGCGGGCGGACACCGCCACCGCCTGGACCTCCTCGTGCGCGTGCAGTCGGGCCTTGCCGGTCTCCAGCTGGATCAGGTCGAGCACCTCGGCCTGGCGGGCGATCAACAGGTCGTGGAAGCGCAGGACGGTCGCCGCGCGGTCCCGGACGGGGGTGGCCGCCCAGACGGACTGGGCCGCGCGGGCCCGGGAGAAGGCGGTCTCGACGTCCTCGGGCGTGGACGCGGGCAGGTCCGCGAGCTTCTGCCCGGTGAACGGGGTGTGGTTCGCGGTGCGACCCGTGCCCACGATCCCCTTGGTGAGCTGGGCCACCAGCTCGGGCGTCACCACGTCCTGCGCCGTGCGGGAGCCGGGCGGCACGGGGGCGAGGGGGTTCGTGTACGTGCTCTGGTGAGGTGCGGTGGCCTGCGAGTCCGTCATGAACGTGAGCGTAGGCCCCCGTCCCGGATTTTGGGTACCCGACAGTAACCGGAGGGGCCGCCACCAGCCGCCCGGCGAGCCCGTCCGGACCGGGTCAGCGGTGGGTCAGGGTGTCCACGGCCGTCGCCAGGTGGGTCCTGGCCTGCCCCGACCAGGCGCCCGGGGCGGACACCCGGACGGTGGTGAGGCGGGTGGCGTCCTGCCAGGCGAAGTCGGCGGCGAACCGGTCGCCGCCCCGCTTCGGCTTGGCCGGGGTGACCAGCTCCCAGCGCGCCGCGGGGTGGCCCCGGTGGACGGCGGCGGTGACCTCGGCCCTGCGCTCCTTGCCCCGGCCGTGGTCCTCGCTCAGCGCCGCGACCGGACCGCCGGGGTGGCGGTCACCGATCCGCACCTGGATGCGGACCTCGCCGCCGGGCGAGGCGTAGCCGATCCAGTGGCCCTGCCGTGACCGGGTGAACCCGTTGGGGACGGCGAGGGAGAACCCCGCCGGGTCGTCGACCAGTTGGTACCCGGCGGGCACCCGCGGGCGGGGGGTGCTGGCGGGGGCGACGGCCGCGGGGGCGCTGGCGGCACCGGAGGCGGCGCCGCTCGGCGCACCGGCCGCGCCGGTGCCGCGGGTGACCGTGACGGTCGGGTTCGGGGACGGGCCCGCACCGGTCGGGGCGGCGCCCTTCGTGGCGGTCCCGGTGCCGCCGCGGGGCGCGGGGTCCGCCCGGGGCCGGTCCGCCCCGTCGGCGGGGACCGGTCCGGTCGATGCGGTGGCCGTCTCGGTGACGGTCGGTCCCGCGATCACCGGGCTGTCGTCCCCGTGCCGTCCCTGGCCGAACAGCATCACCGAGCCCGCCACGACGGCCCCGGCCACGGCGGCGACCAGCACCGCCACCAGGACCGTTCCGCGGGGCATCCGGGCCGGGGCGGAGGACGCCGTGGAGGAGGCGGCGGAGGTGGAGGAGGCCGTCAGTAGGGGTTCGTCGTCGATCGACGACGCGGGCCGGGCGCCGGACGGGACGCCGCTCCCGGGCCCGCCGGACGGCACGGCGTGCGGAAGGCCCTGCGGCACGGAGAGGGATACGGGCACCGGGACGCCCGGTGAGGGGGCCGGGGGTGGCGGGGCGGACGGCCGCGGGCCGCCCGACTGCGGGGAGGGAACGACCGGGAGGCCCCGGGGCCCGGCCGTCGGGAGGGCGTGCCCGGGGGAACCCGCGCCGACCAGCCCCGCCCGCAACAGCCGCTCGGCCTCCACCGCCCCGAGCCGCCGCGCGGGGTCCCGCTCCAGTAAGCCGCGGACCGCGGGCAACAGGGGACCCGCCTGCGCGGGCGGCCGTATCTCCTCGGCGACCACGGCGTGCAGGATGCCGCTGATCGAATCGCGTCGGAAGGGCGACCGCCCGGTCAGTGCCGCGCACAGGAGCACCCCGAGGGACCACAGGTCGGCCTCCGGGCCGCTCGGTCCGCCGGACATCCGCTCGGGCGCGCTGTACTCGGGCGAGCCGACGAACATGCCCTCCTCGGTGAGGGTCCGGGAGCCGGGGACCCGCGCCACCCCGAAGTCGGTGAGGACCACCCGACCGGAACCGGCCTCCAGCAGCACGTTGTCGGGCTTGAGGTCCCGGTGCAGCACCCCCGTCGCATGGGCGGCGGACAGCGCACCGAGCAGATCGATGCCGATCCGGGCGGCCTCCGCGACGGGTAACGGACCGTGCGCGGCGACCCGGTCGGCGAGGGAACCGCCGGTGACGAGTTCCATCACGATGTACGCGTCGTCCTCGTGTTCCACGACGTCGTGGACGACGACCACGTTCGGGTGCCGCAGGCCCGCCACCGCCCGCGCCTCCCGTAGGGTGCGGCCCCGCACCCTACGGGCTTCGGCGTCGGACAGGCTGGGATCGGAGTCGAGCTGTTTGACCGCCACCGGGCGCCCGAGGAGTTGGTCCTCGGCGCCCCACACGACTCCCATGCCGCCCCGGCCGAGCCGGGTCCGCACCAGGTAACGCCCGCCAATGAGACGGGACTTGGCACCCGTTCCGACCGCCGCACGGTCCCCCTCGGTCCCCATGTAGCCCATCATGCACCACACTTCGGGGGATGCGGTCAGGTTCCGTCCGGGTTCTCCCGCCAGCTGCCCAGCACCGTCTCGAACTGTGCGCGCGTGGTCGCCCAATCCGCCTCGGGACCGGACATGTAGATCGCGTACTCGACGCCGTCCCGACTGAAGTAGGCCTGTTCCACGGCCCGGCGCGGCCCGGGCGCGGTGTCCGAACCGCCGGAGACCCAGCTGAACTCCCAGCGGGCTCCCGGCCGGTCCCGGAAGGTCTGGGGGACCAGATGCTGCCGGCGGTAGTCGGTCAGCCGGGTGAGCTGCTTCTCCAGGTCGAGCAGATGGGCGTACGGAGTGTCGAAGTCGGGGCTCGGGTCGACGCCGATGCGCAGGAAGTGCTCCCCGCCGTCGGGCGTGTAGTCGATCTGCCCCCGCGTCATCTTCCGCTGCCAGCCCTGCGGTAGGGCCAGACTGAACCCCCCGGGGTCGTTGACGCGCACCCAACCGGCGGGCACCCCCTCGGCGGGCGGGGCGCTCGTACCGGCGGCGGGCGTGCTGCCCGTGGGGCCGGCCGCGGGGGTTTCGGGGCCCTTGCTGAGGGTTCCGGCCGGGGTTCCGGAGGATGCGCCCGACGGGGACGCAGGGGCGCTCGGGGCCGTCGAGCCGGTGGCGGCCGGAGCCACGCTGCCGCCCGCGGCGGGCCGCTCGTCCTGGCCGCCCCCGTCGACGTACCGCAGGGCGACCGCACCGCCCACGCTGAGCACGACGACGGCCACCGCACCGGCGAGGTACGCGTACCAGCGCGGCCGACCGGTCGGCGGGGCGGACGCCACCGTCGTGGTCGGCAGCACGGTGGGGTGCGCCGGGGTGGACGGGAACGGGGCGGGCGGCGGCGGGCTCGGCGGGAGAGGGCCCTGCGGGAGCGGGGTGGACGGGGCGGGGGTGGACGTCGTCGGCGCGCCGGCCAGGGCGCTGGACGCCGCCGGGTCGCTCGGCACCGGGGTCGACGTCGGCGGGGTGGGGGCCGGCGGTTCCCCGGGCGGCGGCGGGGCCGCGGCGAGCCCGGCGAGCACCTCCGGCGGGACCGGGCGGGTCGGGGTGTACCCGGCGGCGGGCCCGGTCTCGACCGGCCAACGGCCCTCGGCGGCCTCCTCCAGCATCCGCTCGACCTCTTCGGCCGCGGGACGGGCCTCGGGGTCCTTGCGCAGCAGGGCGGTGATCACGGGGGTGAGCGGTCCGGCGTGGGCGGGCGGCGCGGGTTCCTCGTCCACCACGGCCTGGAAGGTGCCGAGCGCCGAGGGGCGGCGGAACGGCGAGACGCCCTCGACGGCCGTGTACAGGGTCGCGCCGAGCGCCCACAGGTCGGAGGCGGGGCCCGGTTCGCCGCCGCGCACCCGCTCCGGGGCGAGGTAGTCGACGGAACCGACGATCTCGCCGGTCTTGGTCATCCCGCTGTCCCCGTCGACCTGCGCTATCCCGAAGTCGGTCAGCAGGACCCGCCCGTCGGAGGCGAGCAGGACGTTCGCGGGTTTGACGTCCCGGTGCACCACCCCGGCGTCGTGCGCGGCCCGCAGCGCCCGCACGACCCACAGTCCGGTGCGGGCCACCTCGTCGGCGTCGATCCTGCCGCGGTCCTGCACGGCGTCGGCGAAGGAGCCGCCGTCGATCAGCTCCATCACGATCCACGGGCGTTCGTCGTGTTCCAGCACGTCGTGCACGGTGACCACGGCGGGGTGCGAGATCCGGGCCGCGGCCCGGGCCTCGGCCCGGGTGCGCTGGAGCAGGACGGGCCGGTCGCGTTCGGCCGCGTACAGGGCCGCGGTCAGCTCCTTGACGGCCACGAACCGGTGGAGGACTTCGTCGCGCGCCCGCCACACCCGGCCCATGCCGCCGCGTCCTATGCACTCCTGAAGCCGGTAACGCCCGGCGAGCAGCACGCCGTTCATCTCGTTCACGTTCCCCCGTGGTGTGGTGTCAGGCACCAAGTTGACGTGCCCTCAAGTCTAGGTCCAGGGCTTCCGGTCCGGTCCGCCCTCCCCTACGGGAACCTCCTGCTTCCCCGGCGCCGCACGGGTGTGAAGTCCCCCTGCTCGGGATCGAACCGGAGGAGCCCGCGGCCCGCTGTGAACCGGCGGGGTCAGCCCTTGGCCCGGTACGTCGAGGCGGCCTGCTCGTAGAGTTCCGTGACCCGGTCCCGCTCGGACTCCGGGCCGCGGAGTTGGACGATGTGGTAGCGGCCGTCGACGTTAATCGCCCGGTTGCGTACGAAGAGTTCGCCGCCGCCGGTGTCCGTCCAGGTGAACTGGCCCTCGCCGCTGATCTGGCCGCCGACCTCGATGGTCCGCATGCCGCTGGACGTGGACCAGGTCGAGTCCCGGAAGGGATCGAGTTCGCGCTGGGTCTCGCGCATGTAGACCAGCGGGTCGGAGCCGTGCGAGCTGACCGCGTCCCGGCCGGGCACCAGCAGCAGTTGGAACCGTCCGTCGGTGTAGACGATCTGACCGCTGGCGTTCTTCGGCTGGCGTTCCCAGCCGTTGGGCACGGCGACGTGGAAGCCCTCGGCGTCCTTGCGGACCGTGAAGCCGTCCGGCACGGCGGGGTCGGCGGCACCGGTCCGCTCCCCCTCACCGCTCTTGCCCGGCGCACCGGTCTTGGCGGGCTTCTCGGGCTTCTCGGTCTTGGCGGGCTCCTTCGGCTCGTCCGTCTTCCCCGGCCGGGTGTCCGGTTCCGCGGAGCTGCCGGCGCCCCCTGACGAGCCGTCCGGTGCGCCGCCCACGGAGCTGGCCCGTTGGCCCTCGCCCGCGTCGGTGCCGGCCTTGGGCATGAAGAACATCGCGTAGGCCACGGCGCCGGAGAGCCCGAGGAGCACCAGCAGGAGCAGGGTGCGTCCCAGGCGGGCGGGGGTCGCGGGGCCGGCCGCCTCCTTGCGGTGCCGGTGGGTGCCGTTCTGGGGCCGGGACCGGGACTTGCGGCGGCGCAGCAGCTCCCCGCGCCGGCGGATCACCGGGAGCCGGCGCGGATCGGGCGGCGGCGCGGCGATCACGAACGTCCCGGCGTCCGGCTCGGGCGCCGAGCGGATCAGCGACCGCAGCCAGCCGCGCAGCTCCTCGAAGTCGGGCCGTTCGGTGGGGTCCTGACGCAGCAGCGACTCGACGACCGGGCGCAGCGGTCCGCACTCCTCGGCGAAGGCCGGCGGCTCCGCGCACACCAGTTGCACGAGTTCCGCGGTGCTGTCCTCGGGGTACGGGGCGTGCCCCTGGACGGCCCGGAAGAGCAGGGCGCCCAGCGCCCACAGGTCGGTGGACGGCCCGATCGGCGCGGCGAGCTGCCAGTTCTCGTGGACCGGACCGGCCTGTTCGGGGGCCCAGCGTTCGGTGGCGGGCCCGACGACGGCCATCCGGGCCTGCCGCGCGCGTTCGGCGGCGATCGCGGTGGCCGGGCCGCGGCGGGGGGCACTGGGCGCGTTGCCCCAGCCCCCTTCGGACGACGCGGCCGGTGCGGGGTGCGTCGTCGGGGCCGGGGGCGCCGTCGGGACGGGCGAGTGTTGCGCGGGGACCCGGGACGGGTCCGGGACGGGTCCGGCACCGGCCCGGGGCTGGGCACCGTGCCAGCTGCCGGACGGGGCCGGGGCCCCGGGGAGCGCGGGACGGTCGGCTTGCGCGGACGGGCGACGGACCCCGTACGGGTCGGTGATCCGACCGTGCGGGGTGTCCCGGCCGGGTGTCGACGCCTCGTTCGGCGTGCCGGTGCCGTCGGGGTGCGGGGCGGGGGCCCCGGCCGGGCCGAGCGCCTCGGGCCGGCCCGCGGCCCGCTGCTCCTCGCTGACCCGGGCGGCGGCCTTGGCGCCGGCCCGGTAGGCGGCTATCGCCCCGGCCCGGGCGGCCCGGGCGTCGGTGCCCTCGGCGGGCAGCCGGGGACCGCTCGCGACGGCGCCCGGTGCACCGGGCAGCGCGGGGAGCCCGGGGAGCCCGGTGGTTCCCGGAGCGACGGGCCCGGTGGGCGCGGCGGGGTGCGCGGGGGGTCGGCCGGCGCCGGTCGCCTCGGCCCAGGTGCGGCCGGTGGTGGGGCGGCCGTCCGGGGACAGACCGTCCGGGGACCGGCCCTCGGAGGACCAGCCGTCCGGAGGGAGGATGCCTCCCGCGGCGGGACCGTCCGGACCTGCGGGCGCGTCCGGGGCCGGGGGCGCGTCCGGGGCGGCGCCGTTCCAGGGACCGGCGACGGTGGCGCGCCCGCTGCCGGGGGAGCTGCCGAAGCCGCTGCCGTCGCCCACGTGCCCCCGGGGCGTGCCGGAGGGCGCTCCGGCGGCGGGGTCGGGGCGCGGGTCGTACCCGCACAGGGCCTCCTCGGCGGCCCCGGCGGCGAGTCCGGTGAGCATGACCCGGCCGTCGTCGAGGATCATCACCGTGCGGGCGGTGATGTTGCGGTGCACCCAGCCGTGGGCGTGCAGGGCGCGCAGCCCGGTCAGGACGTCCGCGGCGACCTCGGCCGCCCGGTAGGGCGACAGCAGTTCCTCGTCGAGGTACGCGGACAGCGGTCGGGCGGCGACGAGTTCACTGACGATCCACAGCGAGCCGCCGTCGGCGAAGACGTCGAAGACCTGGTCGAGGCGGGGGTGATCGGGTATTTGGGCGGCGGCCTGGGCGGCCTCGATGGCGCGGCGCACGGCGGGGTCGGTGGCGCGGGCCACGGCCGCCCGGCCCGACTCGCTGAGCGCGAAGCCCTCGGGCAACCCGTCCGCGTCGAGCACCTCGGCTTCGACGATCTCCGGCAACGGCACCTGCCGGACCAGGACTTCCTGTCCGCTGTAGGTGTCGAACGCCCGCAGGTACGCCGCGTCCTCGTCGGACGGCGCGAGGGGCAGGCGATAACGGTCGGCGAGCACGCGCCCCGCGTAGTCGTCCACGGCGCTCCCCCTGTCCGGTGGTCCGGTACGGTCGGTCGGTTCCGTTGGTTGCGCGTCCGCGTCCCGCTGCACACGGTCCGCGGCCCTTCACGATACGTGTCCTGAGCGGGGCGTCGAGCGCGGATGCCGGATCTCGTGGGACGTTCGGTTCCCGGGACGCGGCGGAGCCGTGGATTCCGGGGCACCCCCCGGTGGCGGGCTCCACGGTGCGACGCGCCCGGCTCCGGGCGGTGCGTCAGGACTTGGGCTGGAACGTCTCGGTGAAGGTCCGCCAGGTCTGCTTGCGGTCGGCGCCGCTCCAGTCGGCGGCCCGGGCGGTGTACATGAGGGCGTACCCCTGACGGGAGTTGACCACGAAACCGCGGTTGGTCACCCGGTACTTGGTGCCGTCCTCGGCGTAGGTGAACTCCCAGTCCGCGGCCTCCCACCCCCGGTAGTCGACGCCCTTGATGTGTACGCGCTCGTACTGCGCGCGCCGCATGGACCGTTCCTGGTTCTTCCAGTCGGCGACCGCGTCGTCCTTGGGGGTGGTCGTCCAGCCGACGAGCAGGCGCTGACCGTTCGGTCCGGCGTAGCGGGCGCCGGCGAGGTCGGTGGAGCGGAGCTTCCAGCCCTTGGGCAGCCCGACGGAGAACCCCTGGTCGTGCCGGTGCGTGGAGGCGGCGGCGGTGTCGGACTCCTTGCCGGACTCCTTGCCGGGTTCCTTGCCGGGTTCCTTACCGGAGTCCGCATCGGAGTCGGGCTTCTGGTCCGCGGCGTCGTCCGGGGTGTCCTTCCCGGAGTCGCCGGCTGCGTCCCCGGTGGCCCCGGCCTTCTTGTCGGCGGGGTCCTCGGCGCCCGTACCGGTGTCCTCGGCGTCGTCTTCGGTGCCCTGACCGGCGGCGCCACCGCCGGTGGCGCCGCTGGAGGCGACCTTGTCGCTGCCCTTGCTCTCGTCGCCGGAGGTGTCGTCGTCGCGCATCGCGAGGGCCACGACGCCCGCCACCACGGCGAGGGCCACGACCACGGCGATCACCACCAGGGTGCGGCGGGGCATCACGTCGGTCAGCGAGGCCCCGGGTCCGCGGGAACCGCTGCTGCGGGTCACGACCGGTGCGCCGCTCGCCGCACCGGGCGGGCCCGACTGCGGGGCGCCCGCCCGTCCGTGGGCGGCTCCGGTCGGTGCCGGACGTCCGGCGCCGGCCCCGGCCGTCGACGCGGCGGCCGGGGAGACGGCGCCCGGGAGGGCGCCGGTGGCGGGCGGGGCGGTCCGCGCCCCGGGGCGACCCGGCACAGGCGGCGGCGCGGGGGGTGCGACCGGTGCCGCACCGGCCACCGCGGCGGACCCGGCCGCGGCAGCGCCCGCGGCGCCCGTCTTGCGGGTGGACCACTTCTTGCGGTCGACCCCCCGACCCCGGGTGCGCTGGGCGCGCTGCTCCGCGAGGGCGGCCTCCGTCACCACGGGCATCGCGATGACGACGGTCGGGTCGGCGGGCGCGGCCAGCGGTCCGTCAGGGGCGTTGAGCACGTCGGTGAGCAGGGCGCGGGCGCCCTCGTCGTCGAGTCGCTGCGCGGGGTCCTTCGCCAACAGCCCGTAGATGACCTCCTCCAGCGGGCCCGCGTTCTGCGGCGGGTCCAGGGGTTCGGTCATGACGGCGGTGAGGGTCGCGATCGCGGAGCCCTTGTCGTACGGCGGGATGCCCTCCACCGACGCGTACAGCAGCCCGCCGAGCGACCAGAGGTCGGCGGCCGGTCCGGGGCGGTGGCCCCGGGCGCGCTCGGGCGAGATGTACGAGGGGGCGCCGACGAGCATGCCGGTCGAGGTGATGGACGGGTCGCCCTCGACCTGGGCGATGCCGAAGTCGGTGAGCACCACGCGGCCGTCGTCGGCGATGAGCACGTTGGACGGCTTCACGTCCCGGTGCAGGATGCCCTCGCCGTGCGCGGCGCGCAGCACGTTCAGCACGGCGAGGCCGACCTCGGCGGCCCGGCGGGGTGTGAGGAGGCCGTCCTCCTTGATCGCCTCGGCCAGGGACTTGCCCTCGACGAGTTCCATGACGATCCACGGGCGGTCGTCCTCGTCGACCACGTCGTAGACGGTCACCGCGCTGTTGTTGCGGATGCGGGCGATCGCCTTCGCCTCCCGCAGGGTGCGGGTGATCAGGCGGCGCTTCTCCTCCTCGTCGATGGTGTGGGGGAAGCGGAGTTCCTTGACGGCGACGGTCCGGCCGAGGGTTTCGTCCTTGGCCCGCCAGACCGTGCCCATGCCGCCCCGGCCGAGCACGTCACCGAGCCGGTACCGGCCCGCGAGCAGGCGTTCGCCGGTCGTGGTCGGGGTGGTCCGGCCGCCGCGCGCTCTGCTGCCGGCGGAGCGCTCGGCGGCCGGCGCCGAGCGGTCGGCAGGTGCCCGCTGCGGGGCGGCGGGCCCGGCGTCCCCCGGCTCTCGGGCGTCCTGCGGGGGGCTGGTCGCGCCGGCACGGGCCGCACCCCGTGCACCGGCCGAATCGCCCTGGTGCGCACCGGACTTGCCGGGCTCCCCCGCATCGGGTTCCCGGCCCGGGAGGTCCGCCGGTCCGGCACCGGTTCCCTTGCGGGGCTCGGTCGCCCGGGAGGTTCCCGACCGCGTGCCGGACTTCTCGTCGCTCCGCTGCCCGGTCGGGGCGGCCGTGACGTCGCGACGGGCCCCGCCCCTCTGTTCCGCGTCCGACATGCGTCCCCTCTGCAACCCGCCCTGACAGAGCCTTCATTGTCCCCCACCGGGGGATCGCCCGGTGCCCCGGGGGCGTCCGTCACCCATGACGTACGCCTCGGGGGTGGCCGTCACCTGGTCCGTGTCCCGCGCCGTGCCTGCACGGCGGGAGCCGCGCCGGCGGCTTCGGAGCAGGGCAGCACACGCCCCGGCTCCGGGGAAGGTCCCGGCCCTGTGCGACAGCCTCTCCCCGTTGTCCGGTAAGGGCAAGTCCCGTATCGGCGCGGCGCCCTCACGGTGACGCTCCAGCGACCTTCCGTGCACGGCGAGTTGCCGTATCGGGCGGGAAACGCTCCGGGGTGGGCGAAGTGTCGGGAGCCTCGCGTCCGCCGGGGGGAGGGCGACGGCACGACCCGCCGCCGTCCCCTCACTGGGGGTCAGCCCCCGTGCCCCGCAGCGCGCTACGGGCCGGGGCGGTCAGCCGAGCGGGACGATGTCGGGGGCGCCGAGTCTCGCCGCGTCCGCCGTGAGGTCGTCCGGCTGGCGCTGGGACTCCCGCTCGGCCTCCACCCGCTTCTCGTAGTGCTGCACCTCGCGCGCGATCTGTCCCTCGTCCCAGCCGAGCACCGGGGCCATCAACTCCGCGGCCTCCCGGGCGCAGCGGGTCCCCCGGTCGAAGGTCTCGATGGAGATGCGGGTGCGCCGGGTGAGGACGTCATCCAGGTGGCGGGCGCCCTCGTGCGAGGCGGCGTAGACGACCTCGGCGCGCAGGTAGTCGTCGGCCCCGGTGAGGGGGGCGCCGAGGCCGGGGTCGGCGGCGACGAGGTCGAGCAGCTCCTCGCTGAGCGAGCCGTACCGGTTGAGCAGGTGCTCGACGCGGACCACGTGCAGACCGGTGCGCGCGGCGGTGCGGGCGCGGGCGTTCCACAGCGCCCGGTACCCCTCGGCGCCGACCAGCGGGACGTCCTCCGTGACGCAGTCGGCGACCCGTTGGTCGAGGCCGTGCACCGCCTCGTCCACCGCGTCCTTGGCCATCACCCGGTAGGTGGTGTACTTGCCGCCCGCGACGACGACCAGACCGGGCACCGGGTGGGCGACCGTGTGTTCGCGGGACAGCTTGCTGGTGGCGTCCGACTCCCCGGCGAGCAGCGGGCGCAGGCCCGCGTACACGCCCTGCACGTCGTCCCGGGTGAGGGGGACGGCGAGCACCGAGTTCACGTGTTCCAGCAGGTAGTCGATGTCGGCGCTGGAGGCGGCGGGGTGGGCCTTGTCGAGGTCCCAGTCGGTGTCGGTGGTGCCGACGATCCAGTGGCGGCCCCAGGGGATGACGAACAGGACGCTCTTCTCGGTGCGCAGGATGAGGCCGGTCGTCGCGTTGATGCGGTCCTTGGGGACGACGAGGTGGATGCCCTTGGAGGCGCGGACGTGGAACTGGCCCCGCTCCCCCACCAGTGCCTGGGTGTCGTCGGTCCACACGCCCGTGGCGTTGACGACCTGTTTGGCGCGCACCTCGTACTCGCCGCCGCCCTCGACGTCCTGGACCCGTGCCCCGACGACGCGTTCGCCCTCGCGCAGGAAGCCGATGACCCGGGCGCGGTTGGCGACCTTCGCCCCGTACGCGGCGGCGGTGCGGACCAGGGTGGCCACGTAACGGGCGTCGTCCATCTGGGCGTCGTAGTACTGGAGGGCGCCGGTGAGGGCGTCCTTCTTGAGACAGGGGGCCACCCGCAGGGCGTGACGTCGGCTCAGGTGGCGGTGCAGCGGCAGGCCCCGGCCGTGTCCCTTGGCCATCGACATGGCGTCGTACAGGGCGACGCCCGAGCCGGCGTAGAGGCGTTCCCAGCCCTTGTGCTGGAGGGGGTAGAGGAACGGCACCGGTTTCACCAGGTGCGGGGCGAGCCGCTCCAGCAGCAGGCCGCGTTCCTTCAGCGCCTCCCGCACCAGGGCGAAGTCCAGCATCTCCAGGTAGCGCAGGCCGCCGTGGATCAGTTTGCTGGAGCGGCTGGAGGTGCCCGAGGCCCAGTCCCGCGCCTCCACCAGGCCGGTGGACAGCCCTCTGGTCACCGCGTCCAGCGCGGTGCCCGCTCCGACCACCCCGGCGCCCACGACCAGGATGTCCAACTCGCGCTCGGCCATGCCCGCGAGCGACTCGGCGCGCTCCGCCGGGCCCAGTGTCGCTGTCCTCACCGCTGCCTCCCGTCACGTCCGGGGCCGGTCCCGCACATCCGGCGGGTGCCCGTGTCCCCCGTACCGCACACCCAACGCCTGCCCTCTGGTGCCATCGTCACCCCGTGCACCGATTCTCGCCGCACGACCCCGCTTCCACCACCACCCACCGTCCACCTGTGGACAACACTCGGTGCGTCACCGCGCCCAATACCGCAAAACGGTCATATTTACTCCTAGTCTGACAGTGCGCTGGTCCACTTTGTCCACAGGGCTTGCGCGACCCTCCCGTTCCTTGCTACTGGGAAGGACGCCCCCGTCATGCCCGCAGACCTCGCCGTCATCGGACTCGGCCCGCTCGGACTGCCGCTCGCCCAGGCCGCCGTGGCCGCCGGGATCCCCACCCTCGGCCATGACCTCCGTCCCGCCCCGGACGGCTGGCACGGGCCCGCCCCGCTGCTCGACGGCGGCGTCCTCAGCACGGCCGAACTGCGCCGGATGCTCGCGGGCGGATTCACCCCCACCACCGACTCCAAGGGCCTCGGCCGGGTCCGCACCGCCGTGATCTGCGTGCCCGCCCCGCGCGGCGCGGACGGATCGCCCGACCTCACCCCCCTGGGTGAGGCGGCGCGCGTCCTCGCCGGTCGGCTGCGCCCGCACACCACCGTCATCCTCGAATCGCCCGTCCCACCGGGCACCACCGAGGAGTACCTGCGCCCCCTGCTGGAGGAGGGCTCCGGACTGCGCGCCGGCCGTGACTTCCACCTCGCGTACTCCCCCAGCCGGGTGGACCCCGGCAACCGCACCCACCCCTGGACCGCGATCCCCAAGGTCATCGGCGGTCTCACCCCCGCCTGCACCGAGTCGGCCGCCGCGTTCTACGGACGCCTCACCGACAAGGTGGTCCGCGCGCGCGGCACCCGGGAGGCCGAGACCGTGCAACTGCTGGAGACCAACTTCCGGCACGTCAACATCGCCCTCGTCAACGAGATGGCCGTGCTCTGTCACGACCTCGGCGTCGACCTCTGGGACGTCGTACGCTGCGCCGAGACCAAACCCTTCGGGTTCCAGGCGTTCCGCCCCGGACCCGGAGTGGGCGGCCACGGGGTGCCGCAGGACCTCTCCGGCCCCCCGTACGCGGTCCGCCCGCTGCGGATGGTCGAACTCGCCCAACAGGTGAACGGCCAGATGCCCCGGTACGTCATCCAGCGGGCCGCGACGCTCCTGAACGAACACGGGAAGTCGGCGCGGGGCGCCCGGGTGCTCCTGCTCGGGGTCACCTACAAGCCCGACGTGCCCGACCTCCAGGGCTCACCCGCCCGGGAGATCGCCGTCCGCCTGATGGAACTGGGCGCCTCGGTCAGCTACCACGACCCCCACGTCCCCGCGTGGAGCGTCCTGGACCGCCCGGTGCCGCGCGCGGACTCGCTCTACGAATCCGCCGCCGACGCCGATCTCACCCTGCTCCTCCAGCACCACCGCACCTACGACCTCCAGGGCCTCGCGGTCAAGGCCCAACTGCTCCTGGACACCACGGGCGCCACCCCCACCGGAACGGCCCACCGCCTCTGACGGAGGGCCACCAGCCCTCGGCCGGAGGAGCGCGGAGACCGTCGCGAGCGAACACAGCGCCTCCGCACGGACCCGCCTCCACCCGTCCCCGCCCACGAAAAAAGGGGGTGCTCCGGACCCCGTTCATCGGGCCGAAGCACCCCCGCACCGCCCGGGCCGCGCACGCTCCCGGGCGGCTACCTCACCGCTTGTGCTGCGCGTCGGCCACCGTGACCTCGACCCGCTGGAACTCCTTGAGCTCGCTGTACCCGGTCGTGGCCATGGCCCGCCGCAGCGCGCCGAAGAAGTTCATGGACCCGTCGGGGATGTGCGAGGGACCGGTGAGGATCTCCTCCGTGGTCCCGACCGCCCCGAGGTCCACCAGCTTTCCGCGGGGCACGTCCTCGTGCACCGCCTCCATGCCCCAGTGCAGCCCCTTGCCGGGCGCGTCGGTGGCACGGGCCAGCGGCGAGCCGACCATCACCGCGTCGGCGCCGCAGGCGATCGCCTTCGGCAGGTCACCGGACCAGCCCACCCCGCCGTCGGCGATGACGTGCACGTACCGGCCGCCGGACTCGTCCATGTAGTCGCGACGGGCCGCGGCCACGTCGGCGACGGCCGTCGCCATCGGGACCTGGATGCCCAGCACGTTGCGGGTGGTGTGCGCAGCCCCGCCGCCGAAGCCCACGAGCACGCCCGCCGCCCCGGTCCGCATCAGGTGCAGCGCCGCCGTGTACGTGGCGCAGCCGCCGACGATGACCGGCACGTCCAGCTCGTAGATGAACTGCTTCAGGTTCAGCGGCTCCGCGGCGCCCGAGACGTGCTCGGCGGAGACGGTGGTGCCCCGGATGACGAAGATGTCGACCCCGGCGTCCACGACGGCCTTGGAGAACTGCGCGGTCCGCTGCGGGGACAGCGCGGCGGCCGTCACCACGCCGGAGTCCCGCACCTCCTTGATGCGGAGCCCGATCAGCTCCTCCTTGATCGGCTCCGCGTAGATCTCCTGGAGCCGGCGGGTCGCGGTCACCGAGTCCAGCTCGGCGATCTCGTCCAGCAGCGGCTGCGGGTCCTCGTAGCGGGTCCACAGCCCTTCGAGGTTCAGTACGCCCAGGCCGCCCAGCTCACCGATGCGGATCGCGGTCTGCGGGGAGACCACCGAATCCATGGGGGCCGCCAGGAACGGCAGCTCGAAGCGGTAGGCGTCGATCTGCCAGGCGATCGAGACCTCCTTCGGGTCGCGCGTGCGACGGCTCGGCACGACGGCGATGTCGTCGAAGGCATACGCCCTGCGCCCGCGCTTGCCGCGCCCGATCTCGATCTCAGTCACGTGTGTGGCCTCTCCCTTTGCGTTCCAGCGCCTTCCAGTATCCCCGACACGCGCGACGAGGGCGGCTCCGGAGTCTCCCGGAGCCGCCCTCGTCGGGCCGCTGCCTGCGGTGGCGGGTTACTTGCGGCTGTAGTTCGGTGCCTCGACGGTCATCTGGATGTCGTGCGGGTGGCTCTCCTTGAGCCCGGCGGAGGTGATCCGCACGAACCGGCCCTTGTCCTGGAGGTCCGGAACGGTCTGCCCGCCGACGTAGAACATGGACTGGCGCAGCCCGCCGACCAGCTGGTGGACGACCGCCGAGAGCGGACCGCGGTACGGCACCTGGCCCTCGATGCCCTCGGGCACCAGCTTCTCGTCGGAGGCGACGCCCTCCTGGAAGTAGCGGTCCTTGGAGAAGGACTGGCGGTCGCCGCGCGACTGCATCGCACCGAGCGAACCCATGCCGCGGTACGACTTGAACTGCTTGCCGTTGATGAACAGCAGCTCGCCCGGGGACTCCTCGCACCCGGCGAGCAGCGAGCCCAGCATCACGGTGTCGGCGCCGGCGACCAGCGCCTTGGCGATGTCACCGGAGTACTGGAGGCCGCCGTCCCCGATGACCGGGACCCCGGCCGCCTTGGCCGCGAGGGACGCCTCGTAGATGGCGGTGACCTGCGGAACGCCGATGCCGGCGACCACCCGGGTCGTACAGATGGAACCGGGGCCGACGCCGACCTTCACCGCGTCCGCGCCGGCGTCGATCAGGGCCTGCGCACCGTCGCGGGTGGCGATGTTGCCGCCGATGACGTCCACGCCCGAGGAGTTCGACTTGATCTTGGCGATCATGTCGCCGACCAGTCGGGAGTGCCCGTGCGCGGTGTCCACGACGATGAAGTCGACGCCCGCCTCGATCAGGGCCTGGGCGCGCTCGAAGGCGTCCCCGGCGACGCCCACCGCGGCACCGACGATGAGCCGGCCCTCGGCGTCCTTGGCGGCGTTCGGGTACTTCTCGGCCTTGACGAAGTCCTTGACGGTGATGAGGCCCTTGAGGACGCCGCCGTCGTCCACCAG
This sequence comes from Streptomyces sp. NPDC127068, assembly GCF_042724695.1. Lineage (NCBI taxonomy): Bacteria > Bacillati > Actinomycetota > Actinomycetes > Kitasatosporales > Streptomycetaceae > Streptomyces > Streptomyces sp. NPDC127068. Next base: position 122,146 of record NZ_JBHXEN010000004.1, on the reverse strand, counting down.
CGGCAGCTTCTCGATCTTGTGGCGGCGCAGCAGCTCCATCGCGTCGCCGCCGGAGATGCCGACCTTGCCGGTGACCAGCGGCATCGGGGTCATGACCTCGCGGACCTGGCGCGAGCGGTCCGTCTCGAAGGCCATGTCACGGTTGGTGACGATGCCGAGGAGCTTGCCGTTGCCGTCGGTGACGGGGACGCCGCTGATCCGGAACTTGGCACAGATCGCGTCGGCCTCGCCGAGGGTGGCGTCCGGGTGCACGGTGATCGGGTCGGTGACCATGCCCGACTCCGAGCGCTTGACGAGGTCCACCTGGTTCGCCTGGTCGGCGATCGACAGGTTGCGGTGCAGGACGCCGACGCCGCCCTGGCGGGCCATGGCGATGGCCATGCGGGACTCGGTGACCTTGTCCATCGCCGCGGAGAGCAGCGGGATGTTCACGCGGACGTTGCGGGAGATCAGCGAGGAGGTGTCGATCTGGTCCGGCGCCATGTCCGAGGCGCCCGGCAAGAGCAGCACATCGTCGTAGGTCAGCCCGAGTGTCGCGAATTTCCCGGGTACTCCGTCGACGTTGGCAGTCATGACACCTTCCAGATGGCCTTGTCCGTGCGGGATGTCCATGCTAACGGGAAGCGGACGGCTCCCATTCCCCGTTCGGGTGCGCGCGACGGAGGGTGACCGGACGTGCGCCCGAGGCGGCGGACGTCCGCCGGAACGGGTCCTACTGCTCGGCGAGGGCGCGGAGGCGACTGAGGGCGCGGTGCTGGGCGACCCGGACCGCTCCGGGCGACATCCCGAGCATCTGCCCGGTCTCCTCGGCCGTGAGCCCGACCGCGATCCGCAGCAGCAACAGCTCCCGCTGGTTCTCGGGGAGGTTGGCCAGCAGCTTCTTCGCCCAGGCCGCGTCGCTGTTCAACAGCGCGCGCTCCTCGGGTCCGAGCGAGTCGTCGGGCCGCTCGGGCATCTCGTCGGAGGGGACCGCCGTCGAACCGGGGTGCCGCATCGCGGCCCGCTGGAGGTCGGCGACCTTGTGCGCGGCGATCGCGAAGACGAACGCCTCGAAGGGCCGCCCGGTGTCCTTGTACCGCGGCAGCGCGAGCAGCACCGCCACGCAGACCTCCTGGGCGAGGTCCTCCACGAAGTGCCGTGCGTCACCGGGCAACCGGGACAACCGGGTGCGGCAGTAGCGCAGCGCCAGCGGATGCACGCGGGCGAGCAGGTCGTGCGTGGCCTGCGCGTCACCGTCGACGGCACGGTGGACGAGCGCACCGATCACCGTGGGCTCGTCTTCGCGCATCGGTCCATGGTGCCCTGCCGCTCCGCCGTCCGTGGCACCGCGTCCGTTGTTGTGCACCGAAGCGTTATGAGTAGGTGCGCCGGCGCTCATGTCCCGGTCCCTCCCCTTCCGCTCGGCCGACCCGTCCCCGAGGAACTCCACACCTCAAGGATGCGGCATCGGCCGCGAAACGGGGGACGCCCGTCGTACACACCGCGCGAACGGGCCCGTCCGCCCCACCATATGCACCGGTTCCGACGGGCCCCGGAGGGGGCCCGTCGATGACCTTCGCCGTGGTCAGGAGGGGTCGGCGCACCACGGCGCGCCCCGCCCCGCCCGCCGTGGGCGGGCGGGGATCGCCGTACCCGTGGGGCGGCACCGATCCTCCTAGCGGACCAGGCCCCACCGGAATCCGAGCGCCACGGCGTGCGCGCGGTCCGAGGCGCCGAGCTTCTTGAACAGCCGCCGGGCGTGGGTCTTCACCGTGTCCTCGGAGAGGAACAGCTCGCGACCGATCTCCGCGTTGGAGCGGCCGTGGCTCATCCCTTCGAGCACCTGGATCTCCCGGGCGGTGAGGGTGGGCGCGGCGCCCATCTCGGCCGACCTGAGGCGCCGGGGGGCCAGCCGCCAGGTGGGGTCGGCCAGCGCCTGGGTGACCGTGGCGCGCAGTTCGGCGCGCGAGGCGTCCTTGTGCAGGTAGCCACGGGCCCCGGCGGCCACCGCGAGGGCGACCCCGTCGAGGTCCTCGGCGACCGTGAGCATGATGATCCGGGCGCCCGGATCGGCGGAGAGCAGCCGCCGCACCGTTTCCACACCGCCCAGTCCGGGCATGCGCACGTCCATCAGAATCAGATCCGAGCGGTCGGCACCCCAGCGGCGGAGGACTTCCTCGCCGTTGGCCGCCGTCGTGACCCGCTCGACGCCGGGCACGGTCGCCACCGCACGGCGGAGCGCTTCCCGGGCGAGCGGGGAGTCGTCGCAGACGAGGACGGAAGTCATGACCGTCCTCCGCAGCTGATGCGCGTCACCTTGAGCCTCCAGGCTGGTACGAATCGTCACCTGTGCGGTTGACGCTCCCGGACGTGTGCCCGAGCGCTTGTTTGCTCAACCGCCTCCGGACCTCTCAACGATGGTCACCCGAAAGAGTTACGGGTCACTCAGCCACCTTCGGCACTCTACGTGAGGGGTCCGACACTCCCTCGGCACGGCGCGTGATGAGAAAGCTTTCGTCAAGACCGATGCCCCATTTAGCGGCTTTTCTTCACTTTCACCGGTGTCTGAGGCTAGATTCGCAAAGAGTCATATTTTCATCTTCTTCGACAGTAGTTGTAGCGTCGTGGGCGCTGTCCGCGTCGGCACGGCCACCAGCTGTACGCACGCTGAAGGGGACACGCAATGGCAGATTTCTCCCGCCTTCCCGGACCGAACGCCGATCTGTGGGACTGGCAGCTCCTCGCGGCCTGCCGCGGGGTGGACAGTTCGCTCTTCTTCCACCCGGAGGGCGAGCGCGGTGCGGCACGCAGTGCGCGCGAGAACTCGGCCAAGGAGGTCTGCATGCGCTGCCCGGTGCGGGCCGAGTGCGCCGCGCACGCGCTCCAGGTGCGCGAGCCCTACGGGGTCTGGGGCGGACTCACCGAGGACGAACGCGAGGAACTGATGGGACGGGCCCGCAACCGGCTGGTCCCGGCGAGCGCGGCGACCTCGGCGCACAGCGCGCCCCGCCCCCACTGAGGGAACGTTTCCTCTCCACCAGGACGGGCGCGCCGGCCACCCGCCCCGGGCATCGTGCGCGCGGACGGGGGGATCGTGCGCGCGGGCGGCCCGACCCCGTACGCCGTCAGTGCCGGGCGACCCGGGCGAGGTGGTCGAGGGTGGCCGCGACCGCCGGGACCTGTGCCAGGTCCGGCAGGGTGAGCGCCACGATCTGCCGCCGTACGGCGGGCTCCACCGTCACGGTGCGCACCCCCTTGGGCCGGATCGACTCCAGGGCCAGTTCCGGGAGCACCGCCACGCCGAGCCCCGCGCCGACCAGTCCCGTCACCGCCGGGTAGTCGTCGGTGGCGAAGTCGATCCGGGGCGTGAACCCGGCGTTCTCGCACACGTCCACGAGCTGGCGGCGGCAGCGCGGGCACCCCGCGATCCACGGGTCGTCGGCGAACTCCTCGATCCGGACCGTCCCCGCGTCGGCGAGCGGGTGCCCTTCCGGGACCAGACCGACCAGCCGGTCCGCGAAGAGCGGCCGTACCGTCAGGTCGGTCCACTCCTCCGGCAGCCGCCCGCCGGCCCCCTCGGCCGCGGCGTCCGCGCCCTCCGCCCCGGCCGGGTCCGCGTAGTGGAAGGCGAGCGCCACGTCGCAGTCGCCCTCGCGCAGCATCTCCACCGAGCGCGGCGGCTCCGCCTCCACGAGGGAGACCCGGGTGCCCGGGTGGGCGGCGCGCAGGGCGGCGAGGGCCGCCGGGACCAGGGTCGAGCTACCGCTCGGGAAGGACACCAGCCGGACCCGGCCCGCCCGCAGCCCCGCGATCGCGGCGACCTCCTCCTCGGCGGCGGTCAGCCCCGCGAGGATGCCGGCGGCGTGCCGCACCAGGGCCTCGCCGGCCTGGGTCAGCCGCATCTCACGGCCGGCGCGGACGATCAGCGGGGTGCCGGAGGACGCCTCCAGGGCCTTCATCTGCTGGCTCACGGCGGGCTGGGTGCAGCCCAGTTCGCGGGCCGCCGCGGAGAAGGAACCGGTGGCGGCGACCGCACGCAGGACACGGAGATGACGGGCCTCGATCACCCCGCCATGGTACGCGAGCATAAGCACCCCTTGGGTGTCCAGTGAAATAATCCATCGACACTTTCACCTCGGGGTGCATAACGTGCGAAGCATGAAGCTTCTGTCACTGAATGCCGGCAGGCCGAAGGCCGTCCCCTACACCAAGCAGCTGGACGGGGTGACCGGCATCGACAAACGCCCGGTGACGGGCCCGCTGCGGGTGGCCGCGCCGGGGCCCAAGGGCATCGGCGGCAGCGGGCTCGCGGGGGACGCGGTGTGCGACCTCCGCCACCACGGGGGCAACGACCAGGCCGTGTACGCCTTCGCCCGGGAGGACCTCGACGACTGGGAACCCGACCTGGGCCGCGCACTGCCCGCCGGCTGCTTCGGCGAGAACTTCACGACCGAGGGCGTCGACATCACGCACGCCCTGATCGGCGAGCGCTGGCGGGTCGGCGGGGAGCTGGTGCTGGAGGTGTCCTCGGCCCGCATACCGTGCCGGACCTTCGCGGGCTTCCTCGGGGAACGCGGCTGGGTCCGCAAGTTCACCGAGAAGGGCGCCCCCGGCACGTACCTGCGGGTGATCACCCCCGGCGAGGTCCGGGCGGGCGATCCGGTGGAGGTCGTGCACCGGCCCGACCACGACATCACCGTGCTGACGGAGTTCCGTGCCCTCACCACCCGGCGCGAACTGCTACCCCGGGTGCTCGTCGCCGGGGACGCGCTGCACCCGGAGACCCGGGAACTGGCGCTGGCGTACCGGGAGAAGTACGCGCAGTGAAGCGGGTGGGCCACCGGGCCGCGCCCCGCGATCACTAACCTTGCCCCATGACTACGGCTCTGATCACGGGTTCGACCGCCGGTATCGGCGCGGCGTTCGCCCGCCGCCTCGCCGCGGACGGCCACGACCTGGTACTCGTGGCGCGCGACGTCGAGCGGCTGCGCGCGCAGGCCACCGAACTGCACGACCGGCACAGGGTGGAGGCCGAGGTGCTCCGCGCCGACCTCGCCACCGACGAGGGGATCGAAGCGGTGGCCGCCCGCTCGTCCCAACCGCGGCGGCCGGTGGACCTGTTGGTGAACAACGCCGGCTTCGGGAACAAGGGCCGTTTCCTGGACGTGCCGGTCGCCGACGAGTTGACGATGCTCAAGGTGCACTGCGAGGCGGTGCTGCGGATCACGGCCGCGGCGACGGGGGCGATGCGGGAGCGGGGGCGCGGGGCGGTCGTGAACGTGGCCTCCGTCGCGGCGTTCCTGCCGCGCGGCACGTACGGGGCGTCCAAGGCGTGGGTCGTGCAGTTCACCCAGGGCGCGGCGAAGGACCTCGGCGGTTCGGGGGTGCGGCTGATGGCGCTGTGCCCCGGGTTCGTCCGTACGGAGTTCCACGAGCGGGCCGGGATGGGCACGGAGAACATCCCCGGGTGGATGTGGTTGGACGCGGACAAGGTGGTCGGTGCGGCGTTGGGCGACCTCTCCCGGGGCAAGGTCGTTTCCGTTCCCGATCCCCGGTACAAGGCGCTGATGGGGCTCGCGAAGTTGGCACCGCGGCCCCTGCTTGGTGGGATCACCGCCTCGACCGGCCGCAAGTACGGTCCTCGCTGACGCGGTGTCCTTTGTGGTGTCTTGTGCGGGTGCGCTGCCCTGCGGGTGCGCTGGTGCTTTGCGCAGTTCCCCGCGCCCCTGATCGGGTGCGTTGGCCTCGCGGTGCGCTGTCCTGTGCGGGTGCACTGTGGTTGCTCGCGCAGTTCCCCGCGCCCCCTATCGGGTGCTTACACCTGGCGGTGGTGGTTCCCTGCGGGGTGCGTGGTGGGATTGCGCAGTTCCCCGCGCCCCTGGATCTCGGGCGCTCCTCGCCGTCGTCGTCCGCCCCGCAGCGCACCCGCGCTGGAGAAGCCGCAGACAGACCCCAACCAGTCAGCCCCGATAGGGGCGCGGGGAACTGCGCGAATCCCCCCACGCACCCGCACGGGCCAGCGCACGGCCGCCGGACGGGCCCCGATAGGGGGCGCGGGGAACTGCGCAACAGCGGGACGCACCCCGCGGAACAGCGCACCGCCAGATGAGCGCACCCCGCAGGGAACCGCGGACCGGTAGGTGGACGCAGGCGGGCCCCGGGCCGGCGCCCCTGGGGAGGGGGCCGGGCCGGGGCCCGTCACCGTTAAAGCGTCAGACTCAGTGCGAGTGGCCGTGACCGCCGTGACCGGCGTCACCCTCGTCCTCAGCCGGCTTCTCGACGACCAGCGTCTCGGTCGTGAGCAGCAGCGAAGCGATGGAAGCGGCGTTCTCCAGCGCGGAGCGGGTCACCTTGACCGGGTCGATGACGCCGGCCTTGACCAGGTCGACGTACTCCTCGGTGGCCGCGTTGTAGCCGTGTCCGGCCTCCAGCTCGGCGACCTTGGAGACGATGACGTAGCCCTCCTTGCCGGCGTTCTCCGCGATCCAGCGCAGCGGCTCGACGGCGGCGCGACGGACGACGGCGACACCGGTGGCCTCGTCGCCCTCCTTGCCGAGGTTGCCCTCCAGCACCTTGGAGGCGTGGACGAGCGCGGAGCCACCACCGGAGACGATGCCCTCCTCGACCGCGGCGCGGGTCGCGGAGATGGCGTCCTCCAGACGGTGCTTCTTCTCCTTGAGCTCGACCTCGGTCGCGGCACCGACCTTGATCACGCAGACGCCGCCGGCGAGCTTGGCGAGGCGCTCCTGGAGCTTCTCGCGGTCCCAGTCGGAGTCGGTGTTCTCGATCTCGGCCTTGATCTGCGCGACGCGACCGGCGACGTCCTCGGAGTTGCCGCCACCGTCGACGATGGTGGTGTCGTCCTTGCTGACCGTCACGCGGCGGGCGGTGCCCAGCACGTCCAGGCCGACCTGGTCGAGCTTGAGGCCGACCTCCTCGGCGATGACCTGGGCACCGGTGAGGGTGGCGAGGTCGCCGAGCATGGCCTTGCGGCGGTCACCGAAGCCGGGGGCCTTCACGGCGACGGCGTTGAACGTGCCGCGGATCTTGTTGACCACCAGGGTCGACAGGGCTTCGCCCTCGACGTCCTCGGCGATGATCAGCAGCGGCCGGGAGCCACCCGCCTGGATGACCTTCTCCAGCAGCGGCAGCAGGTCCTGGATGGAGGAGACCTTGCCCTGGTTGATGAGGATGTACGGGTCTTCCAGGACGGCTTCCATGCGCTCCTGGTCCGTCACGAAGTACGGAGACAGGTAGCCCTTGTCGAAGGCCATGCCCTCGGTGAAGTCCAGTTCGAGGCCGAACGCGTTGGACTCCTCGACGGTGATGACACCGTCCTTGCCGACCTTGTCCATGGCCTCGGCGATCAGCTCGCCGACCTGCGGGTCCTGGGCGGAGAGCCCGGCGACGGCCGCGATGTCGGACTTCTCGTCGATCGGGCGCGCGGTGGCGAGCAGCTCGTCGGAGACGGCCTTGACCGCGGCGTCGATGCCCTTCTTCAGGGAGGCCGGGGAGGCGCCGGCGGCAACGTTGCGCAGACCCTCCTTGACCAGGGCCTGGGCGAGCACGGTGGCGGTGGTGGTGCCGTCACCCGCGATGTCGTTGGTCTTGGTCGCCACCTCCTTCACGAGCTGCGCGCCGAGGTTCTCGTAGGGGTCCTCGATCTCCACCTCACGGGCGATGGTGACGCCGTCGTTGGTGATGGTCGGGGCACCGAACTTCTTGTCGATGACGACGTTGCGGCCACGGGGGCCGATCGTCACCTTGACGGTGTCGGCAAGCTTGTTGACGCCGCGCTCAAGGGCGCGACGGGCGTCCTCGTCGAACTTCAGGATCTTCGCCATGGGAGCGGTTCAGCCCTCTCAGAAACTGCAGGAAAGCGGTAAACGGACCGCGCCCCCGGCACCCGGCTCAGCTTCGCGGGGGGCCAGGGGCGCAGCACACAACAAGATTCGTTGCGCTCGGTGAACTACTTCTCGATGATCGCGAGCACGTCGCGGGCCGAGAGGACGAGGTACTCCTCGCCGTTGTACTTCACCTCGGTGCCGCCGTACTTGCTGTAGAGGACGACGTCGCCGACGGCTACGTCGAGCTCGACGCGCTTGCCGTCCTCGATACGGCCCGGGCCCACGGCCAGGACGACGCCCTCCTGGGGCTTCTCCTTGGCGGTGTCCGGAATGACCAGGCCCGAAGCCGTGGTCTGCTCGGCGTCGAGCGGCTGGACCACAATGCGGTCCTCAAGCGGCTTGATGGCAACCTTGGAGCTGGTGGTCGTCACGATCCGACCTCCCCCTTCGGAGATCTCACGGGGTTAACTGTCTGAGGTGGCGACCAGGTGGATCCGTCGTCGCGGGTGCCGGACCTGCCTGTCGCTGCTGGCACTCACCAGTGGAGAGTGCCAGGGCCGAGACTATGACCGCGATTAGCACTCGGTCAAGCGGAGTGCCAACGCGCCCTCCGTCCGAGGGTCCGGAACCGCCCGCGGAGCGACCCCCGGAAGGCGGCCGTCGGGCCGGGTCCGCGGGGGTCAGACGTAGTCGGTGAGCCGGGCGACGGCGAGGCCCAGGGCCTGGACGCGGCGCAGCAGCCGGAGGGTCGCGGTGGTGGTGGAGGTGCCCGCCGGGGGGTCGGCGACGAGGACGTCCCCGGGGTTCAGCCGGGCGTCCGGGGCGGGGACGGGTCGACCGGTGACCACGGCGGACATGCCGCAGTCGGCGGCGGCCCGTAGCGTTTCGCGGTCGTGGGCCCCGTGGGGCGGGCGCAGCAGGTCCGGCCGGACGCCGAAGCGGCCGTGGAGCTTGTCGCGTTGGCCGCAGATCTCGGCGCGCTGCCCGGCGTAGGGCAGGCCCGGCAGGTAGGGGTGGTCGAGGGTGTGGTTCTGCACGTCCACGCCGAAGGGTCGCAGCCGCGCCAGTTCGGCGTGGCCGGGGCCCGGGGCCCGGTCGGTGAGGAAGACGGTGACCGGGAGTCGCAGGTCACGGACGAGTTCGCCGAACCGGGGGTCCTGGCCCGCGCCGTCGCCGTAGACGAGGAAGACGACCGGGTCCCGGGTGGGGACGCGGTCGATCACGGGCGCGAGGTCGGTGGCCGGGGGTGCGCCGGGGGCGCTCGCCCCGCCCGGGCGCGCGGGCCGCGGGGCGGGGGCGAGCGGTGCGGCCAGCCCCCAGCGACGGTGCGCGTCCGGCGCCGGGCTCGGTGCCGGGTCGGCCCCGCGCGAGGCGGTCCGGTGCAGGGACCCGCGCACCCCGTCGGCCCGGTCGGCGGGGTGCGCGCAGCCGGTGAGGGCCGGGGCGAGGACCCCGGCGACCAGCAGGGCGGCCAGCCGGCGCGGTGGAACGCGTCGCGCGGACCGCCCGCGGGCACTCACAGATAGTCCTCCAACTTCGCCACGGCGTAGCCCTGGTCGGTGATGAGCTTGAGGAACCGGCGGATGGTGTCCGGCATGGTCCCGTTCCAGTCCTTGCGACCGCGGAAGTGGGTGAGGACGATGTCGCCGGGCCGCAGGCTCTTGTCGTACTCGCGGTACTCCCAGCGGTCGACGAAGACCTCCTCGTTCCACAGCGGCACCTGGGTGATGCCGCACGCCTTGGCGGCGCGCAGGGTGTCCTCGTTGTAGTTGCCGTAGGGCGGCCGGAAGACGGTGGGGCGGGTCCCGTACTGCTTCTGGAGGACGTCCTGCATCCCGCAGATCTGGTGCTTCTGCTGCGCGTAGGACAGGCCCGGTAGGTACGGGTGGGTCAGCGTGTGGTTGTTGAGGGTGACTCCGGCGTCGCGCATCTTGCGGAAGTAGCCGTAGTCCTCCTTGACCAGGTAGTCGCTGAGGAACGCGGTGTACGGGACGTCGAGTTCCTCCAGCATCTTGATCAGCGCCGGGTCCTTGTCGGCGCCGTCGTCGATGGTGAGGAAGACGACCTTGTCCTCGGTCGGGATCGTGGTGAAGACCGGCGGCAGGTCCTCGTGGCCCTCGACCTCGAAGCCGGACCTGGTGGTGGTCTTCGGCTTGACGGCGGGCGGGGGCGGTGCGGTCAGCGGGGCCTTGGCGAGTCCCCAGCGCTTGGCGATGGCGAGCCGGGCGGCGGCGATCGTCCGCTTCCGGGCGGCGGCGGCCTCCGCGGCCTCCTTCGCCTCCTTGGCCCCCTTGGCCTGTTTGGCTTGTTTTCCCTGCTCGGCCCGTTCGCCCGGGGCGCCGCCCGCTCGGCCCGAGGCGGCGGGTCGGGTGGGCTCGGCCTCCGTGCCGCAGCCCGCGAGGGCGGTCGTGGCGACGGTGAGGGCGAGTGCGGCGACGAGGGACCGGGTGAGGGCCCCGGGGCGTGCGGACCCGCGCCCCGCGCGACCGACTCGCCCGTCCCGCTCGTCACCCCTCGGACAACCCTTTTCCGTATTTTGTTCGTTTTGTCGTACTAGTCGCATGGGGCCGCATCCTGTCAGCGCCCCCGGCGCGCCCCGCGCCGACACCGCCCACCGGCACCGGACCGTCCACCGACTGGCCCACAATGGCCCGGTGAGCACCACCGATCCGCACCCCGCGCCCGAGGCGCAGTTCGCCGCGCTCCTCACCGACGAGGGCCGCGCCCTCCTGGAGGAGGTCCGCGACACCGAACCCGCACGGGAACTCGCCGTCGCCACCCGGCTGCGCCGCGAGCACCCCGCCGCACTGGTGAACGCCGCACTCGGTCAGGCCCGGTTGCGGCAACGGGCGGTGGCGAAGTTCGGGGCGGTCGACGCGGCGCGGATGTTCTTCACCCCGGACGGGGTCGAACAGGCCACCCGCACCAGCGTGGCCGGCTACCGGGCGCGCCGGATGCGGGAGTCGGGGGTGACCTCGGTCGCCGACCTGTGCTGCGGGATCGGCGGGGACGCGATCGCCCTGGCCCGGGCGGGCATCCGGGTCCTGGCCGTCGACCGCTCCCCGCTGACCTGCGCGGTGGCCCGCGCCAACGCCCGGGCCCTGGGGCTCACGGAGCTGATCGAGGTCCGCGAGGCGGACGTGACCGAGGTGGCCACCGACGGGTACGACGCGGTGTTCGTGGACCCGGCGCGCCGGGGCGGACGGGGCCGGATCTTCGACCCCGAGGCGTACTCGCCCCCGCTGAGCTGGGCGGTCGACGCGGTACGGACGGCCGGCCGCGGGGCGTTGAAGATCGCACCGGGCATCCCGCACGAGGCCGTGCCGGACGGCGTGGAGACCGAGTGGATCTCCGACCGGGGCGACCTCAAGGAGGCGGTGCTGTGGTTCGGGACGGGGGCGCCCGACTCCCGCCGCTCCACCCTGCTGCCCGGCGGCGACTCCCTCACGGCCTCGCTGGCCGCGATGCCCCCGGACCCGGCGGTGCGGGAGGTCGGACGGTACCTGTACGAGCCCGACCCCGCGGTGATCCGGGCCCGGCTCGTCGCCTCGGTGGCCGCGGAGGTGTCCGGCGGGCTGCTGGACGAGACCATCGCGTACGTCACCTCCGACGTGCTGCGCCCCACGCCGTTCGCCACCGCGTACGAGGTGACCGACCACCTCCCGTTCCACGTCAAGCGGTTGAAGGCGCTGCTGCGGGAACGGGGGGTGGGCGTCCTCACCGTCAAGAAGCGGGGGTCCGCCGTCGAACCCGAGGAACTGCGGCGCAAGGTGCGGCCCCAGGGTCCGCATGCTGCCACGGTGTTCCTGACCCGGGTGGCCGGCGCCCCGACGATGCTGATCGGCCACCCGGTGCCGAACGGGGCGTAGCCACCCCCGTACCGCTCTATGCCGAGCGGTCGGCGGGGGTGGGGGCCGACGACGGGGACGGGGACGAGGTGGGGGCGGCGGGCTCCGGGGCGCGGTAGACCAGGGCGGCCAACAGGGTTCCCCCCGCGAGCATCGCCGCGGCGACGAGGAACGCCGCCGAGTAACCGTCCGTCAGCGCGCCGCGCGGGTCGCCGTCCGAGGCGGCGCCCGCCCGGGTGGCCACCGCGACGAGCACCGCGAGGCCCACCGAACCGCCGATCTGCCGGGAGGTGGTGAGCAGCCCGGACGCCATGCCGGCCTCGTGCGCCGACACCCCGCTCGTGGCGGCGGTGCCCAGCGGGACGAAGCACAGGCCGATGCCGATGCTGGAGACCAGCGAGGGCACGAACATCACGGACCAGAAGCCACTGTCCGGCGTGATCGCCAAGGCCCAGTAGAGGAGCCCGACGGCCCCGAGCAGCCCTCCGGTGAGCATCAGCGGACGGACGCCGAACCGTGCCATGGTCTTCGCGGCGATCACCGAACCCACGATCAGGCCCAGGCAGAACGGCAGGAACGCCAGCCCGGTCGTCGTCGGCCCGTACCCCAACACCTGCTGGAGGTAGAGCGAGACGAAGTAGAAGGCGCCGAACTGAGCGGCCGACAGGAGCAGCGAGAACACGTTCGCGGACAGCACCGGCCGCAGCCGCAACAGCCCGAGCCGCAGCAGCGGTCGACGGTGCCGGGCCTCGACCGCCGCGAAAACGAGCAGCAGGGCGAGGGCGGTGCCGAGCGTGGCCAGGGTGGCGCCCGCGCCCCAGCCGATCTCCTCGGCCCGGACCAGGCCGAGCACCAGGACGGTCGTCCCGGCGGTGACCAGGACCGCGCCACCGGCGTCCAGCACGGGGCGGTCGTCCGTGCGCCGGTCGACGGGCACGGCGATCCGGGCGGCGAGCCCGGCCAGCAGCACCACGGGCACGTTGACCAGCATGGTGGCCCGCCATCCGGTCCAGTCGGTGAGCAGCCCGCCGGCGAGCACCCCGACCGCCCCGCCCAGCGCACCCGCCGCGCCCCACAGGGCGAGCGCCCGTGAGCGTTCCGGGCCCGCCGGGTATCCGACGGTGATCAGGGCGAGCGCCACGGGGGCCAGTGCGGCGGCGCCCGCGCCCTGGACCGCGCGGGCGGCGATCAGCCAGCCGGGCCCGGAGGCGAGGCCGGCGGCGAGGCTCGCGAGGCCGAAGAGCGCGAAGCCGGCGATCAGCACGCGCCGCCGCCCGATCAGGTCGGCGAGCCGTCCGCCGAGCATCAGCAGCCCGCCGAAGGCGAGGGCGTACGCATTGACCACCCAGGTCAGGTCCTCGGGCGCGAAGCCGAGGTCGGCGCGGACGTCCGGCAGGGCGACGTTCACCACCGACATGTCGAGCGCGACGAGGAACTGAACGGTCAGCACCACCGGCAGGAAGAGGGCGTGCCGAGGGGATTGGTTCACCATGGCCCGGACTTTACTTTACACGTATAGAAATAGGGAGAGGGAGAGAATGTGACGGTGGCGACGAACGACAGCACCGACGCGGGCGAAACGGGCGGCACCCCTGGCGACGACGCGGCCACGGCCCCGCGCAAGGCCGGGCGGAAGGCCGGGCGGCCCCGCCGGATCGATCCCGAGCGGATCGTCGCGGTCGCCCGTCGCATCCTCCAGGAGGAAGGTGTCGACGCGCTGTCGATGCGCAGGGTCGCCAAGGAGGTCGGGACGACCCCGATGGCGCTCTACCACCACGTCCGGAACAAGGACGAGCTGCTGATGCTGACCCTGTCGGGCATGGCGCGTACGGTGCCCCGGCCCGAACTGCCCGAGGACCCGCGCGAGCGGCTGATCGCGATGTCCCTGCACATGTACCGGACGCTGCGTCGGATGCCCTGGGTGGTGGCCGTGTTGAGCCTCGGCGACCTCACCGACAAGGGGGCGCTGTGGATCATGGAGGAGTTCATCGGGGCGGCGATGGCCTGCGGGCTGAGCGCGGACGACGCGGTGCGCGCGTACCGGACCGTGTGGCACTGCGTCTACGGCGAGTTGGTGTTCCGGGCCGCGATGGAACGGCGGGCCGCGGAACCCGGCCGGGTCCGGAACTTCCCCGACGGGCTGCTCACCGAACAGGACGCGGCCGAACTCCCGTTGCTGACCTCGCTGGCCGACCGCTGGGTCCAGCTGGTGGAGTCGTACGACCTGGAGCGCCAGCTCCGGCTGGTGCTCGACGGGCTGCTCGGGCCCCGGGCCGACGGCGGGGCCTGAGCCGGGCGGGCGCTACTCGACGCCCACCGAGGTGAACCGCCAACGGTGGACGGCCCGTCGGACCAGCTCGGCCGGGGGGTCGGGCAGTTCCTCCGGCGCGTCGACGTCGGCCGGCCACCAGGTGATGACGAGGACCCGGTCGCCGGGTGCGGTGAACGTCTCGCGCCGCAGCGGTCGTCCGGCCGGGCGGGCCTCCCGGGCCCAGGCCAGGAGTTCGGCGCCGCGCCCGGTCACCGCCGCCGCCTCCCACATCAACGCGAGGGTCATGAGTACAGGTTGTCCTTCGCCAGTTCGTGCACGTGGTCGTGATCATGAGCGTGGCCGTGGCCGTGACCGTGGGCGGCCGGCGGCTCCTCGTCCGCGGTCCGGCCCGGCACGTGCGGATCGGTGACCGGCAGCGAGGAGTCGGCGGACAGCTCCCAATCGGAGGCGGCCCGGTTCCGGGAGACCATCTCCGCGCCGAGCGCGGCGACCATCGCCCCGTTGTCGGTGCACAGCTTCGGCCGGGGCACCCGCAGCCGGATGCCCGCGGCCTCGCAGCGCTCGGCGGCCAGGGCCCGCAGCCGCGTGTTGGCGGCGACCCCGCCGCCGATCATCAGATGGTCCACGCCCTCGTCCTTGCAGGCCCGCACGGCCTTGCGGGTCAGCACGTCGACCACGGCCTCCTGGAACGAGGCGGCCACGTCGCGCACCGGCACGTCCTCGCCCGCGGCGCGCTTGGCCTCGATCCAGCGGGCCACCGCGGTCTTCAGCCCGGAGAACGAGAAGTCGTACGGGGCGTCCCGCGGTCCGGTCAGCCCGCGGGGGAAGGCGATGGCCTTCGGGTCGCCCTCGCGTGCGTAGCGGTCGATGACGGGGCCGCCGGGGAAACCGAGGTTCAGCACCCGGGCGATCTTGTCGAACGCCTCCCCCGCCGCGTCGTCGATGGTGGCGCCCATCGGCCGGACGTCGGAGGTGATGTCCGAGGACAGCAGCAGCGAGGAGTGGCCGCCGCTGACCAGCAGGGCCATCGTCGGCTCCGGCAGCGGACCGTGTTCGAGCTGGTCGACGCAGATGTGGGAGGCGAGGTGGTTCACCCCGTACAGCGGCTTGCCGAGGGCGTAGGCGTACGCCTTGGCCGCGGACACGCCGACGAGCAGGGCGCCGGCCAGGCCGGGGCCCGCGGTGACCGCGATGCCGTCGAGGTCGGAGGCGGCGACTCCGGCCTCCTTCAGCGCGCGCTCGATGGTGGGGACCATCGCCTCCAGGTGGGCCCGGGAGGCGACCTCCGGGACGACCCCGCCGAAGCGGGCGTGTTCGTCGACGCTGGAGGCGATGGCGTCCGCGAGGAGGGTGGTGCCCCGGACGACGCCGACGCCCGTCTCGTCGCAGGAGGTCTCGATGCCGAGGACGAGGGGTTCGTCAGCCATGGGTGGTCCCGGTTCCTTCTGTTCCGTGCTCTGTTGCCGGTGGGGCGGGGGCGGGGGCGCCCCGGCCGGCGGGCCCCTGCATCTCCAGGCGCATCACCAGGGCGTCGACGTTGCCCGGTTGGTAGTAGCCGCGTCGCACGCCGATGGGGGCGAAGCCGAAGCGCTCGTACAGCTTCTGGGCCCGTACGTTGTCGACCCGCACCTCCAGCATCACCTCCCGGCACTCGAACGCCGTGGCGTGCTTGAGGAGGTCCGTGAGCAGCCGGGCGCCGAGCCCGGTGCCCCACTGGTCCCGGGCGACGGCGATGGTCTGCACGTCCCCCACGGCGCCGGCGGCTTCGGGGTCGACGGCTTCGGTGCCCGACTCGTCGGACACGCCGCCCGCCGCAGCCAGTCCCGCGTATCCGACGAGCCGTCCGGAGTCGTCCTCGGCCACCACGTAGTGGCGGGTCGCCCCGGGGCCCCGGGCGTGGGCCAGCTCGGACCAGAACATGCCCCGGGACCAGGCGTCCTCGGGGAACAGCTCGCGTTCGAGCGCGAGCACGGGGTCGATGTCCCACCAGCGCATCTCGCGCAGTGCGGCGGTCACTGGGGGGTGACCACCTTGTAGTTCTTGGGGACCTGCGCATCGGGCCGGCGCAGGTAGAGGGGGCGGGGCGGATCGAGGGCCACGCCCGCCCGCAGCCGTTCGGCGGCCACCGAGGCGAGGGCCGCGGCGCTGACGTGCTCGGGGTCGCGCCCGTCGGGGAAGGCGTCCGGGTACAGCCGGGCGCCGGCGCCGACCACGGGCAGCCCGGCCAACTCGTCCGCGATGTCGGCGGGCCGGTCGACGGCGGGACCGGACACCCGGGTGCGGGGGTCCGCGTACCGGGCCCAGTAGACCTCCTTGCGACGGGCGTCGGTCGCCACGGCGAACGGTCCTTCGAGCCCGGCCGCGTGGGCCAGCCCGTCGAGCGTGCACACTCCGTGCACGGGCACCCCGAGGGCCAGGCCCAGGGTGTCGGCGGTCATCAGCCCGACCCGCAGACCGGTGTACGGGCCGGGGCCCGTGCCGACGACGAGCGCGGTGACGGACGGGAGCTTCACCCCGGCCTCGGCGAGCACCCGGTCGACCGCGGGGAGCAGCAGTTCCCCGTGGCGTCGGGCGTCCACCTGCGAGGACGCGGCGACCACGGCGGAGCCGTCGTGGAGTGCGACGGTGACGGCGGGGGTGGCGGTATCGAGAGCGAGCAGCAGCACACAAACAGCGTACGGCTCCGGCGGCCGGGGCACGGCCGTCCCGGTCAGCTCCGCAGTTGCTGCTACGGTCGCCGTACGACCCCTCACGGACGGTGACCGTCCCGTACGGGGGCGGTGGTCCGGCCCGGTGGTGGACGAGAGGTGACGTGGTGGCAGGGAGCAGCGCGGGAATCGTGGCCGGGCTCACCGGGGTGGCGCTCACCGCGGTCGGCTTCCTCGCCTACCAGGCGTCGGCGACCGTGCCCGAGGGGCTCGCCGGGACCTCCTCCGGCGCCTCGACCGCCGCGACCGCGCCCGCCGTGGAGCGCGACCGCAACCATCCGACCGCACTGCCCTCCGGGGCGGGCACCGGGCCGCGGGTCGTCTACGCGCTGTCGGACGACCGGGTCTGGTTGGTCGGCGAGCGCGAGAAGGTGCGGCGGACGTACCGGGTGACGCCCAGCACGATCGATCCGGAGCCCGGTTCGTACCTCGTCACGTCCCGTACGGGGAACACCGCCGGGTCGGACGGGGTCGGCATCGAGCACGTGGTGCGGTTCGCCTCGCAGGACGGGGTGAGCATCGGCTTCAGCGCGGCCGTGAACGGTTCCACCCGGCCGCCCGACCGCACCCGGCGCACCGGGGGCATCCGCTCCACGCGCCCGGACGGCGATGCGATGTGGCAGTTCGCGGTGATCAACACGCCGGTCGTGGTCATCCCCTGAGCGCGGGTACGCACGCTGCGGCGTGCACCGGGGGCGCGGGCCCGTGTCCGTGCAACCGCCGCACACCCGCGGGCGAACGCCCGACGGCCGCTCCGACGGGCCCGGCCCGGTCCGAAAAGGAGAGGGCCTAGGCGGCCCGGGGGCCTTCGTGGCGCTCGTGCACCGGCCCCGGTCGGGAGACGGTCCCCGTCTCCGTGTCCGTAGCCGCGGTGGGCGGGGTGGAGACCGCACGCGCCGCGGCGCAGGCGGCGAGCAGCACGTCCATCGGCACCGCCGCGCTCGGCGGCTCGACCCGCTCGGTCGCCGACATGGGCGCCTCCTGGTGCTCCGGGGGCAAAATGGTTAGGCAGACCTAACCTCTCTGCTCCATGTGACCACGGACCGGCACCCCTGCGCAACATCTTCCCGACAGCTTGTCGGAACGTGTCAGGAACCGTCACCCGGGGGTGCGACGAGCCCCTCGAACCCCGCCGCGGCCCACCGCTCCCCGTAGCCGCGCAGGGTGACCGTCCGGACCTCGTCCGTGGTGTCCCCCACCGCCCGGTCGATGAGCACGTGAAGTCGCGCCTCGGACAGTTCCTCGACCTTGCCGTCGCCCCACTCCACGACGATCACGGACTCGGGCAGCGACACGTCGAGGTCCAGGTCCTCCATCTCGTCGAGTCCGCCGCCCAGCCGGTAGGCGTCCACGTGCACCAGCGCGGGGCCGCCGATCAGGCTCGGGTGCACCCGGGCGATCACGAAGGTCGGCGAGGTGACGGCGCCCCGCACGCCGAGCCCTTCGCCGATGCCCCGGGTCAGGGTGGTCTTGCCCGCGCCCAGTTCCCCGGTGAGCATCACCAGGTCGCCGGGGAGCAGCCGCGCGGCGAGCCGCAGGCCCAGCTCCCGCATGCGCTCCGGGGACGTGACGGTGATCGACGCGGTGACGGGCTCAGCCGCCGTCGCCCGCGGTCCTGCTCGGTGCGCGCTCGGTTCCATAACCGTTCACGGTAGTGCCTGCCGGCAGGGCTCCCGCGCGGACCAGCAGTGCGGCGATCCGGTCCGTGACCGTGCCGGGGTGCTCCAGCATCACCAGGTGACCGGCGTCGGGCACCAGGACGAGATCCGCGCCGTCGAGCCGTTCGGCGACGGCCTCGCTGTGTCCGGCGGGGGTGATGAGGTCCTGCTCGCCGGCGAGCACCAGCACCGGCAGTCCGTGCAGGCCGGTGAGCGCCTCGCTCTTGTCGTGCTCGGCGAACGCCGGGTAGAAGTCCGCCACCACCTCGAAGGGCGTGGCCTCGATCATCCGCTCGGCGAACCGGGCGACGGCCGGGTCCACGTCACGGCTCGCGAAGGAGTACCGCTTGACGACCCCCGCGAAGAGGTCCGCCGTGGCGCGCCGGCCGCGTTCCACCAGTTCGGCGCGCGGCCCCAGCACCCGCAGCACCCCGGGCAGCACCCGCCGCACCGCGTTGACCCCGACCGCGGGCAGTCCGAAGCTGACCTCGGCGAGCCGTCCGGCGGACGTGCCCACGAAGGCGATCCCGGTGACCCGCTCCCGGACCAGCTCGGGGAACTCGGCAGCGAGGGCCATCACCGTCATGCCGCCCATCGAGTGGCCGACCAGGACGAGCGGGCCCTCGGGGGCGGCGGCGTCGATGACCGCCGACAGATCGCGGCCGAGCCGGTCGATGCTGACGGGTTCGCCGGCCGCCGAGGCCACCGGGCCGCGGGCGGAACGGCCGTGCCCGCGCTGGTCCCAGTAGACGGTGCGCACCAGGCCGCGCAGGGCGGCCCGCTGGAAGTGCCAGGCGTCCTGGTTGAGGCAGTAGCCGTGGCTGAACACGACCGTGGTGGGCGCGGTGGCGCGGCGCCGGAACGGCCCGCGCCGGCCGGACCCCGGGCCCGGGCCCGGTTCGCCGGTGCCGCCGAAGTCGCCGGGCTCGTCCACTTCGTAGGACAGTGCGGTGCCGTCGTCGGCGACCGCGGTCCCGGAGGTCCCCCGCAGTTCTCCGTACGGGCCGGCCGCGTCGAGGGCGGTCCTGGCCTTGCGGCGCACGCTGCGGCTCACGGTCAGCCGCTCCACGGCGACGCCGGTCGCGGCGGCTGCGGCGACCACGCCGATGGCGATGCCGGCGATGCCCGCGCCCCGGCGCCAGTTCCCGGCCGACACGGCACCCGTCACGACGTCCGTCACGGCTTCCGTCACGCCGGGCGCCGGGTCGCCGCTCACTCGTCGCCCCCGGTGTCCGTCCCCGCGCCCCCGGTGTCGTGCACGCCCCGGTAGACCCGGGGCACCCGGGCGCCGATCCGGGTGACGATCTCGTACGCGATGGTGTCGGCGGCCTCGGCCCAGTCCTCGGCGGTGGGCTCGCCCCGGTCGCCCGGTCCGAACAGCACGGCCTCGGCGCCCTCCTGGAGCTTCTCGCCGCCGAGGTCCACCACGAACTGGTCCATCGCGATCCGCCCCGCGGCCCGCCGCCACGCACCGCCGACCAGGACCGGGCCCCGGCCCGAAGCGTGCCGGGGGACGCCGTCGCCGTAGCCGACGGGGACCAGCCCGAGGGTGGTCTCCCGGTCGGTGACGAACCGGTGTCCGTAGCTGACGCCGTGCCCGGCCGGCACGTGCTTGACCAGGGCCACCGAGGCGCTGAACGTCATCACCGGTCGCAGCCCGAGCGCCGCGGACGTCCCCACCTCGGGCGCGGGTGACACCCCGTACATCGCGATGCCCGTGCGGACCAGGTCGAAGTGGGCTTCCGGCAGGGTCAGCGTGGCGGGGGAATTGGCGAGGTGCCGCACCTCGGGGCGCACTCCCTCGCCCTCCGCGTACCCGATCATCCGCCGGAACGTTTCGAGCTGCGCGGTGACCGAGGGGTGCCCCGGCTCGTCGGCGCAGGCGAGGTGCGACCACAGGCCGGCGATCCGGACGGTGCCGGCGGCCTCGGCGGCGAGCGAGGCGGCGACCAGTTCCGGCCAGTCGGCGGGCTGACAGCCGTTGCGGCCGAGGCCCGTGTCGGCCTTCAGGTGGATGCGGGCGGGGCGGCCCGCGTCCCGGGCGGCGGCGGTGACCTCCGCGAGCGCCCACATCCCGCTCACCGACACGTCGAGGTCCGCTTCGATGGCCTCGCGCCAGGGGTCGCCCGGCGTCCACAGCCAGCACATGATCCGGCCGCCGATGCCCGCGGAGCGCAGCGCGAGCGCTTCCTGCGGGGTGGCCGTGCCGACCCAGGTCGCGCCCGCCTCGATCGCCGCGCGGGCGCAGGGGAGTGCGCCGTGACCGTAGCCGTCGGACTTCACGACGGCCATCAGGGCGGACTTGGGTGCGCGGGCGCGCAGGGCGCGGACGTTGGCGCGCAGGGCGTTCAGGTCGATCTCTGCGCGGGCTCGGCTGGGCTGCGGTGGTGTCTGAGTCATCGCGCCGATTGTCGCACTTGGTGGTGTGCGGTTCCCTGCACGGTTCCCTGCGGGGTGCGCTGTGGTTCCGCGCAGTTCCCCGCGCCCCTGATCCAGGTGCGTCCACCTGGCGGTGCGCTGTCCTGTGCGGTGCGCTGGGTGTTTCGCGCAGTTCCCCGCGCCCCTATCGGGTGCGTCCCGGCTCGGGTGCGCTGTCCCGTGCGGGTGCGCTGGTGTTTCGCGCAGTTCCCCGCGCCCCTATCGGGGCCCGTGCCGGTGGAGGTGCGCGGTTTCCCTCGCCTCCTGCTGGGGCGGACGACGACGGCGAGGAGCGCCCGAGATCCAGGGGCGCGGGGAACTGCGCAACAGCGGGACGCACTCCCACTGAACAGCGCACCGCCAGGTGAACGCACCCGATAGGGGCGCGGGGAACTGCGCAAAACACCAGCGCACCCCGCAGGACAGCGCACCGCCAGGTAAACGCACCCGATCAGGGGCGCGGGGAACTGCGCGGGCACCCGCAACGCACCCCGCAGGGAATCGCGCACCACCAGGTGGGCGTACCGAAGGGGGCGCGGGGAACTGCGCAAAACCACAGCGCACCCGCACGGGACAGCGCACCGCAGCGGACAGTGGGGCCGAGCGAACCCGCAGGGTCACGGGGGAGTCGCGATGACGTGGGACCAGGCGACGGGCAACGCCTCCGCGACCTCGAACGCGGTAAGCGGAACCCCCCGCGCCGCCACCCCCCGCGCAGCCAACCCGTGCAGATACGCCGCCACGGCCCCCGCATCCAGCGGCCCCAACCCCGCAGCCAGCAACGACCCGGCGAGCCCGGACAGCACGTCCCCGCTGCCCGCCGTGGCGAGCCACGGCGTCCCCATCGGATTCACCCGCACCGGCCGCCCGGGATCAGGATCGGCGACCAACGTCGTCGACCCCTTGAGCAGCACCGTCGCACCGAACCGCGCAGCCAGCTCCCGCACCGACGCGAGCCGAGCCGCCTCCACCCGCCCCCGGGGCACCCCGAGCATCGCCGCGGCCTCCCCCGCATGCGGGGTGAGCAGCGTCGCCGCCCCGCGGTCCCGCACCACGGCCGGGTCCAGCGCCCGCAGCCCGTCCGCGTCCACCAGCACCGGCACGTCCGCGTCCAGCACCTCGTGCACCACGTCCGCGCTGCCCGTGCCGCCCGTGCGGTCGGAGTCGTCGCCGATGCCGGGCCCGACCACCCACGCCTGTACCCGCCCCGCCCGGGTCGGCGGCCCCTCGTGGACCAGCGCCTCGGGGAACCGGGCGATCACCGCATCGGTCCCCCGCCCCACGTACCGCACCGCGCCGGCCCCGCCGCGCAGCGCCCCGGCCACCGCGAGGACCGCCGCCCCCGGGTAGCGGGCGGACCCGGCGACCACCCCGACGACCCCGCGCCGGTACTTGTCGCTCTCCCCGACGGGCACCGGCAGCAGCCGTGCCACGTCCGGGTGTTGGAGCGCCTCCAGCGGGGGCACGGAGGGCAGGTGCGGGCCCAGCCCGATGTCCACCAGCCGTACGGTGCCGGCGTGCTCGTGGGCCGGGTCGATCAACAACGCCGGCTTGTACGTCCCGAAGGTGACCGTCGCGTCGGCGCGCAGCACCTCGCCGCGCACCTCGCCGCTGTCGGACTCGACGCCGCTCGGCAGGTCGACGGCGACGACCACCGCGTTCGAACCGCGCGCCGCCCGCGCCAGCGGGACCGCCTCGGGCCGCAGCCCGCCCCTGCCGCCGATGCCGGTGATCCCGTCGAGGACGAGGTCGGCCGCGGCGAGCACCTCGAACGGGTCCTCGGCGACCCGGCCGCCCGCCCCGGTGAACGCGCGGAGCCCGCCCGGGTGGGTGCGGTCGGGGGCGAGGAGCACGGCGCTGACGCCCGCGCCCCGACGGGCCAACCTGGCCCCCGCGTAGAGGGCGTCCCCGCCGTTGTCACCACCGCCGACGAGCAGCACGACCCGGGCCCCGTAGACCCGGCCGAGCAGATCGGCGCAGGCAGCGGCGAGCCCGGTGGCGGCCCGCCGCATCAGTTCCCCGGCCGGGAGCCGCGCCATCAGCGCGGCCTCGGCGTTCCTGACGGTCTCCACGTGGTGAGCGGTGCGCATGCGGTCGAGTCTGCCGCAGCGGACGACGGCGGGACGGGGGAACTGCGCCGCATGGCCGCGTGGGGAAAGGGGGGACCGGGCCCGCCACGGACCGGGCTTGACGCAAACCCAACATCAACTTAGGTTCACCTTACTTATGTGGCGCGCAGGGGCGTGTCCGCCTCCGAAAGGTCGCTTCGCCATGCGCCCGTCACCTCGTGCTGCCCTGCGTTCCTCGCGGTCCGCCCTGGCGATCCTGCTGGTCACAGCCCTGTTCCTGCTGGTCGGGCCACCCGGTGGGGACCGTGCGCGGGCGGCTTCCCCGGACGGCGCCGACGGGCCCACCGGGCAGCGGCTGACCGTCTCGGACACCAAGGACCTCGATCCGGACGGCCAGAAAGTGACGGTCACCGGTAGCGGCTACGACCCCACCAAGGGCGTGTACCTCGCCGTCTGCGAGATCCCGCCGCCCGGTCAGGCGCCGAGTCCCTGCCTCGGCGGCATCGACATGTCGGGCGGCTCCGGTTCGCAGTACTGGATCTCCAACAACCCGCCCCCGTACGCCCAGGACATCGTGAAGCCGTTCACCGTGACGGACGGCAAGGGCGGTTTCACCCTCGAACTCACCGTCAGGGCCAAGGACTCGGGCGCCGACTGCTCGCAGAAGGCGTGCGCCGTCGTCACCCGGGCCGACCACACCCACGGCGGCGACCGCGAGCAGGACGTCATCGTGCCCGTCACCTTCGCCGCGGACGGCGGGCCGGGGCCGGAAACCCCGCCGGGCACGGTCCGGCACCAGGAGGTCCGGCGGATCGACGCGCCCGTGGGCGGTGCCTCGGCCCTCACCGTCGACCCCGCCACCGGACGCGTGCACATCGCCGGCAGCGACCTCGACGACCACCGGCTCGCCGCGTACGACCCGGACAGCGGGCAGCCGGTGGGCGAGGCCGTGCCCCTGCCGGGCGTGGCCACCGCCCTGGACGCCGACCCGACGAGCGGCACGCTGTACCTCGCGCTGTCCGACCGGATCGCCACCTACGAACCCGGGGCCGGCGGGCTCACCGACCACCGCACACCGCAGCTCCCGGCCGGCATCGAGGACATCGCCCTGGACCCGGCGGCCGACCGCCTCTACGTCACCTCGCAGAACCGGACGGTCCGGGTCTTCGACACCACCGACTGGCAGCAGGTCGGGGAGACCGTCACGCTGCCCGCCCCGCCGCGCGGCCTCGCCGTGGACCCGGTGGGCCACCGCGGGTACGTCACCTACGTCCGCAGCGCGATGGTGAACGGCTCGGTCTCGATCCGGAACGTGCTCGCCACGGTCGACGGGGCCACCGGCGCCCTGACCCACGAGCTGACGGTGGGCACCGGGGGCCTCGGCAGCACGGGCGTGGCCGTCGACCCCGAACGGGCCACCGGTTACGTCGCCAACATCGGCGGCAACTCCGTCTCGGTGGTGGACCTGGCACAGTCGACGGTGACGGGGAGCATCCCGGTCGAGGGCAACCCGCGGACCCTCGCCGTCGACCCCGGCACGGGCACCCTGTACGCCGCGCAGAGCACGGCCGACACGATCGCCGTGGTGGACACCGGGCGCCGCGAGGTCGTGCAGACCCTCCCGGCCGGTGACCACCCGGACGACCTGACCGTCGACACCGCCGACCACGCGCTGTACGTCCGCACCGAGGGCCGGACCGTCCAGTACCGGCGGCAGGTCTCCCCCACGGTGAGCGCCGACCCCGGGTCGATCACCGTACGGGCCGGGGAGCGGGCCGAGTTCACCGCGGCGGCCGGGGCGACGCCCGAGCCGACGGTCAGTTGGGAGCTGAGCAGCGACGGGGGCGGCAGCTGGCGCGCCGTTCCGGACGCCGCGGGCACCGTCCTGGGCTTCGAGGCGGGCTCCGCGCACGACGGCCACCGCTACCGGGCGGTGTTCACCAACCCGGTGGGCACGACGCGCACCGCGCACGCGGTCCTCACGGTCACCCCCAAGACCCCCGAGCCCACACCCACCCCGACACCGACCCCCACACCCACTCCGACTCCGACTCCGACTCCCACCGAGGAACCCACCCCGACACCGACACCGACGCCTGAACCCACTCCGGAGCCCAGCCCGACGCCGACCCCCGAGCCCACGCCGGAACCCAGCCCGGAGCCCACGTCCAGCCCGGAGCCCACGCCGGAGCCGACACCCGAGCCGAGCAAGTCCACCGGCACCGATTCATCGGGCGGCACGGGCACGACCGGCGGCAGCACGGGAGGCACCACCGGCACCAGCAGCAGCGGCTCCGTGGGCGGCGGCACGGTCGGCGGGACGGACACCACCGGCGGCTCCAGCGGGACGGTGACCAGCGGCGGCACCACGGGCGGCACGGTCACCGGCGGGACCACCGGCACGCGCAGCGGAACCGGCGGGGGCCTCGCCGCCACCGGCTCCGGCCCGCTCCCGTACGCCCTCGGCGCGGTGCTGCTCACCGCGCTCGGCACGGTCGCCGTCCTCGCCGCACTGCGCCGCAGGAACCGGACCGCGTAGCCGGCGGGTCCGGACGGGGTCAGCCCTCCGCGACGACCACCGCGGACGCCACGCCCGCGTCATGGCTCAGGGACACGTGCCACGCACGGACCCCCAGGGCCTCGGCGCGGGCGGCGACCGTACCGGACACCCGCAGCCGGGGCCGACCACTGTCCTCCACCCACACCTCGGCATCCGTCCAGTTCAGCCCCGGCGGCGCGCCCAACGCCTTCGCCAGGGCCTCCTTCGCCGCGAACCGGGCCGCCAGCGAGGCGACCCCGCGGCGGTCCCCGCTGGGCAGCAGCAGTTCCCCGGGCGCGAACAGGCGCTGCGCGAGCCCCGGTGTCCGCTCCAGCGACGCGGCGAACCGGTCGATCTCCGCCACGTCGATCCCCACCCCGATGATCACCCGGTCACCGTACCCAGCCACCACGGCCCCGACGGGCCCGCGCACCCCACGCTCACGTCCATGCGGCGCAGCCTACGCGCGGGTTCGAGGTGGACGAATGCGACCATGCGGCCATTCGGGCCGGCCCGGGGTGACGCACCCCACCCTCCACACCTGCCACACAGCCGCAACAATTGCAGGGTGATCTCTCCGGTCTCCTCGCCGCCGCACAGCGCCCCCCGGTCCCGACCGGAGGCCAGCCCGTACCTCGACCTCACCCGGGCCGAGTGGAGCGCGCTGCGCGACAAGACCCCGCTGCCGCTGAGCGCGGCGGAGGTGGAGGGGCTGCGCGGCCTCGGTGACGTTATCGACCTGGACGAGGTGCGGGACGTCTACCTGCCGCTGTCCCGGCTGCTGAACCTGTACGTGGGCGCCACCGACGGGCTGCGGGGCGCGCTGAACACCTTCCTCGGGGAGCAGGGCTCGCAGTCCGGCACGCCCTTCGTCATAGGGGTCGCCGGTTCGGTCGCCGTCGGCAAGTCGACCGTCGCCCGACTGCTACAGGCGCTGCTGGCCCGCTGGCCGGAACACCCGCGCGTCGAGCTGGTCACCACCGACGGGTTCCTGCTGCCGATGCGCGAGCTGCGGGCCCGCGGACTGACCTCCCGCAAGGGGTTCCCCGAGTCGTACGACCGCCGGGCGCTCACCCGGTTCGTCGCCGACGTCAAGGCGGGCAAGGCCGAGGTCACCGCACCGGTGTACTCCCACCTCATCTACGACATCGTGCCCGGGGAACGACTCGTCGTGCGCCGCCCGGACGTGCTGATCGTGGAGGGCCTGAACGTGCTCCAGCCCGCGCTGCCCGGCCGGGACGGCCGCACCAGGGTCGGGCTCGCCGACTACTTCGACTTCAGCGTGTACGTCGACGCCCGGGTGGAGGACATCGAGCGCTGGTACCTCGACCGGTTCCGCACGCTGCGGGCGACCGCGTTCCAGGACCCGTCCTCGTACTTCCGCAAGTACACCCAGGTGTCCGAGACGGAGGCCCTTCAGTACGCGGCCACCACCTGGCGGACCATCAACAAGCCCAATCTGGTGGAGAACGTGGCGCCGACCCGGGGCCGGGCGACCCTGATCCTGCGCAAGGGCCCCGACCACAAGGTGCAGCGGCTCAGCCTGCGGAAGCTGTGACCCGAGCGCACTGAAGGGGTGCCTGGTTAGGGTGAGGCATGCTCCATCTGCGACTGATCACTCCGGCGGACCGCACCGACGAGGTGGTCAAGCTGATCGAGGGGACCGTCGGCACCGCCCACCTGGCCGTCGTCAAGGGCGCCGCCCGCGACCCCGAGGGCGACGTGGTGATGTGCGACGTCGCCCGGGAGGCCGGGGACGAACTGATCGGCGCGCTGCGCGCGGCCGGGATCGACGACTGCGGTTCGATCGCCGTGGAGACGATCGACCTGTCGCTGTCCAAGCGGGCCGACCGCGCGGAGGACGACGCACCCGGCGAGGGCGCCGACGCGGTGCTCTGGGAACAGCTGACCGACCTGACCCACGAGGAGTCGACGCTCACCGTCACCTATGTGGCGTTCCTGTCCGTGGCCACGATGATCGCGGCCTGCGGGGTGATGCTGGACAACGCCATCCTCATCGTGGGCGCGATGGCCGTGGGCCCCGAGTTCGGACCGCTCGCCGGGGTGTGCACGGCACTGGTGCAGCGCGCCCCCCGACTGGTGGCGCGCTCCCTGTGGGCGCTGCTCGCGGGCTTCGCCCTCGCGATGGTCGCCACCGCCGGGTTCGCCTGGCTGATGGACGCCTTCGGGCTCTTCACCGAGGACATGGTCGAAGCGCCCCGGCCCAACACCGCGTTCATCTGGCAGCCCGACTGGATGTCCTTCGTGGTCGCCTTCCTCGCCGGGATCGCCGGCACCCTCTCGTTGACCTCGGCGAAGTCGGGTGCGCTGATCGGGGTCGCGATCTCCGTCACCACGGTCCCCGCGGCGGCGAACGCGGCGGTGGCGCTCAGCTACCGGGACTTCGGCCAGACGAGCGGCTCGGCGCTGCAACTGCTCGCCAACCTCGGCGGGATCGTCCTCGCCGGCAGCCTCACCCTGATCGCGCAGAAGTCCTTCCTGGCCTGGCAGCGCCACCGCGCGCTCGGCCCGCGCTGACCGCCCAGCCCCGCCCCGCCCCGAACGGCGAAGGGCGCGGGAGCCGCCCGGCCCCCGCGCCCACTAGCTCACCGGCTCACCCGTGACTACCGCCACCAGGCCCGGGAGACGTCCCGCAGCACGTTCGTGCCGCAGTGCACCTCCCCGCCCCACAGGTGGTACGAGTAGTAGTCGTCGATGTAGGCGGTGGTGAACCCGGCGCCGGCGTAGGCCCGCCGCACCGCCTCACCGAACAGGTCCTTGCCGCCGATCACGGGCCCCCACTGCTGGGGCGCGAGGTACCGGTCGTTGCTGAGGACGACACCGTTCACGGCCCCGGGCAAGTACGCGATGGTGCGTGGCGGCGCCCCGGGAGCGAACGCGCCGGGCCCCTCGTTCGTACCGAGTCCGGGCCGCACCAGCGGCGAATCGCCCTGACCGAGCCGGCTCAGACCCGCCCGCGCACCGATGCCGTCGGGCATCTCGTACTCCGCGAACAGGGCCGGCACCCGGACGATCTCCGCATCGGTGATGCCCGTCTCGCGCTTGAGCACCTGAAGGTTCTCGGCGATCTTCGCGGCGGCCCGCTCGTTGCCGGCGAGGAACTTCGGGTCGGCGAGCACCTTGTTGATGGTGGCCCGGGACACCTTGATGCCCAGCCGGTCGGGCGCCGAGAACAGCCGCTTGGCCCCGTTGCCCGCGGCCTTGGCGTCCTTCAGCAACTGCACGCCGGCCGTGGGGTCCGCGAGCCCGAGGCGCCAGCCGCGCGGGGTGTCCGCGGGCAGGAACTGGACGAACTCGTCGACGTGTCCGACCTCCAGCCACGAGGTGTCCAGCATGAGGGGCGACTGCTGGCCCTGCGACTTCAGGAACGTGGTCATCGACTTCGCCGGGCGCGAGTTCACATCGGGCCGGTGCCCCATGATGATCCGCCCCGCCGGGTACGAGGCGCCGCCGTGGGCGTACGGCGGGATGGTCTCCAGGTTGCCCATGGAGTTCAGGGTCCACTCGTCATTGGCGGCGGGCCGCGCCACCTCGACGACCCCGATGCCCGGGCCGCGCAGCTTCGCGTACAGCTGCCGTCCCGAGTCGCGGTCGGGCTGCGCCGAGCGGATCATCACCCGCAGGGCGTGGGCGCGGCCGTTCGCCCCGGTCATGCTGACGTACCCGGGCTCCACGAAGTCCTGCGCCCACACGTCGTCGGTGTCGAACTTGCGCACCGGCTTGGTGATCCCGGCCGCCTTGACCTCGCGTTCGAGCCGCGTGATGAACTTGTGCTGCTCCGCCACCATGCCAGGCAGGAAGGCTTCCCGCGTCTTGGAGACCAACACCTCCTTGGCCTTCTGGAGGTGATGGTGGGTCAGCACGGGTGCGGTGCGCAGCGTGACGTCGTCGCTGTCGTTGGCGCCGCCCCCGCTGAGGGCGAACCTCACCCGTACGGTGCCGTCCCAGCGGGCGGCGTCGCGCACCACGTCGGTGGCCTCGACGCCGAGTTCGACCCCGCGCCGCAGTTCCGCGGCGGTGAGCTTGGTGGTGGGCTTGAGGTGCTTCCAGCCGTTCGACCGCTTGACGAACAGCCGGGCGCGGGAGGCGTCGCCCCGTACGGTGACCGTGCCGGTGGTGGCGTCGGCCACCCCGGGCTGGGGCACGGTCCGCAGCCGGGCGAGGTCGTCGGCGTCGCGGGCGCCGTTCAGCACGGAGTCCGCGGCGTCGTGACAGGCCGCCAGCTTGGCGTCCGGCAGGGGGCGGCCCTGACCGTCGCGCAGCTTGCAGCGACGGTCGTCGTCGTCGATGTTCGGCAGGACGACCGCGCCGCGGGCCCGGGTCCAGGTGTTCTCGCCCGGGACGTCCGAGTTGCCGCCGACGTCCACCGTGCCGTCCCGGTTGACGTCCGCCCGCAGGTCGGCGCGCGGTGCCGGCTCCGCGGGCGCCGCGACCGCCTGGGTGTTCATGGTCCCCAGCAGTGCCCCGGCAACTCCGGTGGCCACGGCCGTGGTTCTCCAGCGTCGAGTACCCAAGAGGGCCCCTCCTTGTTCGCGTTCTTTCCCTGGCCTTCAGGGGGAAAGAGTGCGGGGAGGGGCCCTGGGGTTGAGAGCGGTGACGGAGTGGTTCCGGATCGAAGCCGACGGACGGACCCCCACCGCGACGAGGGGCGCCGGAAGTCGTACCTTCCGGCGGCGGGGTTCAGCCCAAGGAGGACTTGACGACGTCCGCGAGTCGGCCCCCGACCGAACGCGCCTGGTCGATGTCGGCGGCCTCGACCATCACCCGCACCAGCGGCTCGGTGCCCGAGGGGCGCAGCAACACCCGTCCGGTGCTGCCCAGTTCGCGTTCCGCCTCGGCGACCGCGGAGGCCAGTTCGGCGGAGGTGCCGACCCGGGACTTGTCCACGTCCGGCACGTTGATGAGGACCTGCGGCAGGCGCTCCATGACGGCGGCGAGGTCC
Source organism: Streptomyces sp. NPDC127068 (assembly GCF_042724695.1). Classification (NCBI taxonomy): domain Bacteria; kingdom Bacillati; phylum Actinomycetota; class Actinomycetes; order Kitasatosporales; family Streptomycetaceae; genus Streptomyces; species Streptomyces sp. NPDC127068. Next base: position 91,845 of record NZ_JBHXEN010000004.1, on the reverse strand, counting down.
GCGAGGGTGCGCCCGGTGCTGGCGATCCGCGCGGCGAGCATCAGACCGGTCAGGGTGCCGTCCCCGGTGGTCGCGTGGTCGAGGATGATGACGTGCCCGGACTGCTCGCCGCCGAGGGCGTAGCCGTGTTCCTTCATGGCTTCCAGGACGTAGCGGTCGCCGACCGCCGTCTGGACGAACTCCAGCCCCTCGCGTTCCATGGCGAGCTTGAAGCCGAGGTTCGACATGACGGTGGCCACGACCGTGTCGGAGCGCAGCGCGCCCCGCTCCCGCATCGCCAGCGCGAGCACGGCGAGGATCTGGTCCCCGTCCACCTCGGCGCCCGTGTGGTCGACGGCCAGGCAGCGGTCGGCGTCCCCGTCGTGGGCGATGCCCAGGTCGGCGCCGTGCTGGACGACGGCGGCCCGCAGCAGCCCGAGGTGGGTGGAGCCGCAGCCGTCGTTGATGTTGAGCCCGTCGGGTTCGGCGCCGATGGTGACGACCTCGGCACCGGCCCGGGCGAACGCCTCTGGGGAGACCCGGGCGGCGGCGCCGTGCGCCTCGTCCAGGACGACCTTCAGCCCGTCCAGCCGGTTGGGCAGCACCCCGATCAGATGGGCCACGTACTGGTCGAAGCCCTCGTCGTAGCTGCGCACCCGGCCGACTCCGGCCCCGATCGGCCGCTCCCAGCCGGCGCCCTCCCCGCGCTCCCCGGCACAGGCCGCGTACTCGGTGTAACGGGCCTCGATGGCGTTCTCCAGCTCGTCCGCGAGCTTGTGCCCACCGCGGGCGAAGAACTTGATGCCGTTGTCGGGCATGGCGTTGTGGCTGGCGGAGAGCATCACCCCGAGGTCGGCGCCGAGCACCCCTGTCAGATAGGCGACGGCGGGCGTGGGCAGCACCCCGACCCGCAGCACGTCGACTCCCGCGCTGGCGAGACCGGCGACGACGGCGGCCTCCAGGAACTCCCCGGACGCCCGCGGGTCCCTACCGACCACCGCGACCGGGCGATGGCCCTCGAAACCGCCCGCTTCGCCGAGCACGTGCGCCGCGGCGACGGAGAGTCCGAGCGCGAGCTCGGCCGTCAGATCCGCGTTGGCGACGCCGCGCACGCCGTCCGTGCCGAAGAGTCGTCCCACTGGTGTCCTCCGAACATTCGCGCCCCTCACCAAGAGGCACCGGAAATCATCCGAACATACAAACCCTGGGCGCAGCGGACGTCTGCCCCGCACCCCACACCGCACGCACCACCCGGCCGCCGGGACGGACCGGAGAAAGCGTGTGCACACATCCGAACACACGGAGCCGCCGGTACGTTTATCGGCCCGGAGTTCCCGACACCTGTATACGCCCGAAACGGCCGTAAAACGAACGCCCCGGCTGCACAGAGGCGTGCCGCCGGGGCGAACGGGTGGTGCGAGCGGATGGCTCCGCCGGGGTCTAGCGCTTGCTGTACTGCGGAGCCTTGCGGGCCTTCTTCAGACCGGCCTTCTTCCGCTCGACCGCGCGGTCGTCGCGGCGCAGGAAGCCGGCCTTCTTGAGGGCGCCGCGGTTGTTGTCCACGTCGGCCTCGTTCAGCGCACGGGCCACGCCGAGGCGCAGGGCACCGGCCTGACCGGAGACACCGCCGCCGGAGATGCGGGCGACGACGTCGTAGCGGTCGTCCAGCTCCAGAACCTTGAACGGCTCGTTGACTTCCTGCTGGTGCACCTTGTTGGGGAAGTAGTCCTCAAGGGTGCGACCGTTGATCTTCCACTTGCCGGAGCCCGGAACGATCCGGACGCGGGCGATGGCGTTCTTGCGACGGCCCAGGCCCGCGGCCGGCTGCGGGTCGCCGAAGCGGCCCGCCAGGCTCTCGGACGTGTACTCGCCCTCGACGGGGATCTCCGTCTCGGTGGTGTACTGCTCTACGTCAACAACCTCGGTCTCGTCGAGAGGCTGCTCAACGGTGGTCTCGGCCACGATTCTCCTCAGATTCTGTTCAGTCTTAGGGGTGGCCGGAACTACTGCGCGACCTGGGTGATCTCGAACGGCACCGGCTGCTGGGCAGCGTGCGGGTGCTGGTCGCCCGAGTAGACCTTCAGCTTCGAGAGCATCTGACGGCCGAGGGTGTTCTTCGGCAGCATGCCCTTGACGGCCTTCTCGACGGCCTTCTCGGGGTTCTTGGCGAGCAGCTCGTCGTAGCGGACGGAGCGCAGACCACCCGGGTAGCCAGAGTGGCGGTACGCCATCTTCTGGGTCTTCTTGTTGCCGGACAGGTGCACCTTGTCCGCGTTGATGATGACGACGAAGTCACCGGTGTCGACGTGGGGCGCGTAAATCGGCTTGTGCTTGCCCCGGAGGAGGGACGCGGCGGTCGACGCCAGACGGCCCAGGACGATGTCCTGGGCATCGATGACGTGCCACTGGCGGGTCACATCGCCGGGCTTGGGGCTGTACGTACGCACGGTTCGTAGCCTTCGCTTCTTCAGTGAGTGGGTCCTGACAAGGCCACCGAAGACGATCACGACAGCCATGGCCGCACATCGGTGACGCAACCGAGTGCTTGCCGCTGGTCATCAGCCCGGTGGACCGGTGTAAGGGCCCCTCACGTGAGAATGAGCAAGCCAATACACATAACGAAGCAGCAGAATACCCACCCCCACCCGGACGGGTCAAAACGATCGTGGTCGGCGACCGTCCCGGACGGCCCGGACGGCCCCCGAATCCCGCCAGTACACTGCGGCCCATGAGTTTTGGGCAGGGCCAGGGGGGACCCTCGTGGGACTCCGGTAACCCGAACACACCACAGCAACCGGACACCCCGGACTGGGCGGCCCTCGCGGACGCCTCCGCCAGCCGCAACCGCCGCAAGCGCCTGCTCCTCGTCGGCGGCGCGGTCCTCGCCACCCTGGCGGTCGGCGCGGCCGTCGCGGCGGCGGTCGTGAACGCGGACGGGGGCGAAACGGACGACGCACGGCCCGGCTCCCTGCCGCCCTCCGTCTCCGACCCGGCGAGCGAGAGCACCGGCCCCGGCCCCTCCTTCGAGGCGACCACGCCCCCGCCCCCGCCGGACCCCAAGGAGTTCGTCTCCAGCGCGGACAAGGACAAGGCACCGATCAGCGCGGACACCCTCTTCCCCGACTCCCGGCTGACCGTGGGCCCCCTGATCTACGAGAAGGGCGCCACCGGCAGCACCGACAGCTGCGCCAGCGTCACCCGCGGTGACCTCGGCAAGGTCCTCACCGGCAACGGCTGCACCCGACTGATGCGGGCCACTTACACCAGGGACGGCATCGCCGTCACCGTCGGCGTCGCCCTGTTCGAGGACGCGACGAAGGCCACCAGGGCCAAGGACCAGGCCGACAAGGGCAACCTGCTCTCCCTCAGCGGCTCCGGCGTCTCCGGCTTCTGCAACACCACGATCTGCCGGACGACCACGAACGCGTACGGCCGGTACGCGTACTTCACGGTCGCCGGGTACACCAACGGCAAGAACGTGACCCCGCAGGACCGCGCGGTCTACCGCACCGGCGACGACCTCGCCGAGTTCACCTTCCGGCAGATCATCCGCCGCGGCGAGGCCCAGGCGTCCGCCGCCGCCGAGAACCCCCTGTGACGCACCGCCGCGGGGTCAGCAGCACCCCGCGGCGCCCGCACCCGGCAGCGTCCGCTTGTTGCGGGCCTCCCGACTGCGCGCGGCGAGCAGGTCGTCAGCGGGGTAGGCGACCTCCTCCAGGGTCAGCCCGTGCGGACGGACCACGTGCACCGCGGAGTCCCGCACCCCGGCCGCCAGCACCTTCGCGGGCCACTCGGGGCCCCGGTGCCCGTCCCCGACGAACAGCAGCGCCCCGATCAGCGAGCGCACCATGTTGTGACAGAACGCGTCGGCCCGCACCGTCGCGGTGACGACGCCCGCGCCGTCCCGCTCCAGGTGCAGCTCCTGGAGGGTGCGGATGGTGGTGGCCCCTTCGCGCCGCTTGCAGTACGCGGCGAAGTCGTGCTCCCCCACCAGTCCGCGGGCCGCCTCGTTCATCGCCTCGACGTCCAGCGGCCAGTCGTGCCACAGCACGTGTCCGCGCAGCAGCGGGTCCACCCCGCCCGGATGATCGGTCACCCGGTACGCGTAGCGCCGCCAGATCGCCGAGAACCGGGCGTTGAAGCCGGCGGGGGCCGGCGCGACCCGCCACACCCGCACGTCCTTCGGGAGCCGCCCGGCGAGCCGCTTCAGCAGCTTCTCCCGGTGCTCCTCCCACACCCCGACCGGCAGGTCCACGTGGGCGACCTGGCCCCGCGCGTGCACCCCGGCGTCGGTACGCCCGGCGACGGTCAGCTCGTAGGAGGCGTCCCCCGACCGGGTCACGGTCCGCAGGGCGTCCTCGACGACGCCCTGCACGGTGCGCCGCCCGCCGGCCTGCTTGGCCCAGCCCGAGAACTCCGCACCGTCGTACGACAGGTCCAGCCGCACCCGGACGAACCCGGGCTCCACCTCGTCACTCACACCCTCATCCTCCCAGCTCACAGGGGTACGAACGGAAGACAGACGAAAGCGGGCCCGCCCCGGGAAGGGGGCGGACCCGCTCAGGCACGCATCAGCGTCAGGCGTCCTTGGACTCGCCCTCGGCGGGCTTGGCGTCCTCGACGACCTCGACGGTCTCGTCGGCCTTCGTCTCGGCGACGTCCTTCTTCAGGGCGTCCTCCTTGACGGCGCGCTTGGTCGCGGCCTCGGCCTCACCGGTGGCCTCCTGCGCCACGGTCAGCGCCTCCACCAGCTCGATGACCGCCATGGGCGCGTTGTCGCCCCGACGGTTGCCGATCTTGGTGATACGGGTGTAACCACCCGGGCGGTTCTCGTAACGCGGGCCGATCTCCGTGAAGAGCGTGTGCACGATGCTCTTGTCGGTGATGACCTGGAGCACCTGGCGGCGGTTGTGAAGGTCGCCCTTCTTCGCCTTGGTGACCAGACGCTCGGCGTAGGGCCGCAGACGGCGGGCCTTCGCCTCGGTGGTGGTGATGCGGCCGTGCTCGAAGAGCGACTTGGCGAGGTTCGCCAGCAGCAGCTTCTCGTGCGCGGCGCTGCCGCCCAGACGGGCACCCTTGGCGGGCTTCGGCATGGTGTTTCTCCTTGTGTGCTGCACCGGCCGTGTCAGGTACCGATGACAGTTCCCGCGAGGCGGCCGCCCCACGGAAGTACATGGCGTCCGTGGTCACCCTACGAGCGATGACGACGGTCCGCGTTTCCAGCCCGTCCGGCGCTTGAGGACAAGGCCGCAAGCCGGGCCTGAACAAAAACCACCCACCGACGGAAAGCCCGAGCAACCCCGGGCCCCGCCGGACGGCGACTAGTACTGCTCGGTCTCCACGAACCCGGCATCCGCGTCGTCGTCCGCGCCGAACGCGTCCGCAGCGGCGGTCGGGTCGAATCCGGGCGGGCTGTCCTTGAGCGCCAGGCCCATGCCGGCCAGCTTCGCCTTGACCTCGTCGATGGACTTCGCACCGAAGTTGCGGATGTCCAGCAGGTCCGCCTCGGACCGGGCGACGAGCTCACCCACGGAGTGGATGCCCTCGCGCTTGAGGCAGTTGTAGGAGCGGACGGTGAGTTCCAGCTCCTCGATCGGCAGCGCGAGGTCGGCGGCCAGGGCGGCGTCCGTGGGGGACGGGCCCATGTCGATGCCCTCGGCGTCGATGTTCAGCTCGCGGGCGAGACCGAACAGCTCGACCAGGGTCTTGCCGGCCGACGCCATGGCGTCACGGGGACGCATGGCCTGCTTGGTCTCGACGTCGACGATCAGCTTGTCGAAGTCGGTGCGCTGCTCGACTCGGGTGGCCTCGACCTTGTACGTGACCTTGAGGACCGGCGAGTAGATCGAGTCGACCGGGATGCGGCCGATCTCCTGGCCGACCTGCTTGTTCTGCACGGCGGAGACGTAGCCGCGACCGCGCTCGACGGTCAGCTCCATCTCCAGCTTGCCCTTGCCGTTGAGCGTGGCGAGGACGAGGTCGGGGTTGTGGACCTCGACACCGGCCGGGGGCGCGATGTCGGCGGCGGTGACCAGACCCGGGCCCTGCTTGCGCAGGTACATCACGACCGGCTCGTCGTGCTCCGAGGAGACGACCAGCTGCTTGATGTTGAGGATCAGGTCGGTGACGTCCTCCTTGACGCCCGGCACGGTGGTGAACTCGTGCAGGACCCCGTCGATGCGGATGGACGTGACCGCCGCACCGGGGATGGAGGAGAGGAGCGTACGGCGCAGGGAGTTGCCGAGGGTGTAACCGAAGCCCGGCTCCAGCGGCTCGATCACGAACCGGGAACGGAACTCGTCGACGACCTCTTCGGTCAACGAGGGACGCTGAGCGATCAGCATGGGGTGATCAGATCCTTCTCTCGTGGACGCCCGCTATTTGACGTCCGACGGTTACTGCGTAGAACAAGGGTACGGGCGGCACGCCCCAGGAAGGCAGCGTGTCGCCCGAAGTCCTCACCAACCACAGATGCGCGAGGCACCTGAGGTCAGACGCGCCTCCGCTTGGGCGGACGGCAGCCGTTGTGCGGAGTCGGGGTGACGTCCTGGATGGAGCCGACCTCAAGACCGGTGGCCTGGAGCGAACGGATCGCGGTCTCACGGCCGGAGCCGGGACCCTTGACGAACACGTCCACCTTGCGCATGCCGTGCTCCTGCGCGCGGCGGGCGGCCGACTCGGCGGCCATCTGCGCGGCGAACGGAGTCGACTTGCGGGAGCCCTTGAAGCCGACGTGGCCGGCGGAGGCCCAGGAGATCACGTTGCCCGTGGGGTCCGTGATCGAGACGATCGTGTTGTTGAACGTGCTCTTGATGTGCGCGTGGCCGTGAGCGACGTTCTTCTTTTCCTTGCGGCGCACCTTCTTGGCGGCACCCTGACGACCCTTGGGGGGCATCTGTTTCTCCTACGGGAGGTGGTCGGTCCTACAGCGAAGACCGCTGACTAGCGTCCGCTGAGGACTACTTCTTGCCCGGCTTCTTCTTACCGGCAATGGCGCGACGCGGGCCCTTGCGGGTGCGGGCGTTGGTGCTGGTGCGCTGTCCGTGGACGGGCAGGCCGCGACGGTGACGGAGACCCTGGTAGCAGCCGATCTCGACCTTGCGGCGGATGTCCGCCTGGATCTCGCGACGGAGGTCACCCTCGGTCTTGAGGTGGTTGTCCACGTACTCGCGGATCTTGACCAGCTCCTCTTCGGAGAGGTCGCGAACGCGGGTGTTCGGGTTCACACCGGTCTCGGCCAGCGTCTGCTGGGAAAGGGTCCGGCCGATGCCGAACACGTAGGTGAGGGCAACCTCCACGCGCTTTTCGCGCGGGATGTCAACACCGGAAACGCGTGCCATTCAATGGCTCCAGTTGATATTCGGAGGTCTTCCGCAGGACCGATCCCCTACCGCCGACCCCTTCGGGTGGTACGGAGCGGGTCCCCGGCCTCCGACCGGGGGTGTCGGACCGCTGACGGCCCGGGTCCTGCGTATGTACATGTCTGCTGCGTCGCGCGAGTTCTGCGGGTGCAGAAGGTGCGGTCGTGCGTCAGCCCTGGCGCTGCTTGTGGCGCGGGTTGTCGCAGATGACCATGACCCGACCGTGACGGCGGATCACCCTGCACTTGTCGCAGATCTTCTTGACGCTCGGCTTGACCTTCATGGGTGTGAGGTTCTCCGGGTCAGTGCCATCACCCCGAACGCGGACCGAACGGTCCGATCCCGGGGTTAGGGCAAGATCTACTTGTAGCGGTAGACGATCCGGCCACGCGTCAGGTCGTACGGAGACAGCTCCACCACGACCCGGTCGTCAGGGAGGATGCGGATGTAGTGCATGCGCATCTTGCCGCTGATGTGTGCCAGGACCTGGTGGCCGTTCTGGAGCTCGACCTTGAACATGGCGTTCGGAAGAGACTCGACGACAGTGCCCTCGATCTCGATGGCACCTTGCTTCTTGGCCACGCTTCGCCCTTCGAATCGACTACCTTGGCCGGCCCCACTTCACCCGGCGACCACATGCGGACATGCAGACATGCGGGTACAAGAGGGCCGACGAGTCAGTCTACGTCAGCGCCCCAGGAAAGACGAATCGAGGAATGATGCCCCACGACGGAGATCCTTAAGCGAACCGACACGGGGACACCACTCCCGTGGACGTGCACGTCACGGGCCCCCGCGGGGGCCCGGCCGGGCGGTCAGGCCAGCGGGTCCGGGGCGGCCGTGATCCCGTACTCGGCGAGCTTCGCCCGGCCGCAGTCGGGGGCGGTGAGCACCAGCGGACCCTCCTCCGTCAGCGCCACGGAGTGCTCCCAGTGCGAGGACCAGGTGCCGTCGGTGGACACCACCGTCCACTCGTCCTCCAGCACCGCGGTCTTCGGCGTGCCGAGCGACACCATGGGCTCGATGGCCAGGCAGAACCCGGGCACCAGCTTGGGCCCCTTGCCCCGGCGGCGCTCCACGTAGTTCAGCAGGTGCGGGTCCATGTGCATCTCGGTGCCGATGCCGTGCCCGCCGTAGTCCTGGACGATGCCGTACTTGCCGCCGCCGACCCGCGGCTGACGGCGGATGTACGTCTCGATCGCCCGGGAGATGTCCACCAGGCGGTTTCCCGCCTTCATCGCGGCGATCCCGGCCCACATGGACTCCTCGGTCACCCGGGACAGCTCGACCAGCTCCGGAGCGTGTCCGGACCCGACGAACGCGGTGAACGCGGCGTCGCCGTGCCAGCCGTCCACGATCGCCCCCGCGTCGATCGAGATCAGGTCGCCGTCCTTCAGGACCACCTCGTCGCTCGGGATGCCGTGGACGACGACCTCGTTGACCGAGGTGCAGATGGTGGCCGGGAAGCCGCCGTAGCCGAGGAAGTTCGAGGTGGCCCCGTGCTCGGCGATGACCTTGCGGGCCACCTGGTCCAGGTCCTTGGTGGTGGCCCCGGGGACCGCGGCCTCACGCGTGGCCGCGTGCACCGCGGCGACGACCAGGCCCGCCGCCCTCATCTTGGCGATCTGGTCGGGGGTCTTGATCTGCACCATGGCGGCGGGGGCCTTTCTGCAACGGTTCTCGGTCCCTCCCCACGATAGTTCCCTCCGGGGGGCTCGCCGCCGGGTGCGCTGCGGTGACCCGCGCAGTTCCCCGCGGGTGCGCTGTGGTGGCCCGCGCCGTTCCCCGCGCCCCTACCGGGGCCCGTCCTGCCGCGGGTGCGCTCTCCCGTGCGGGTGCGTCGGGGTTGCCCTGGCGCGGGTGCGCTGTCGCCTGCGGGGGCGTGGGGGTTGCTCGCGCCGTTCCCCGCGCCCCTGTCGGGGCCCGACCTGCGGACGACGGCGGCGAAGAGGAGCGCCCGTTCAGGGGCGCGGGGAACTGCGCAACAGCGGGACGCACCCCGCAGGACAACGCACCCCGAGCACAGCGCACCGATAGGGGGCGCGGGGAACGGCGCGGGGAACCGCAGCGCACCCGCAGGGGAACGGAACGGGCCCCGGTGGGGGAACCTGGGAGGGTTCCCGCGCCGGGGCCCGGACGGATCAAACGTCAACGCATTACCGCGAGGTCAACGCGGACATCGCCCGCGCAGTGACCTCCTCGACCTTCCCGAGCGCGGAGATGGTCACGACCAACCCCTGCTCCCGGTAGTAGTCGATGATCGGCTCGGTCTGCGTGTGGTAGACCTCCAGCCGCTTGCGCACCGTGGTCTCGCTGTCGTCCTCACGCTGGTACAACTCCCCGCCGCAGACGTCGCAGACGCCCTCGGTCGCGGGCTGCTTGTACGTCACGTGGAAGACGTGGCTGGAGTCCTTGCGGCAGATGCGCCGCCCGGCGATCCGCTTGACCACCTCGTCCTCGGGGACCTCGAGGTCCAGGACCGCGTCCAGCTTCATGGACTCGGCCGCGAGGGTCTCGTCCAGCGCCTCGGCCTGCGAGACGTTCCGCGGGAACCCGTCCAGCAGGAAGCCGCGTTCGGCGTCCGGCTGCTCCATGCGGTCCTTGGCCATCCCGATGGTGACTTCGTCCGGAACCAGGTTGCCCGCGTCCATGTACGACTTGGCCTGCTTGCCGAGCTCCGTGCCCTGGCTGATGTTGGCACGGAAGAGGTCGCCCGTGGAGATGTGCGGGATCGACAGGTTCTTGGCGAGGAACGCGGCCTGCGTACCCTTGCCCGCACCGGGCGGCCCGACGAGGACGATTCGCATCAGCGGAGGAACCCTTCGTAATTGCGCTGCTGGAGCTGGCTCTCGATCTGCTTCACCGTCTCCAGACCCACGCCGACGATGATGAGGATGCTGGTGCCACCGAACGGGAAGTTCTGATTGGCACCGAAACCCGCCAACGCCATTGTTGGCACCAGAGCGATCAGCCCCAGATACAGCGAACCCGGCCAGGTGATCCGGTTGAGTACGTAGCTCAGATACTCAGCGGTCGGTCGGCCAGCCCGGATGCCCGGGATGAAGCCACCATACTTCTTCATGTTGTCCGCGACTTCCTCGGGGTTAAACGAGATCGCGACATAGAAGAAGGCGAAGAAGACGATCAGCAGGAAGTACGTGGTGATGTACATCGGAGAGTCCATCTCCGCGAGGTTCCGCTCGATCCAGGTCTTCCAGCCCGACGTGCCGCCCGCGAACTGGGCCACGAGTGCCGGGATGTACAGCAGTGACGAGGCGAAGATGACCGGGATCACACCCGCCTGGTTGACCTTCAGCGGAATGTATGTGGAGGTGCCGCCGTAGGACCGGCGGCCGATCATCCGCTTCGCGTACTGCACCGGGATGCGGCGTTGGGCCTGTTCGACGAAGACCACGAGGGCCACCATCACCAGGCCGACCAGGATGACGACGCCGAACTCGATCCAGCCGTCGGCCAGCTTGCCCTGCTCCTTGATCGTCCACAGCGCCCCGGGGAAGGTCGCGGCGATCGAGATGAACATGAGGATCGACATGCCGTTGCCGATGCCGCGGTCGGTGATGAGCTCACCGAGCCACATGACGACGGCCGTACCGGCGGTCATCACGATGACCATCGTGACGGTGACGAAGATCGACTGGTCGGGCACGATCTCGCCGGCCAGGGAACAGCCTTGGAAGAGGGTGCCGGTGCGCGCGGTGGCCACGAGTCCGGTGCCCTGGAGGACGGCCAGAGCCATCGTCAGGTACCGGGTGTACTGCGTAATCTTCGCCGTACCGGCCTGGCCCTCCTTCTTGAGGGCTTCCAGCCGCGGGATGACCACGGTCAGCAGCTGGAGGATGATGCTCGCCGTGATGTACGGCATGATGCCTAGCGCGAAGACCGTGATCTGCAGCAGCGCGCCGCCACTGAGCATATTGACCAGTCCGAACAGGCCCTGGCTGGATTTGGCCTGGTCTACACAGAACTGGACATTCCCGTAGTCGACGCCGGGAATTGGCACGTGTGTACCAATCCGGTAGATCACGATGATGCCGAGCGTGAAGAGCAGCTTCTTGCGCAGGTCGGGCGTCTTGAACGCCCGGGAGAACGCGCTGAGCACGGTGCCTCCTGCGACCCCCGCGCACGTGCGTCAGAGGTGACGGTCTTGAGGTTTCGACGTATGGGTAAGGAACAGATAGACAACAACGCTCGCCACCTTACCGGCGACCGCACGCCCCTTGGAACGACCAACCGGGGATACCCCTTTTGTGGGGTATCCCCGGTCGGGATCGATCAGGTCATCGTGGCTCAGACGAGCTCGGTGACGGTACCGCCGGCAGCGGTGATCTTCTCCTTGGCGGATCCGGAGACGGCGTCAACCGTCACCGTCAGCGCCACGGAGACCTCGCCCTGTCCGAGGACCTTGACGAGACTGTTCTTGCGAACGGCACCCTTGGCGACCAGGTCGGCAACGGTGACCTCCCCACCCTCGGGGTAGAGGGCGGCGAGCTTGTCCAGGTTCACGACCTGGTACTCGGTCCGGAAGGGGTTCTTGAAGCCCTTGAGCTTCGGGAGACGCATGTGGAGGGGCATCTGGCCACCCTCGAAGCGCTCCGGAACCTGGTAACGGGCCTTGGTGCCCTTGGTACCACGACCGGCCGTCTTACCCTTCGACGCCTCACCACGACCGACACGGGTCTTCGTGGTCTTGGCGCCGGGGGCGGGACGGAGGTTGTGGAGCCGCAGCGGGTTCTGCTCCGCCATGATCAGTCGACCTCCTCGACCGTCACGAGGTGGCGGACGGTCTGCACCATGCCGCGGAACTCGGGACGATCATCCTTGACGACCACGTCGTTCAGGCGCTTGAGCCCGAGCGAACGCAGGGTGTCACGGTGGTTCTGCTTGCTACCGATGTACGACTTCGTCTGCGTGATCTTGAGGCGAGCCATTACGCACCCGCTCCCGCACGTGCACGCAGCAGGGCCGCGGGGGCCACGTCCTCGAGGGGCAGACCGCGGCGGGCCGCGATCTCCTCGGGACGCTGGAGGCCCTTCAGGGCCGCCACGGTGGCGTGCACGATGTTGATCGCGTTGTCGGAGCCGAGCGACTTCGACAGGATGTCGTGGACGCCGGCGCACTCGAGCACCGCGCGCACCGGGCCACCGGCGATAACGCCCGTACCGGGGGAAGCAGGCTTGAGCAGGACGACGCCCGCAGCCTTCTCGCCCTGGATCGGGTGGGGGATGGTGCCCTGGATGCGGGGGACCTTGAAGAAGTGCTTCTTGGCCTCCTCAACACCCTTGGCGATGGCGGCCGGCACCTCCTTGGCCTTGCCGTATCCGACACCCACGGTGCCGTCACCATCGCCCACCACGACCAACGCGGTGAAGCTGAAGCGACGACCACCCTTCACAACCTTGGCGACGCGGTTGATCGCGACGACGCGCTCAACGTACGCGGTCTTCTCGGCGGCAGCTGCGCCGCCGTCACGGCCCTTCCGGTCCCGCCGCTCGCCGCCACCGGCACCGCCACCGCGGCGCTGGGGTCCAGCCATTGGAATTACCTCTCTCTGTTTCCGCTAGCTACGAGGGCTGGCTAGAACTTCAGCCCGGCCTCGCGGGCGGCGTCGGCCAGGGCGGCGATGCGCCCGGCGTACTGGTTGCCGCCGCGGTCGAACACGACGGTCTCAACGCCGGCGGCCTTGGCGCGCTCGGCGACCAGGGAACCGACCTGCTTGGCCTGCGCCGACTTGTCACCCTCGCCACCACGAATGCTGGTGTCCAGGGTCGACGCGGACGCAAGGGTGTGACCCTTGAGGTCGTCGATGACCTGAGCGATGATGTGACGGTTCGAGCGCGTCACGACCAGGCGAGGACGCTCGGCCGTACCGGAGACCTTCTTGCGAATCCGGATGTGACGGCGCTTGATCGCGGCGCGCTTGTAGGCGTCGCCCTTGGCGATCTTCGTTCCGTATGCCATGGCTTACTTACCCGCCTTTCCGACCTTGCGGCGGATGACTTCGCCCTCGTACTTGACGCCCTTGGCCTTGTACGGGTCGGGCTTGCGAAGCTTGCGGATGTTGGCCGCGACCTCGCCGACCTTCTGCTTGTCGATGCCCTCGACCGAGAGACGGGTCGGGGACTCCACCTTGAAGGTGATGCCCTCGGGCGCCTCGACCGTGATCGGGTGGCTGTATCCCAGCGCGAACTCCAAGTTGGAGCCCTTCGCCTGGACGCGGTAACCGACACCGCTGATTTCGAGCTTCTTCACGTAGCCCTGGGTCACGCCGGTGATCATGTTCGCCACCAGCGTGCGGGACAGGCCGTGGAGGGCCTTGTTCTGCCGCTCATCGTTGGGGCGGGTCACCTGGAGGGTGCCGTCTTCGCCCTTTTCGATCGCGATCGGGGCCACAACGGTGTGGGTCAGGGAACCCTTGGGGCCCTTCACCTGAACCGTGGGACCGTCGATGGTGACGTCCACGCCGGCGGGAACCGTGATGGGGAGCTTGCCAATACGCGACATAGCTGTTTCCTCCGTTCCCTTCCGCTACCAGACGTAGGCGAGGACTTCCCCACCCACGCCCTTCTTGCCGGCCTGCTTGTCGGTGAGGAGCCCGTGCGACGTGGAGATGATGGCCACGCCCAGGCCGCCGAGCACCTTCGGCAGGTTGGTGGACTTCGCGTACACCCGGAGTCCGGGCTTGGAGATCCGCTTGATGCCCGCGATGGAGCGCTCACGGTTGGGGCCGAACTTCAGCTCCAGGACGAGGTTCTTGCCGACCTCGGCGTCCTCGACCTTCCAGCCCGTGATGAAGCCCTCCTGCTGGAGGATCTCCGCGATGTGAGACTTGATCTTGCTGTGCGGCATGCCCACGGAGTCGTGGTACGCCGAGTTCGCGTTACGCAGACGCGTCAACATGTCTGCGATCGGATCAGTCATGGTCATGAATTGGCCTTCGGCCTCTCTCGCCGGGGTTTCCTGTATGCGCCATCCCTCTCCCCACACAGGGGCGGGACGGGTGCGGCGCGGGGACCTACGGCGTAGTAAGCGTTGTCAGCGGGCCGTGAGGCCCGCGTGTGTACGGGCGGCAGACGCCCAACCCTCCTAGCCTAAGCCATGGAGGGCCGGGCCCCTGCCTGCCCTATGCCTACCGAGAGCGTCCGGTCGTTCCCCGAAGGGGGAACTACCAGCTGCTCTTGGTCACGCCCGGCAGCTCGCCGCGGTGAGCCATCTCACGAAGGCACACGCGGCAGAGGCCGAACTTGCGGTAGACGGAGTGCGGACGACCGCAGCGCTGGCAGCGCGTGTAGCCACGCACACCGAACTTGGGCTTGCGGGCGGCCTTGGCAATCAGAGCCTTCTTCGCCATCTCGCTCACGCCTCCTTGAAGGGGAAGCCGAGGTGACGGAGGAGCGCGCGGCCCTCAGCGTCGTTGGTCGCCGTGGTGACCACGGTGATGTCCATACCCCGGACGCGGTCGATCTTGTCCTGGTCGATCTCGTGGAACATGACCTGCTCCGTGAGACCGAAGGTGTAGTTGCCGCGGCCGTCGAACTGCTTCGGCGACAGGCCACGGAAGTCGCGGATGCGCGGGAGCGCGAGCGACAGGGTGCGGTCCAGGAACTCCCACATGCGGTCACCACGGAGGGTGACGTGGGCGCCGATCGGCTGGCCCTCGCGCAGCTTGAACTGCGCGATGGACTTGCGGGCCTTGGTCACGGCGGGCTTCTGACCGGTGATCGTGGTGAGGTCCTTGATGGCACCCTCGATCAGCTTGGAGTCGCGGGCGGCGTCGCCCACACCCATGTTGACCACGATCTTGACGAGGCCCGGCACCTGCATGACGTTCTCGTGCGAGAACTCCTCACGCAGCTTGCCGATGATCTCCTCGCGGTACTTCGTCTTGAGACGCGGGATGGTGGTGGTCGTCATCAGATGTCCTCACCCGTCCGCTTGGCAACGCGGATCTTGTTGCCCTCGTCGTCGAAGCGGTACCCGACGCGGGTGACGACCTTCTTGCCGTCCTTCTCCACGACGAGCTGAACGTTGCTCACGTGAATCGGGGCCTCGGTGGTCACGATGCCGCCGGCCTGGGAGCCGCGGGCCGTCGGACCGGCCTTGGTGTGCTTCTTGACCCGGTTGACACCCTCGACCAGGACGCGGTCCTCGCGGGGGAAGGCCGCGATGACCTTGCCCTGCTTGCCCTTGTCCTTACCGGTGATGACCTGTACCAGGTCGCCCTTCTTGATCTTCATGCTTACAGCACCTCCGGCGCGAGCGAGATGATCTTCATGAACTTCTTCTCGCGCAGCTCACGGCCGACCGGGCCGAAGATACGGGTGCCGCGGGGGTCGCCGTCGTTCTTCAGAATGACGGCGGCGTTCTCGTCGAAGCGGATGTACGAGCCGTCGGGACGGCGGCGCTCCTTGACGGTGCGAACGATGACGGCCTTGACGACGTCACCCTTCTTCACGTTGCCACCGGGGATCGCGTCCTTGACGGTGGCGACGATGACGTCACCGATGCCCGCGTAGCGACGACCGGAGCCACCGAGAACACGAATGCAAAGGATTTCCTTCGCGCCCGTGTTGTCGGCGACGCGCAGTCGCGACTCCTGCTGGATCACGTCTATCTCCTGTTTGTCTGCCGGTTCCCCGGGGGCCGCTTGCGGCGGCCCCCGGAGCCTGGCGGAACGGTACTCGCGGGGTTACCCCCTACGAGTTGATTACTTGGCCTTCTCGAGGATCTCGACGATGCGCCAGCGCTTCGTCGCGGACAGCGGCCGGGTCTCCATCAGGAGGACACGGTCGCCGACACCCGCGGCGTTCTGCTCGTCGTGCGCCTTGAGCTTGTTCGTACGGCGGATGACCTTGCCGTACAGGGCGTGCTTCACGCGGTCCTCGACGGCGACGACGACGGTCTTGTCCATCTTGTCGCTGACGACAAGGCCCTCACGGGTCTTGCGGAAGCCGCGGGCGGCATTCTCTTCAGTCACGTTCTTCTCGCTCATCAGGCGTTCTCCACCGTCTCGATGCCGAGCTCACGCTCACGCATGAGGGTGTAGATCCGGGCGATGTCCTTGCGGACGGCCTTGAGCCGGCCGTGGTTCTCGAGCTGGCCCGTCGCCGCCTGGAAGCGGAGGTTGAACAGCTCTTCCTTGGCCTCGCGGAGCTTGTTGAGGAGCTCCTCGTTGCCCAGCTCGCGCAGCTCGGACGCCTTGGTACCGGCCGACATCACGCTTCACCTGCCTCGCGCCGGACAATGCGGCACTTCATCGGAAGCTTGTGAGCAGCGCGGGTAAGCGCCTCACGCGCAATCTTCTCGTTCGGGTAGGACAGCTCGAACATCACCCGGCCGGGGTGAACGTTCGCGACCCACCACTCGGGCGAACCCTTACCGGAACCCATGCGGGTCTCGGCGGGCTTCTTCGTCAGCGGACGGTCCGGGTAGATGTTGATCCAGACCTTGCCGCCACGCTTGATGTGACGGGTCATCGCGATACGAGCGGCCTCGATCTGACGGTTCGTCACGTAGGCCGGAGTAAGCGCCTGGATGCCGTACTCGCCGAACGCGACCGTCGTCCCGCCCTTGGCCTGACCACGCCGCTTGGGGTGGTGCTGCTTGCGGTGCTTGACCCTACGGGGGATCAGCATGGGTCAGCCCTCCGTTCCGGTGCTCTCAGCGGCCGGAGCGGCGGTCTCGGCGGGAGCCTCGGCCTTGGGAGCCTCGGCAGCGCCACCGGACTGCTGCTGCGGCCGACGGCCACGGCCGCCGCGCTCGCCACCGCGGCCACCACGGCCACCGGCGGGACGGTCGGCACCGCCACGGGCCGGGCGGTTGCCGGCACGGGCGGCGGCGTTCTCGGCGCGGACCTCGGCGATGTTCTTGACGTCGCCCTTGTAGATCCACACCTTGACGCCGATGCGACCGAAGGTGGTCTTGGCCTCGAAGAAGCCGTAGTCCACGTTCGCCCGGAGCGTGTGCAGGGGCACGCGGCCCTCGCGGTAGAACTCCGAGCGGGACATCTCGGCGCCGCCGAGACGGCCACCACACTGGATCTTGATGCCCTTGGCGCCGGCCTTCATCGCCGACTGCATGCTCTTGCGCATGGCACGGCGGAAGGAGACGCGGGAGGACAGCTGCTCGGCGACGGCCTGGGCCACCAGCTGAGCGTCCGTCTCCGGGTTCTTGACCTCGAGGATGTTCAGCTGGACCTGCTTGCCGGTCAGCTTCTCCAGGTCGCCGCGGATACGGTCGGCCTCGGCGCCGCGGCGGCCGATGACGATGCCCGGACGCGCGGTGTGGATGTCGACGCGGACGCGGTCACGGGTGCGCTCGATCTCCACCTTCGAGATGCCGGCGCGCTCCATGCCGGACGTCATCATCCGACGGATGGCGACGTCTTCCTTGACGTAGTCCTTGTACAGCTTGTCGGCGTACCAACGGGACTTGAAGTCCGTGGTGATGCCGAGCCGGAACCCATGCGGGTTAACCTTCTGGCCCATTACCGGGTTCCTTCCTTGCTGCTGACGACCACGGTGATGTGGCTGGTCCGCTTGCGGATCCGGTAGGCACGGCCCTGAGCACGCGGACGGAACCGCTTCAGGGTCGGGCCCTCGTCGACGTACGCTTCGCTCACGACGAGCGAAGTGGCGTCCGTGTGGTCGTAGTTGTGCGCGGCGTTGGCAATGGCGCTGTCCAGCACCTTGCCCACCGGCGCACTCGCGGCCTGCGGGGCGAAACGCAGGACCGCCTGAGCCTCCGTGGCGTCCATGCCACGGATCAGGTCCACCACTCGGCGGGCCTTCATGGGCGTGACGCGGATGTACCGCGCCTGGGCCCTGGCTTCCATGGTTGTCCCTTCAGTGTCTGACACGTTCGTCATAGGTCGTTCACCCGCTGTTAGCGGCGCTTCGACTTCCGGTCGTCCTTGACGTGACCCCGGAAGGTGCGCGTCGGCGAGAACTCGCCGAGCTTGTGGCCGACCATCGACTCGGTGACGAACACCGGGATGTGGGTCTTGCCGTTGTGCACCGCGATCGTGTGGCCGAGCATGGCCGGGACGATCATCGAGCGACGGGACCAGGTCTTGATGACGTTCTTGGTGCCGGCTTCGTTCTGTACGTCCACCTTCTTGATCAGGTGGTCGTCGACGAAGGGCCCCTTCTTGAGACTGCGCGGCATCTGAACCCGCTCCTAGCGCTTCTTGTTCGTCTTGCGGCGGCGGACGATGTACTTGCTCGACGCCTTCTTGGGCGAGCGAGTACGACCCTCCTTCTGACCCCACGGGGAGACCGGGTGGCGACCACCGGAGGTCTTACCCTCACCACCACCGTGCGGGTGGTCAACCGGGTTCATCGCCACACCGCGGACGGTCGGGCGAACGCCCAACCAGCGCTTACGACCGGCCTTGCCCCAGTTGATGTTCGACTGCTCGGCGTTGCCGACCTCGCCGACGGTGGCGCGGCAGCGCACGTCGACCAGGCGGATCTCTCCGGACGGCATGCGGAGGTGGGCCATAGCGCCCTCCTTCGCCAGCAGCTGCACGGAGGCACCGGCGGAGCGGGCGAACTTGGCGCCGCCGCCCGGACGCAGCTCGATCGCGTGGATCGTGGTACCGACCGGGATGTTGCGCAGGGCAAGGTTGTTGCCCGGCTTGATGTCGGCCCCGGGACCGTTCTCGACGCGGTCGCCCTGCGACAGGTTGCGGGGGGCGAGGATGTAACGCTTCTCGCCGTCCGCGTAGTGCAGCAGCGCGATGCGCGCGGTGCGGTTGGGGTCGTACTCGATGTGCGCGACCTTCGCCGGCACGCCGTCCTTGTCGTGCCGACGGAAGTCGATGACGCGGTAGGCGCGCTTGTGTCCGCCACCCTGGTGGCGAACGGTCACACGACCGGCGTTGTTACGGCCGCCCTTGCTGTGCAGGGGGCGGACCAGCGACTTCTCCGGCGTGGACCGCGTGATCTCGACGAAGTCGGCGACGCTGGAGCCACGACGGCCCGGAGTCGTCGGCTTGTACTTGCGGATACCCATTTCTCAGTCCTCGTCCGATATCGGACCAGGGCGCTCCGTTAGGAGGCCTGGCCGAAGATGTCGATACGGTCGCCCTCGGCGAGGGTCACGATGGCGCGCTTGGTGTCCGCGCGCTTGCCGAAACCGGTGCGGGTGCGCTTGCGCTTGCCCTGGCGGTTGATCGTGTTGACCCCGGTGACCTTGACCTCGAAGACCGCCTGGACGGCCTGCTTGATCTGGGTCTTGTTGGCCCGCGTGTCAACGACGAACGTGTACTTGTTCTCGTCGAGCAGCGCGTAGCTCTTCTCCGAGACGACCGGCTTGATCAGCACGTCACGGGGGTCCGTGAACGACTTGCTCAGCGGGGTCTCGACGGTGTTCTTGCCCTCGGTGGCGTGACGCTTCGCCTTGGCGATGCGCGCGGCCTTGGCGGCCTTGGCCGCCTTGGGGGCGATGCTCGGGTGACGCGTGGCCATCAGGCGTCACTCCCTTCGGTCTCAGTGGCCGTGGCGGGGCCGGACACGAAGGACTCGAAGGCGGCCTGGGTGAAGACCACGTCCTCGGAGCGGATCACGTCGTACGTGTTCAGCTGGCCCGGCTCCAGGAGGTGCACCTGGGGCAGGTTGCGGGCGGACAGCCACGCGGCCTCGTCGGCACGGTCGACGACCAGGAGCACGTTCTTGCGCTCGCTGATCTTGCCGAACAGCGTCCGGGCGGCCTTCGTGGACGGGTTGTCGCCCTCGATCACGCCGGTGACGACGTGGATGCGGTTGTTGCGGGCCCGGTCGGTGAGGGCACCGCGCAGGGCGGCGGCCTTCATCTTCTTCGGGGTCCGCTGCGAGTAGTCACGCGGCACGGGACCGTGCACGACGCCACCACCGGCGAACTGCGGAGCGCGGGTCGAACCCTGGCGGGCGCGGCCGGTGCCCTTCTGGCGGTACGGCTTGCGGCCACCGCCGCGGACCTCGCCGCGCGTCTTCGTCTTGTGCGTGCCCTGACGGGCAGCGGCCAGCTGAGCGACGACGACCTGGTGGATCAGCGGAATGCTGACCTTCGCGTCGAAGATCTCCGAGGGGAGTTCGACGGTCCCGGCCTTGTCGCCCGCGGGCGAAAGGATGTCAATGGTGCTCATCGTTACCTCAGGCCCCCTTGGCCGCAGTGCGGACCAGGACGAGGCCGCCGTTCGGACCAGGAACCGCGCCCTTGATGAGGAGCAGGCCCTTCTCCGCGTCAACGGCGTGGACGGTCAGGTTCTGGGTGGTGACCCGCTCGTTGCCCATGCGGCCCGCCATGCGCAGGCCCTTGAACACGCGACCCGGGGTGGCGCAGCCACCGATGGAGCCGGGCGAGCGGTGCTTGCGCTGGGTGCCGTGTCCGGCGCCGAGGCCCCGGAAGTTGTGGCGCTTCATGACACCGGCGAAGCCCTTGCCCTTGCTCTTGCCGGTGACGTCAACCTTGACGCCCGACTCGAAGGTCTCGGCAGTGAGCTCCTGGCCGAGGACGTACTCGCTGGCGTCAGCGGTACGGATCTCGACGAGGTGGCGGCGGGGGGTGACGTCGGCCTTGGTGAAGTGGCCCTTGAGGGGCTTGTTCACCTTGCGCGGGTCGATCTCGCCGAAGGCGATCTGGACCGACTCGTAGCCGTCGACGTCATTCGTACGGACCTGGGTCACGACGCAGGGTCCGGCCTTGACCACGGTCACCGGGACGACACGGTTGTTCTCGTCCCAGACCTGGGTCATGCCGAGCTTCTCGCCCAGGATGCCCTTGATCTGCTTGGTCATCTCGTTACACCGACCCCTCAGAGCTTGATCTCGATGTCGACGCCGGCCGGAAGGTCGAGTCGCATCAAAGAGTCAACGGTCTTGGGCGTCGGGTCGAGGATGTCGATCAGGCGCTTGTGCGTGCGCATCTCGAAGTGCTCGCGCGAGTCCTTGTACTTGTGCGGCGACTTGATGACGCAGTACACGTTCTTCTCAGTGGGAAGCGGCACCGGGCCCGCGACCGACGCACCAGTGCGAGTCACCGTCTCGACGATCTTCTTCGCCGAAGAGTCGATGACCTCGTGGTCGTAGGCCTTGAGCCGGATGCGGATCTTCTGTCCCGCCATGGCTACTTCGTAGTCCTGTTCTATGGGAAAACGCTCTGGTACCCGGAGAGCCGTTCCGGTTCCCTCCGCCGACCCACGCGGTCGGGCGTGTCGCGGTCCCGCTGACATGAATGTCCCTTGGGGGACGTCCCTGCGAGGGGATCGCGGTCACAGACCGCGGGCCGGGGATGAAACACCCGCCGGGTGCCTGGCCGGTACCCCGCTCACACTTCCCGAAAGATTCCCGTACGTCCGCCCCAGCGCTGCCTCACGGCAGATAAGGGCGACGAGTACTGTGGGACTCGCTTCCGGTCCTCCCGGCGGGAGGCGTGCAGCATCGATACTCAACCGAGCAACCCCGACAGTCTGCCATACGGGGTGTGACCCTGGCCAATCGAGCCGTAGAGCGTACCCCAGGCCACTCTGGGCTACACACAGGTGCCGCTCCGACACCACGGCGATCCCCCGAAACCCCGGCCGACCTCCCCGTTCACCCGGTCGGGGGGCCCTCCGGCTGGCCGCTCGACCGGCTGCCCGCTCAGCGTCCTGACGCGTACGCGACGAAATTGGCCCACGCTGCGGGGGCGAACCCTAGGCGGGGGCCCTGGGCGCTCTTGGAGTCCCGCACGAGGACGGCACCTGGGGCGTCCGCCACCTCTACGCAGTCGTTGATGTCGCTGCTGTCGCTGTGGCTGCTCTTGAACCACACCGGCTCCGTGCGGGGCTCGCTGATCACGGCGCGGCGGTGTGCGTGACGAAGTCCGCCCAGGCCGCGCGCGCGAACCCGAGCCGAGGGCCGGCCTTGTCCTTCGAGTCCCGGACGAGGATCGCGTGAGAGGCGTCCGCCACCTCGACGCAGGTGTCACCCTCGCTGCTGTCGCTGAAGCTGCTCTTGAACCACACCAACTCCGGCTCACGCCGGGCAGTCAGCTTGCGGATCATGTCTCTCCCAACACGTCCTCGATAAAAGCCAGCGACTCCCGCGGCGAGAGAGCCTGAGCCCGGATGATGCCATACCGCAGTTCGATGATCCGAAGTTGCCGTGGCTCCGAAACGGGACGCCCAGCGAAGGCGTGATCCTGGCGTCCGACGGCGGAACCATCCTGGAACTTCAGCACCTGCACCCCACCACCCATGCCTGCGTGGTCTTCCCTCGCCGTGGGCATCACCTGCAATTCGACGTTCCTCAACTGCCCTACTTCCAACAGGTGTTCGAGTTGCCGTCGCAGCACCATTCTGCCCCCGATAGGGCGCCGGAGGGTCACCTCTTCCAGGACAAAGCTCAGCTCTGGCGCAGGCGAACGACCGAAGATCGCATGCCGGGCGATCCGGCCCTCAACCATGCGTTCGGCCTCGTCGGGGGCATATGCAGGTCGTCGCGTGCCGATCAGGGCTCGCGCGTACTCCTTGGTCTGGAGGAGCCCGTGCAGGTTGTGGTTGCCGTAAGCGCACAGCTCCACGGCCTGCGCTTCCATCTTGGCCAGTTCCCGAACGCGCTTCGGGTACCGGGCCTCGGCGAGCTCCTTCTTCAGGGCGGCGATCTTGCCGCCCGCACCCAGCGCCTTGTCCGCCTTGTCCAGGTACTCGGGCCTGGGGATGCGCGCCCCGCGTTCGACCTTGTGGACCAGGTCCTCGCCGTAGCCGATCAGGGCGCCGAACTCCCCGGCCCTCAGCCCCGCGCCCACGCGCCAAGCCTTCAACTGGCCGCCGGCCATCTCCGCGACCGACGCGATCTCGTCGTCCGGGGCGACGTCCCAGCCGTCCTCGTCGCACCCGTCCGTCGTCCCGGCCGCGTCCGCCGTCGTCTCCGTCGTCACGCTGTCCACCCCAGGCCACCTCCGCACATTCCGGCCCCGCTCCTCGGCCCGACGCACTCCCCCGTCCGCGGGGGCGACCGCACAGTCACCGTGCGTACGACCCATGTCACTAACAGGCTAATCACCACCAGTGACAGTGAGTGAGCAGAACCGAGAAATCCCCGAACCTAGTCCATATGGCCCGAGCAGCCCATGTTCCGTATGGCAGCGACGTGTTCGGCCGCCTCGCAGACGTTTTGCCGACGGCGGCTGGCTTCCGGAACTATGGCCGCATGGCCTCCTTGAAGCAGTTCGACCCCGCGTCCGGGACCCGGGACTTCCTTGCCGCCGAGTTCGAGCGTCGTGAGCACGCGTTCGCAACCATCCGTACCGTGTTCTCCCGCTACGGCTTCCAGCCGCTCCAGACACCCGCCTTCGAGCGGCTTGACGTACTCACCGGGAAGTACGGCGACGAGGGCGACAAGCTCATCTTCAAGATTCTCCGCCGCGGTGAACACGAGGCCACAGGAGAGGCCGACCTCGCCCTCCGCTACGACCTGACCGTTCCCCTGGCCCGCGCGGCGGCGGCCTACGGCAGCCAGCTCCCCTCGCCGTACAAGCGGTACGCCATCGCTCCCGTGTGGCGGGCGGACCGGCCCGGCAAGGGGCGGTTCCGCGAGTTCGTCCAGTGCGACCTGGACATCGTCGGATCGTCGTCGCCGCTGTCGGACGCCGAGGTCGTCCTCGCCCTGCACGACGCCCTGGAGGCGCTGGGCGTACCCGGGTTCCGCTTCCTGGTGAACTCCCGCCAGGTGCTGTTCGGGCTGCTGGAGGCGTACGGCGTACCGGACGATCTCGGCTCCGGCGCGCTGATCACGCTGGACAAGCTCGACAAGCTGTCCCCTGAGGCCGTCGTGACCGAGCTCGTGGACAGCCGTGGGCTCGACCCTGAGGTGGCACGGGGGTTGGTGGATGACCTCACCGCCCCCGACGCCGTCACACGTATCAGGGGTGAGCTGAAGGCCAGCGAGGCCGGGCAGGCCGGACTGGACGAGGTGGACCGGCTGCTTGAGCTCACCAGTGGTGCGATTCCGACCGAGCGCATCGGATTCGCGCCCAACCTCGTGCGAGGGCTGGACTACTACACCGGAATCATCTTCGAGGTGGTCGCACCGGGCATGCCCGGTTCCATCGCGTCCGGCGGCCGGTACGACGGGCTCATCGGTCGGCTCGGCGGCAAGGACTCCCCCGCCTGCGGCGGCTCCCTGGGCATCGAACGCATCCTGCCCCTCATCTCGCAGACCGACGAGGCCGCCTACTCACAGATCGACGTGGCCGTCACGATCATGGGCGAGGAGCAGGCCACGGACAGCTTCCGCCTCGCGGCTGAGATCCGCCGCGCAGGAATCCGTACCGGTGTCTACCTCGGGGCTAGTGGGAAGTTCGCCAAGCAGATGAAGTGGGCCAGCGACCAAGGGGCCCGATTCTGCGTGATTTACGGCGCTGCCGAACGAGAAGCCGGTACGGTCACACTGCGGGACATGGAGAGCGGTGAACAAGTCCAGGTCCCGTTCGAGCAGGGCGCCGCGGAACTCGCGCGGCGGTGCGCACCATCCAGTTGACGCAGCGGACCCGTTCCGCTGCCGACCTGTTCCGAGGAGGAGCGGATGGGAACGCAAGGCGATCGCATCTTCGAGATCACCGCTGAACGGGGGTTTCCGGACCCCTGGCTCAGCTTCGGAGACTCCCTCTGTGACGAGGCAGCCCTCAGTACGGAACTGACCCGGGCCATCGTCAAGGTCCGCAAGGAACCCGCAGACGAGAGCCGCGCGGAGGCTGCCCGGGTCTTCGAAGCCAAGGAGGCAAACCTCCGCCGCTGCGCGGGCATTCTGGACCAGGTGCTCAGCGACTACGACGACACCGGCACATGGAGTGTCCTGGACGAACGAGCTTCGAGGCTCGACGTCCAGGATGTGTTGGAGACATGGGGCCGTACACAGGCGCTCCATCCCTTTCCCGTCGTGCTCAAGAGCCTTGAGTTCAACTGGGGCTACATGAAAGAACACGGCGTGCGCGCGTTCTATGAGATGACGCGTGGCTACGTCACACGGCTCCAGGAGAACACCGAACGGTGGCAGCGCGCGTGGAACAGTGAAGTCGCCACCGGAGTCGTCGATCGCATCACGTCCATCGAGTGTGACCTGGCCAGCATCGAGGCTCCGATGCACTGCGACGTGTGCAAGAAGACGATCACAGCGCTCCTGTACCTAGATGGCTAGTCCCCACTGACCCAGTTGGGCACGCGACGCCCCGCTCCAACCCCTGCCCGAACAAGGACAGATCAGTTGGGGCGGAGGCAGCCCGTCGTGGAGCGACCGGGAAGCAACGATCGCCTGGGTTCAGCCGATCACCGCCAGGACCCCCACCGACTCCACGAGCAGTACGAGTGACCCGTAGCCGAGGACCTGGCCGACGGACCGCACCCGGCGACCCGCGTCCGTACGCACCACCGCGTCGTGCGCGGCCAGTACCGCCGGTGTGCAGATGACGTAGAAGGCTGACGCGTACAGCAACCAGTCGCGGGCGTCCTGCCACGAACCGACCGCGGGGCCCCGCCCGTAGGCTGCCGCGGCCAACAGCAACGAACCCCCCACGAGGAGCAGCGCGGCTGCGGTCATAGGCCACCACCAGCGCGGTCCGCTGCCCCGCCGCTCTCCCAGCCAGTGGCCGAGGGCGACGGAAGGCAGTACGAAGGCGGCAGAGACCAATGCGGCGCTGAAGAGCAACGCCAGCACCAGCAGGGGCAGCACGAACACTGTCCTCGCCCCCGGTGTCACGCCGAAGAGCGGCAGCGCCAGAAGCAGGCCGAAGCCCTCCACGCACAGCACGGCCATCGAGACCGATGACGGTGCCGCGGCCCGTTCCTTCCGAAGGTCCCCGCGCAGTTGAGTCATCTCGCCCCCGTCCGGCACCCATCATCGCGGAGAGGGGACGCGCCGGAACACCCGCCTCGGCGCGCAGCGGCGCCCGTGGTGGCCGGGGATCAGCTCGCGGTCACCGTGAAGGCTTCGCGGTGCAGCGCGGGCAGCCCCAGGTGGTCGCAGATCAGCCGGGTCAGCCGCTCGTCGTGGTCCTCGTACTCGTGCTCGTGCTCGTTGCCCAGCCCGGCCGCGGTGATGAGGGGAGCCATCTCGTTGGGCCAGTACTCCCCGACCTGGTCCGGGTCCTCGTAGTCGATGCAGGAGGAGATCCGGCCGTCCTTGTAGTGGTACGCCTTGGGTCCGTGGGCCTTGGCCAGGCACGGGTTGGGTATGAAGACCATCAACTCGGCGCCCTGGGGACACAGCTTGCGGTGGTCGATGGGGTCGAAGTCGTTGCGTTCCGGGTCGTGCAGGTGGTGGACGATCGCGCCCCAGCCGCCGGGCTCCGCGTCGTTGCCGTGAGCGAGCGGCGGCCGGTGCTGTGCGACCAGCCCCTCGGTCATCGCCGCCAGCCGGGTGCCTTTGAAGAACACGAGGACGGACTCGTCGTCGAGGTACCGGCCCTCGATCCATGCCATGACGCCCCAGTCGATCCACTTGGTCATGCACGGAACGGTAGCCAGCACCACTGACATCGACCGGACGGCCGGGGCTGGGCGCCGGCCCCAGACGTCAACCTCGGGGATATCCATGATCCGTTCGGGGAAAGGATTCCCGGGTCCGGAGATCAACGGCCCCCCGGACCCGATCGGACGACCGACGCACGCGTACGACACAGAGCACGTCCTTGCCGGCCCCCACCGACCGAAAGGCAACCTCTCCCTTGCGCGCACAGACTCCGAACCCCGTCCGCGAGCCCGCCCCCACCCTGCTCGAACGATTCCCTGTCTTACAGCGCGGGCTCGAACGGCTGGAGCGCAACCCCACCGCCTACGGATTGGCGTTGTGGGCCAGCGGCCACCTCAAGCCGGTCTTCCTGGACCATGTGGTCACCCCCCGGCCCCGCGCCGAACTCGGTCCGGTGCGGGAGGTGTTGGAGGCGGGCCGGGAGGCGTACGCACAGCGGCTGACCGGGTTCCTGGCCCACGCCGACCACCTCGCCCGCATCCCCGTCGAGGGGAGGGAACGGGGGTCCACCCCGTACTGGGGCAACACCTGGCTGTCGCCGCTGGACGCGCTCGGGCTGTACGGCATGCTCGCCGAGCACCAGCCGGCCCGCTACCTGGAGATCGGCTCCGGCAACTCCACCAAGTTCGTGCGCCGGGCCGTCACGGACCTCGGCCTGAAGACCCGGGTCACGTCGATCGATCCGCAGCCCAGGGCCACCATCGACCACCTCTGCGACGAGGTGGTCCGGGTGCCGCTCCAGGACGCTAGCCATGCGGTGTTCGAGGAGTTGGAGGCGGGCGACATCGTCTTCCTCGACGGTTCGCACCGGCTCCACATGGGGTCGGACGTCATGGTCTTCTTCTTCGAGCTGCTGCCCCGGCTGAAGCCCGGCGTGCTGATCCAGGTGCACGACATCATGCTTCCGGGGGACTATCCGGAGTCCTGGCGGTGGCGGCTGTACTCCGAGCAGTACCTGTTGGCGGCGATGCTGACGGCGGCGCCGGAGCGGTTCGACGTCCAGTTGCCGAACGCCTTCATCCACGGCGATCCGGAACTGAGCGGAATCCTCCGCCCGCTCTGGCGGCGGCTCGGGGTCACCCGGCACTTCGACCCCGGTTCCTTCTGGTGGCGCCACCAGGGCTGACGCGCCCCCATGTCCTTCCGCCCGCCCCCCGTACAGCCGGGACACCGCCGCACGCGGACCAGACAGTCACCGCACGCAAGCGTCGTATCGCTCAACAGGGCGGGCGGAAGTGGCGACATTGAGGGACGTGAACCGAGAAACCTCTGAACTCCCCGCCCCCGTCCGGGCCTTCGAGGCCGAGCTGTCGTCCACCCGGGTGGGGGCGCGGCTCGCCCGGCTACTCGCGGAGAGCCGACTCCGTTCCTGGGGCCTTTCCCTCGACGGGGCCGCGCTCGTCGTGGCCGAACTGGCGGCGAACGCGGCCCTGCACGGGAGCAGCGACCGCCAGGGCTTCCGTCTCGCCCTCACGGTCACGGCGTCGGCCCTGCGGATCGAGGTCTCTGACACCGCGGGTCACCGGGTGCCGGGAACCCGGGAGCCGGACGGGGACGCGGAGTCAGGGCGGGGGCTCCTGCTGGTGGAGGCCCTGGCGGACCACTGGGGTGTCACGTCGGGCCCTCCACCAGGCAAAACGGTGTGGGCGGAGATGTTCCTCCCTCGCGAGTGACGGGCCCGTTCGTCAATCCGAGCCGCCTATTCACTCGAATTACTGAACGATGATCGAACAATCACCTGGCATTAAGCGATCTCTTTACGCTCCGGATCATGGTCACTTCCTCTCACGAGGCCGCTCACCGCATCTTCCAGGAACGTCCCGAGCTACTGAGCCCGGTCTTCCGTGCACTCGGCGTGCCCCTGCCCGAGAAATCCGACGTTGAGGTCCTGACAGGTGACGCAACCGAATTCCGACCTCTGGAACGCCGAGTCGACAGCGTCCTGAGGATCGAATCATCGGACGGCACCAAGTTCCTGCTGGCCATCGAAGCTCAGGGCAGACGGGATCCGGAGAAGGCCGCGAGCTGGACGTACTACCTGGCGTTCCTACACGCCAAGTACGACCTGCCCGCGCTCCTCCTGGTGGTGTGCCGGGACCGGGCGACCGCGAAATGGGCGACGGGCCCGTTCAGGACGGGCATCGAAGGCTGGACGGCCCTCAGCACCCACCCACTGGTCATCGGCCCCGACAACGCGCCGGTCATCACCAGCGCTGCCGAGGCCGCGAGGAATCTGGCACTCGCCACCTTCGCGGCCATGACTCATGGCAAGGATCGGGACATCACCCCGATACTGGATGCACTGGCTACTGCTCTCGGCTCCGTCGAGCTGGACACCGCCGAGTACTTCAGCGAACTACTGGAACTCGGACTGGGCGACACCCAGGCCCGGAACACCTGGAGGAACATGATGAGCGTAGGCACGTACTTCCCCGGCCGGGGGACGATCGTCGAAGAGTCCTATCTCAAAGGCAGGACCGACGGTCGGGCCGTGACCATCATCGACATCCTAGGGATGCGGGGCCTCACCATCCCGGACGGAGTCCGGGAGCGGATCACCTCCACCACCGACGAGGACACGCTCATCCAGTGGTTGGAAAGGGCGCTCACCGCCACCGCCGTGGATGACCTGTTCGTGGACGAGCCGCCCCGGGCGACAACATCCAGCGAGGACGCGTAGCTCCTACCCCGGGCGCCCGAACCCGGCAACGCCCACGGCAGGGCCCGTACGACCACTGGTCGTACGGGCCCTTCGAGGTTCAGGGGGCGAGCGACCGTACTCATCCACCGCCGGAGGCCGGCTCCCCGGCCTCCGGCGGCACCGGCGCTAAACCCCCATGGCTGAGGTCAGTTGGAAGAGGATTCCTACCCCACCGCACCCCACCAGACAACAACCCACCCCCGCGTCGCTCGTCCGAGTGATAGGTCGGTGAGAAGTTCGCGTCGGGTCCGATTTTCGGAGAGGGTTCCTTCGACCGAACGGCCAAGCGACCACACCGGCACGCGGCCACACGGCCACACGACGAAACGACCGCACGGCGCACATACATCCCTACATGCGTCGGCCCCCGGCCGGGACTGGCATCCCGAACGAGGGCCTCACCACACGAGAAAGCAACACCTTTCCCGATGGCTGACATGAAGCTTAATGCCCTCCCCGCACCCACACCGCGCATTCCGGAAACCCCACACGGAATCGCCAAAGTCCCCGCCGCCCGATCGTGCGAGGGCGTGCATCTGGGGTACCACCTCACCCGGCACCGAACCCTGTCGTGCACCGCGATCGGGCTCGCGGCACACCTGCTGTCGCTGCCGGACGGCAGCCCCGCGGACATCCGCAGCCTCGCCGCCCGCCTCCCCGAGGGTCGCGACCGCATCGCTTCGGCGCTGCGCGAGTTGGAGAAGCACGGCTACCTGGAACGCGTGCGCAAGAACCTCCCCAACGGGACCTGGGTGACGCTCACCTACGTGTACGAGGACCCGGCCGCGGCCCGTACCGCACCGGAGCCCGCCCCGGAGGTCACCGCACCGCCCGCGCCGAAGCCCACGGCACCCAGCGCACCCGCCGCTCCGACCGAACGGCCACCGCCGCCCCCACTCCCCTCCCCCACCACCCACGCCCCGCACCTGCACGACCAGGCAGCGGAACTGTTGGCTGGCCTACGCACCGCGGACCCGCGGCTCACCCTCGCGCAGCGGGACGTACGACGGCTCGCCCCGGCCGTCGCGACCTGGCTGGAACGCGGCACGCACCCCGACGCCGTCCGCACCGCCCTGACCACCGGGCTGCCCGCGGAACGGCTCCACCACCCGGGCGGATTCGTCGCGTACCGTCTCGCGGCCCTGTTGCCCCCGCCCCTCCCCCGACACCGCACCGGTCCCCCGGCACCGCCCCCGCTCCAGAACTGCGAGGGCTGCGACCTCGCCTTCCGCGCCCCCCACCCGGGCCGCTGCCCGCACTGCCGCTCCGGGGCCACGGCCCTACCCCTCGACCCCGCCCCCCGAAGACGCCCCGTTCAAGTAGCGCCCCGGCGACGTACCGACCGTGCGGCGGAAGGCTGCGAGGAAGGCGCTCGGGGTCGCGTACCCGACGGCGTGCGCGACTCGGGAGACCGGCTGCCCCTCGGCGAGCAGGGGCAGCGCGGCACGCAGCCGCGCATGGGTGCGCCAGCGGTCGAAGGCCATGCCGGTGTCCCGGACGAACAGCCGGGACAGGGTGCGCCGGCTCACCCCGACGGCCCGGGCGTGGGCCTCCAGGCCGCGCGGGTCCGCCGGATCGTCCAGCAGCGCGCCGGCCACCGCGCGCACCCGGTCGTCGGTCGGGACCGGCACGTCGACGGGGGTGACGGGCAGCGGGTGCAGCAGGTCCAGGACGACGGCCTCGCCCCGCAGCCTGGCGTCGTCGGACAGGTCGTCCCGGGAGAGGTAGACCATCAGCTGGGCCAACAGTCCGTCGACCCCGACCGCGGTCGGTTCCGTCCAGTCGAGCGCGCACCGCTCCCGTACGAAGTAGAGGCTGCACAGCACCGCGTCCCGGGTGGCGCCGGTGCGGTGCAGGACCCCCGCGGGGAGCCATAGTGCCCGGGTGCGGGGCAGCACCCACGAGGTGTCGTCCACGGCGATGCCGAGCACCCCGCGCCGCGCCCAGGCGAGTTGGTGGTGGTGCGGGTGGCGGTGCGGGACGAACCACTCCCCCGACATCAGGGGGAAGTGCCCGACGACGATGGCGCCCACCCCCGCGGGAACGGTCCCGAACACGTCTTCGCTCATACCGCCCCAGGGTATGCCCCCAGCGCGCTATCACCTGGCCCCGTAACGCATCGCGGCCAACCGGGTCCGCTCCGTAGCGTCGTGGGCATGACGATCAACCACTCCCCGGGCACCCGTAGCGACCTCGGCACCCGTAGCGACCTCGGCGCCACCGGGCCGCCCGCCCGCCGCGGCACCGCCCTGCTCGTGCTGTGCTTCGTGCAGTTCATGCTCGTGCTGGACGACAACGTGGTCAGCGTGGCGCTCCCCAGCCTCCGCGACGAGCTCGGGTTCAGCGCCGCGGGGCTGGCCTGGGTGGTCAATGCGTACTTCGTCGCCTTCGGCGGACTGCTGCTGCTGTTCGGGCGGATGGCCGACCTGCTGGGCCGCCGGCGCGTCTTCCTCACGGGGGTCGCCCTGTTCGGCGCGGCGAGCCTGGTCTGCGGGCTCGCCCAGGAGCCCTGGCAGCTGGTGGCCGGACGGTTCGTCCAGGGCGCGGGGGCGGCGATGGCCAGCCCGGCCGCCCTGGCGTTGATCGCGCTGCTGTACCCGGGGCCGGCGGAACGGGCCAGGGCGTTCGGCATCTGGGGCGGGATCGCGGGGCTCGGCGGCACCATGGGCCTGGTGGTCTCCGGGGCGCTGACCGGCCTCGCGTCCTGGCGCTGGATCTTCCTGGTCAACCTGCCGGTGGCCCTCGCGGCCGTACTGCTGCTGCCGCGACTGGTGCCCGAGAGCCGGGCCGAACGGGCGGTGCGCCTGGACGTGCCCGGTGCGGTGCTGGGCACGGGCGCCGTGGTGTCACTGGTCTACGGGCTGCTCCGGGCCGGGGAGTCGGGCTGGGCCGATCCGGTCACGGTGGCCTCGCTGGCGCTGGCCGCGGTGCTGGCCGTCGCGTTCGCGGTGTGCGAGGCGCGGGCCGCCGCGCCCCTGGTGCCGCTGTCGTTCCTGGCGTTCCGCTTCCGTGCCGTGGCCAACGGGGCGACCCTGCTGTTCTCCGCCGCCCTGTACGCGATGGCCTTCCTGCTGATGCTGCACCTCCAGACCGTGCTGGGTTACGAGCCCCTCGCCGCCGGGATCGCGTACCTGCCGTTCGGCGGCGGCATCCTGCTGGGCATGTGGCTGTCCGCCCGGGCGGTGCTCCACCTCGGGGTGCGTCCCGCGCTGGTGGTGTCGTTCCTGATCACCGCGGGCGGGTTGCTGCTGCTGTCGGGGGTGGGGCCGGACGACGCGTACGCCCCGGGGGTGCTGCCCGGGATGCTGGTCACCAGCCTCGGGTGCGGGCTGAGCCTGCCCGCACTGACCGTCGCGGCGCTCACCGGCACCACCGAGGAGGACGCCGGCCTCGGCTCGGCCGTCCTGAGCTCCGTGCAGCAGGTCGGGGGCGCCGTGGGGCTGGCGGTGCTGGTGGCGCTGGCCGCGCGGCAAGGTGGCGAGGGGAGTACGGGGGCCGCGGCGACGGACGGCTTCTCCTTCGCCCTGACGGTGGCCGCGGGAATCCTGGTGCTCGGTGCCGTGCTGCTCGCCGCCCTGCTGCGGGACGCCCCGGTCCGCGAGGGGGACCGTACGTAACCGGGCACGCCCCGCACGAACGCTCCGGAAAAACAGAGGACCCGTACGACCACTCGGGTCGTACGGGTCCTCCGCGAATGCGCTGACGCGCGTCAGGTCACTTGTTGATCTTGACGACCTGGCCGGCGCCGACGGTCCGGCCACCCTCACGGATGGCGAACTTCAGGCCCTCTTCCATGGCGACGGGCTGGATGAGCGACACCGTCATCTGGGTGTTGTCGCCCGGCATGACCATCTCGGTGCCCTCGGGGAGGGTCACGACGCCGGTCACGTCCGTCGTACGGAAGTAGAACTGCGGGCGGTAGTTGTTGAAGAACGGGGTGTGACGGCCACCCTCGTCCTTCGACAGGATGTACGCCTGCGCCTCGAACTCGGTGTGCGGAGTGACCGAGCCCGGCTTGATGATGACCTGGCCGCGCTCGACGTCCTCGCGCTTGATGCCGCGGAGCAGCAGACCGACGTTCTCACCGGCCTGGCCCTCGTCGAGCAGCTTGCGGAACATCTCGATGCCGGTGACCGTGGTGGTGGTCTTCTCGGTCTTGATGCCGACGATGTCGACGGTCTCGTTGACCTTGAGGATGCCACGCTCGATACGACCGGTGACGACGGTGCCACGACCGGTGATCGTGAAGACGTCCTCGATCGGCATCAGGAACGGCTTGTCGACGTCACGCTCGGGCTGCGGGATGGACTCGTCGACGGCCTTCATCAGGTCGAGGACGGTCTTGCCCCACTCCGCGTCGCCCTCAAGGGCCTTGAGCGCCGAGACCTTGACGACCGGCAGGTCGTCGCCCGGGAACTCGTACTCGGAGAGCAGCTCGCGGACCTCGAGCTCGACGAGCTCCAGGATCTCCTCGTCGTCCACCATGTCGGCCTTGTTCAGGGCGACGACGATGTACGGAACGCCGACCTGGCGGGCCAGGAGCACGTGCTCCTTGGTCTGCGGCATCGGGCCGTCGGTGGCGGCGACCACGAGGATGGCGCCGTCCATCTGCGCGGCACCCGTGATCATGTTCTTGATGTAGTCCGCGTGACCGGGGCAGTCAACGTGGGCGTAGTGACGCGTCTCGGTCTGGTACTCGACGTGCGCGATCGAGATGGTGATACCGCGCTGGCGCTCCTCGGGCGCCTTGTCGATCTGGTCGAAGGCCGAGGCCTCGTTCAGGTCCGGGTACGCGTCGTGCAGCACCTTGGTAATGGCGGCCGTGAGGGTCGTCTTACCGTGGTCGATGTGACCGATGGTGCCGATGTTGACGTGCGGCTTAGTCCGCTCGAACTTCGCCTTCGCCACTGGGGTCCTCCTGGGAGTGGTTCTGTACGCCTTACTTCATCGGCGCCAGGTGATCTTTGCTGGAAAGCCCGGGGCCTGGGGCGCCCGCCATGGCTGTGGCGGGCACCCCGGTGGCTCCGGAGTCAAGCCTAAAGCGTGTACTCGGTTGAGTTACTCGCCCTTGGCCTTCGCGATGATCTCCTCGGCGACGTTCCGCGGAACCTCGGCGTAGGAGTCGAACTGCATCGAGTAGCTCGCGCGACCCGACGTCTTGCTGCGGAGGTCGCCGACGTAGCCGAACATCTCCGACAGCGGGACCAGGCCCGTGACGAGCTTGGCACCGTGGCGGTCTTCCATCGACTGGATCTGACCGCGACGGGAGTTGATGTCACCGATGACGTCACCCATGTAGTCCTCGGGCGTCGTCACCTCGACCTTCATCATCGGTTCGAGCAGGGCCGGGCTGGCCTTGCGGGCGGCCTCCTTGAAGGCCATCGAACCGGCGATCTTGAAGGCCATCTCGGAGGAGTCGACCTCGTGGTAGGCACCGTCGAGCAGGATGACCCGGACACCCGTGAGCGGGTAGCCGGCGAGCACGCCGAACTCCATGGCCTCCTGGCAGCCCGCGTCCACGGACGGGATGTACTCCCGCGGGATGCGGCCACCGGTGACCTTGTTGACGAACTCGTAGCCGTCGCCCTCAAGCGGCTCCAGTGCGATCTGCACCTTCGCGAACTGACCGGAGCCACCGGTCTGCTTCTTGTGGGTGTAGTCGAGCCGCTCGACCTGCTTGCGCAGGGTCTCGCGGTACGCCACCTGCGGCTTGCCGACGTTGGCCTCGACCTTGAACTCGCGGCGCATGCGGTCGACCAGCACGTCGAGGTGCAGCTCGCCCATGCCGGCGATGATGGTCTGGCCCGTCTCCTCGTTGGTCTTCACGCGGAAGGACGGGTCTTCCTCGGCCAGGCGCTGGATGGCGACACCCAGCTTCTCCTGGTCGCCCTTGGACTTCGGCTCGATCGCGACCTCGATGACCGGGGCCGGGAAGTCCATGGACTCCAGGATGACCGGGTTCGCCGGGTCGGCGAGGGTCTCACCGGTGGTGGTCTGCTTCAGACCCATGACGGCGACGATGTCACCGGCACCCACCGACTCGATCTCCTCACGCTTGTTGGCGTGCATCCGGTAGATCTTGCCGATGCGCTCCTTGCGGCCCTTGACCGAGTTCTGCACCTGAGAACCCGACTCCATGCGGCCGGAGTACACCCGGACGAACGTGAGCTTGCCGAGGTGCGGGTCGCTCGCGATCTTGAACGCCAGGGCGGCCAGCGGCTCGTCCTCGGAGGGCTTGCGCTTGATGATCTCGTCCGGGTTGGACACCGACTGGCCTTCGATGGCCTCGATGTCCAGCGGGGACGGGAGGTAGCGCACGACCGCGTCGAGCAGGGGCTGGACGCCCTTGTTCTTGAACGCGGTACCGCAGAACACCGGGGTGATGGTGGTGCCCTCACTCTTGCCGGAGGCAATCGTGATGCGACGGACGGCCGCGTAGAGCTGCTCCTCGGTGGGCTCGGTGCCCTCCAGGTACAGCTCCATCATGGCGTCGTCGTTCTCGGCGACGGTCTCCAGCAGCTTGCCGCGCCACTCGGCCGCGGCCTCGACGTGGGTCTCGGGAATCTCGACGACGTCGTAAGCCTCACCGAGCGCGGTCTCGGCGGACCACACGAAGGCCTTCATGCGGACCAGGTCCACGACGCCCTGGAAGTCGGCCTCGGCACCGATCGGGAGCTGCATGACGATCGGGGTGGCGCCGAGGCGGTCCACGATCATGTCGACGCAGCGGTGGAACTCGGCACCCGTGCGGTCGAGCTTGTTGACGAAGCAGATGCGCGGAACGCCGTAACGGTCCGCCTGACGCCAAACGGTCTCGGACTGGGGCTCGACACCGGCAACACCGTCGAACACCGTCACGGCACCGTCGAGGACGCGCAGCGAGCGCTCTACCTCGACGGTGAAGTCCACGTGACCCGGGGTGTCGATGATGTTGATCGTGTGGTCGACGTCCTCAAGCGGCCAGTGACAGGTGGTGGCAGCAGAGGTGATCGTGATGCCACGCTCCTGCTCCTGCTCCATCCAGTCCATGGTGGCAGCACCGTCGTGGACCTCACCGATCTTGTACGAGACACCGGTGTAGTACAGGATGCGCTCGGTGGTCGTCGTCTTGCCCGCGTCGATGTGAGCCATGATGCCGATGTTGCGCACCTTGGCCAGGTCAAGCGAAGTGGTAGCCATAAGGCTCAGTCTTCTCTCGGTTCTCGATGGGGTAAGCGACTACCAGCGGTAGTGCGCGAAGGCCTTGTTGGACTCGGCCATCTTGTGCGTGTCCTCACGCTTCTTCACCGCGGCACCGAGGCCGTTCGAGGCGTCGAGGAGCTCGTTGAGGAGACGCTCGGTCATCGTCTTCTCCCGGCGGGCGCGGGAGTAGCCGACGAGCCAGCGCAGCGCCAGGGTGTTGGCACGACCGGGCTTGACCTCGATCGGAACCTGGTAGGTCGCGCCACCGACACGGCGGGACTTGACCTCCAGGGTCGGCTTGATGTTCTCCAGCGCGCGCTTGAGCGTGATGACCGGGTCGTTACCGGTCTTGTCGCGCAGGCCCTCCATGGCGCCGTACACGATCCGCTCGGCGGTGGAGCGCTTGCCGTTCAGCAGCACCTTGTTGATGAGGGAGGTCACCAGAGGAGAGCCGTAGACCGGGTCGATGATGACCGGGCGCTTCGGGGCGGGGCCCTTACGAGGCATTCTTACTTCTCCTTCTTGGCGCCGTAGCGGCTGCGGGCCTGCTTGCGGTTCTTGACGCCCTGGGTGTCCAGGGAACCACGGATGATCTTGTAGCGAACACCCGGCAGGTCCTTCACACGGCCACCACGCACGAGCACGATGGAGTGCTCCTGCAGGTTGTGTCCCTCACCCGGGATGTAGGCCGTGACCTCGATGCCCGAGGTCAGACGCACACGCGCGACCTTACGGAGGGCCGAGTTCGGCTTCTTCGGGGTGGTCGTGAACACACGCGTGCAGACGCCGCGGCGCTGGGGCGAACCGTCCAGTGCGGGCGTCTTGTTCTTCTCGACCTTGTCCTGCCGGCCCTTACGGACCAGCTGCTGGATCGTAGGCACTACTTCTCCGGTTTCTGTGTGCCGATCATGAAGCTAACCTGGAACGTCGCCGACCCACGCGGTCGGGTGTGTCGAACGCCGTGATTCCGTCCACTCGGGACGGGAGGGCACGGATGCGGTGGCCACGATCGGCCACCCGTACGGTTGAGGACACGCACGGGGGCCAGGGCACACCCCAGGCACAAGGTATGAGCGTACCGACCGCACCCAGCGTGGTCAAAATGATATTGGTCCGGCCGTTTGCGAACCCCCTGCCGAGGGGGACGGAAAAGGGCCGCCGACGCCCGGAGGGCGGGCATCCCTGGGATGCCCGCCCTCCGGCCTGACTGCTGCGCGTGCGCGCGGTACGACTACTGGTTGTAGGGCCCGTAGTCGTAGTCCTCCAGGGGAACGGCCTGGCCGGACCCCGTACCGAACGGAGAGTAGTCGATGTCGTCGTACCCGACGGCCGAGTACATCGCGGCCTTCGCCTCTTCGGTGGGCTCGACCCGGATGTTGCGGTAACGGGCGAGGCCCGTACCGGCCGGGATGAGCTTACCGATGATGACGTTCTCCTTGAGGCCGATCAGGGAGTCGGACTTGGCGTTGATCGCCGCGTCCGTCAGGACCCTGGTCGTCTCCTGGAAGGAGGCCGCCGACAGCCACGACTCGGTCGCGAGCGACGCCTTGGTGATACCCATGAGCTGCGGACGACCGGAGGCCGGGTGACCGCCCTCCTGCACCACGCGGCGGTTCTCGGTCTCGAACTTCGACCGCTCCACCAGCTCACCGGGCAGCAGCTCGGCGTCACCGGACTCGATGATCGTCACACGGCGGAGCATCTGCCGGATGATGATCTCGATGTGCTTGTCGTGGATCGACACGCCCTGCGAGTTGTAGACCTTCTGGACCTCGCCGACCAGGTGGACCTGCACGGCCCGCTGACCGAGGATGCGCAGCACGTCGTGCGGGTTGGTCGCACCGAAGGTGAGCTTCTGGCCCACCTCGACGTGGTCGCCCTCACGGACCAGGACCTTGGCGCGCTTCGAGATCGGGAACGCCGTCTCGTCGCTGCCGTCGTCCGGGGTGACGACGATCTTCTTCGTCTTCTCGGTCTCCTCGATCCGGACGCGGCCGGCCGCCTCCGAGATCGGGGCGACGCCCTTGGGCGTACGGGCCTCGAACAGCTCGACGACACGCGGCAGACCCTGGGTGATGTCGTCACCGGCCACACCACCGGTGTGGAAGGTACGCATCGTCAGCTGGGTGCCGGGCTCACCGATGGACTGGGCGGCGATGATGCCGACCGCCTCACCGATGTCGACCAGCTTGCCGGTGGCCAGCGAGCGGCCGTAGCACATGGCGCAGGTGCCGACGGCGGACTCGCAGGTCAGGATCGAGCGGGTCTTGACCTCTTCGACCCCGTGGTGGACGAGCTGGTCGATCAGCACGTCACCGAGGTCGACGTTGGCCGGCGCGATGACCTTGCCGTCGATGACGACGTCCTCGGCCAGCATGCGGGCGTAGACGCTGGTCTCGACGTCCTCGGTCTTGCGCAGCGTGCCGTCCGCACCGCGCTCGGCGATCCGCAGCTTCAGACCGCGCTCGGTGCCGCAGTCCTCCTCGCGGATGATGACGTCCTGCGAGACGTCCACGAGACGACGGGTGAGGTAACCCGAGTCGGCGGTACGCAGGGCGGTGTCCGCCAGACCCTTACGGGCACCGTGGGTGGAGATGAAGTACTCCAGCACGGACAGACCCTCGCGGAACGACGCCTTGATGGGCCGCGGGATGGTCTCGTTCTTGGCGTTCGACACCAGACCGCGCATACCGGCGATCTGACGCATCTGCATCATGTTTCCGCGCGCGCCCGAGTTCACCATCATGAAGATCGGGTTCGTCTTCGGGAAGTTGTCGTTCATCGCCTCGGCGACCTGGTTGGTCGCCTGGGTCCAGATCTTGATGAGCTCCTGAGTGCGCTCTTCCTTGGTGATCAGACCGCGCTCGTACTGCTTCTGGACCTTCTCGTCCTTGGCCTCGTACCCGGCGACGATCTCCTTCTTCGCCTCGGGCACGACCACGTCGGAGATGGCGACGGTGACGCCGGAGCGGGTCGCCCAGTAGAAGCCGGCCGCCTTCAGGTTGTCGAGCGTCGCCGCCACGATGACCTTGGGGTAGCGCTCGGCGAGGTCGTTGACGATCTCGGAGAGCTGCTTCTTGCCGACCTCGTAGTCGACGAACGGGTAGTCCTCGGGCAGCAGCTCGTTGAAGAGCGCGCGACCCAGGGTCGTCCGCAGACGGAAGGTGTCACCCTGCTGCCACTCGCCGCCGAACCCGTCGGGGCCGGCCTCGTCGACGGGCGGGGTCCAGCCGCGCGGCGGGATGGTGCCCACCGGGAAGCGGATGTCCACCCGGGACTGGAGGGACAGCTCGCCGGCGTCGAAGGCCATGATCGCCTCGGCCACGGACGCGAAGACACGGTCCTCGCCCTTGACGCTGCGCATCTCGCCGTCGGTGGTCAGGAAGAACAGACCGAGGACCATGTCCTGGGTCGGCATCGTGACCGGGCGGCCGTCGGCGGGCTTGAGGATGTTGTTCGAGGACAGCATCAGGATGCGGGCCTCGGCCTGCGCCTCCGCGGAGAGCGGCAGGTGCACGGCCATCTGGTCACCGTCGAAGTCCGCGTTGAACGCGGTGCAGACGAGCGGGTGGATCTGGATGGCCTTGCCCTCGACGAGCTGCGGCTCGAACGCCTGGATGCCCAGACGGTGCAGGGTCGGCGCACGGTTCAGCAGCACCGGGTGCTCGGCGATGACCTCTTCGAGGACGTCGTACACCACGGTGCGACCGCGCTCGACCATGCGCTTGGCCGACTTGATGTTCTGCGCGTGGTTCAGGTCCACCAGGCGCTTCATCACGAACGGCTTGAACAGCTCCAGCGCCATGGCCTTCGGCAGACCGCACTGGTGCAGCTTCAGCTGGGGTCCGACGACGATGACGGAACGGGCCGAGTAGTCGACGCGCTTGCCGAGGAGGTTCTGACGGAAGCGGCCCTGCTTGCCCTTGAGCATGTCGGACAGCGACTTCAGCGGACGGTTGCCCGGACCGGTGACCGGACGACCGCGGCGGCCGTTGTCGAACAGCGCGTCGACGGCCTCCTGGAGCATCCGCTTCTCGTTGTTCACGATGATCTCGGGGGCACCGAGGTCAAGGAGACGCTTGAGGCGGTTGTTCCGGTTGATGACCCGGCGGTACAGGTCGTTGAGGTCGGAGGTCGCGAAGCGGCCACCGTCCAGCTGCACCATCGGACGCAGGTCCGGCGGGATGACCGGGACGCAGTCCAGGACCATGCCCTTGGGGCTGTTGCTGGTCTGGAGGAACGCCGAGACGACCTTGAGCCGCTTGAGGGCACGGGTCTTCTTCTGGCCCTTGCCGGTGCGGATGATCTCGCGGAGGCGCTCGGCCTCCTCGTCGAGGTCGAAGGACTCCAGGCGCTTCTGGAGCGCGGCGGCGCCCATCGAACCGTCGAAGTAGGTGCCGAAGCGGTCGCGCAGCTCGCGGTAGAGGAGCTCGTCGCCCTCCAGGTCCTGGACCTTGAGGTTCTTGAAGCGCGTCCACACCTCGTCGAGGCGGTCGATCTCGCGCTGGGCGCGGTCGCGGAGCTGCTTCATCTCGCGCTCGGCGCCCTCGCGGACCTTGCGGCGCACATCGGCCTTGGCGCCCTCGGCCTCCAGCTCGGAGAGGTCGGTCTCCAGCTTCTTGGCGCGGGCTTCGAGATCGGCGTCGCGCCGGTTCTCGACCTGCTGGCGCTCGACGGAGACGTGGGCCTCCAGCGACGGCAGGTCGCGGGTACGACGCTCGTCGTCCACGTACGTGATCATGTACGCGGCGAAGTAGATGACCTTTTCGAGGTCCTTCGGCGCGAGGTCCAGGAGGTAGCCCAGGCGTGAGGGAACGCCCTTGAAGTACCAGATGTGGGTGACCGGGGCGGCCAGCTCGATGTGGCCCATCCGCTCACGACGCACCTTGGCGCGCGTGACCTCCACGCCGCAGCGCTCACAGATGATGCCCTTGAACCGGACACGCTTGTACTTGCCGCAGTAGCACTCCCAGTCCCGGGTCGGACCGAAGATCTTCTCGCAGAAGAGTCCGTCCTTTTCGGGCTTCAGGGTGCGGTAGTTGATCGTTTCGGGCTTCTTGACCTCGCCGTGGCTCCACTGGCGGATGTCATCCGCGGTGGCGAGGCCGATCCGAAGCTCGTCGAAGAAGTTGACGTCGAGCACTATGCGTCAATCCCTCTCAGGGTTGTGTCTCTCGTGGTCTGTACGGGGTCCGGGGCTGCGGCCGGGATCACCTGGTGGTGATCCCGGCCGGACCCGTCAGACCTCTTCGACGCTGCTCGGCTCGCGCCGGGACAGGTCGATGCCGAGTTCTTCCGCCGCGCGGAAGACGTCCTCGTCGGTGTCGCGCATCTCGATGGACATGCCGTCCGAGGACAGCACCTCCACGTTGAGGCACAGGGACTGCATCTCCTTGATGAGCACCTTGAAGGACTCGGGGATGCCGGGCTCGGGGATGTTCTCGCCCTTGACGATGGCCTCGTAGACCTTCACGCGGCCGGTGACGTCGTCGGACTTGATGGTCAGCAGCTCCTGGAGGGCGTACGCGGCGCCGTAAGCCTCCAGCGCCCACACCTCCATCTCACCGAAGCGCTGGCCACCGAACTGGGCCTTACCACCCAGCGGCTGCTGGGTGATCATCGAGTAGGGACCGGTCGACCGGGCGTGCAGCTTGTCGTCGACCAGGTGGTGGAGCTTGAGGATGTACATGTAGCCGACCGAGATCGGCTCCGGGAACGGCTCGCCGGAGCGGCCGTCGTACATCTGGGCCTTGCCGGACGGGAGGACCATGCGGTCGCCGTCGCGGTTGGGAACGGTGTGCTCCAGCAGGCCGGCCAGCTCGTCCTCGCGGGCACCGTCGAAGACGGGCGTGGCGACGTTGGTGCGCGGGGCGACCCGGTCGGCCTCGATGGCCTGGAGGCGCTGCGCCCAGTCGTCGCCGAGGCCGGAGACGTCCCAGCCCTGGCTGGCGAGCCAGCCGAGGTGGATCTCCAGGACCTGTCCCGGGTTCATTCGGGACGGGACGCCGAGCGGGTTGAGGATGATGTCGACGGGGGTG
The DNA here is from genome assembly GCF_042724695.1 of Streptomyces sp. NPDC127068. Classification (NCBI taxonomy): domain Bacteria; kingdom Bacillati; phylum Actinomycetota; class Actinomycetes; order Kitasatosporales; family Streptomycetaceae; genus Streptomyces; species Streptomyces sp. NPDC127068. The sequence goes on along the minus strand of NZ_JBHXEN010000004.1, from coordinate 49,079 downwards.
CCGTCCTCCAGGAACGGCATGTCCTCGATCGGGAGGATCTTGGAGATGACGCCCTTGTTGCCGTGGCGTCCGGCGAGCTTGTCGCCGTCCGTGATCTTCCGCTTCTGGGCGACGTACACCCGGACGAGCTGGTTGACGCCGGGCGGCAGCTCGTCGCCCTCCTCGCGGTCGAAGACGCGGACGCCGATGACCTTGCCGGTCTCGCCGTGCGGGACCTTCAGCGAGGTGTCGCGGACCTCACGGGCCTTCTCGCCGAAGATCGCGCGCAGCAGGCGCTCCTCGGGGGTCAGCTCGGTCTCGCCCTTGGGCGTGACCTTGCCGACGAGGATGTCACCGGCGATGACCTCGGCACCGATGCGGATGATGCCGCGCTCGTCGAGGTCGGCGAGGACCTCCTCGGAGACGTTCGGGATGTCCCGGGTGATCTCCTCGGGGCCGAGCTTGGTGTCACGGGCGTCGACCTCGTGCTCCTCGATGTGGATCGAGGAGAGGACGTCGTCCTGCACGAGGCGCTGCGACAGGATGATCGCGTCCTCGTAGTTGTGGCCCTCCCACGGCATGAACGCGACGAGCAGGTTCTTGCCGAGCGCCATCTCACCGTTCTCGGTGGCGGGACCGTCGGCGAGGACCTGGCCCTCGATGACGCGGTCGCCCTCGGAGACGATGACCTTCTGGTTGACGGAGGTGCCCTGGTTCGAGCGGGAGAACTTGGCGACCCGGTACGTGTTGTACGTGCCGTCGTCGTTGGTGACGGTGACGTAGTCGGCCGAGACCTCCTGGACGACACCGTCCTTCTCCGCCTTGATGACGTCGCCGGCGTCGGTGGCGCAGCGGTACTCCATGCCGGTGCCGACGAGCGGCGCCTCCGCCTTGATGAGCGGAACGGCCTGGCGCATCATGTTCGCGCCCATGAGGGCACGGTTGGCGTCGTCGTGCTCCAGGAACGGGATCATCGCGGTGGCGACGGACACCATCTGGCGCGGCGAGACGTCCATGTAGTCGACTTCGGTGCCGGGCACGTAGTCGACCTCGCCGCCGCGGCGGCGCACCAGGACGCGGTTCTCGGCGAACCGGAGGTCGTCGGTGAGCTGCGCGTTGGCCTGCGCGATGACGAAGCGGTCCTCTTCGTCGGCGGTCAGGTAGTCGACCTCGTCGGTGACCTGGCCGTCGACGACCTTGCGGTACGGGGTCTCGACGAAGCCGAACGCGTTGACGCGGCCGTAGGAGGCGAGCGAGCCGATCAGACCGATGTTCGGGCCTTCGGGCGTCTCGATCGGGCACATGCGGCCGTAGTGCGAGGGGTGCACGTCACGGACCTCGAAGCCCGCCCGCTCACGGGAGAGACCACCCGGGCCGAGCGCCGACAGGCGGCGCTTGTGGGTGAGCCCCGACAGCGGGTTGTTCTGGTCCATGAACTGCGACAGCTGGCTGGTGCCGAAGAACTCCTTGATGGAGGCGACGACCGGCCGGATGTTGATCAGGGTCTGCGGCGTGATCGCCTCGACGTCCTGGGTGGTCATGCGCTCGCGCACGACGCGCTCCATGCGGGCGAGACCCGTACGGACCTGGTTCTGGATCAGCTCGCCGACGTTGCGCAGGCGACGGTTGCCGAAGTGGTCGATGTCGTCGGTCTCGACGACGATCGTGCGGCCGGACTCGCCGACCGTCTCGATCTCACCGGCGTGCAGCTTGACCAGGTACTTGATGGTCGCGATGACGTCGTCGGTGGTGAGCACGCCGGCGTCCAGCGGCTCGTCGGCGCCGAGCTTCTTGTTGACCTTGTAACGGCCGACCTTGGCCAGGTCGTAGCGCTTCGGGTTGAAGTAGAGGTTCTCCAGCAGGGTCTGGGCGGCCTCACGCGTGGGGGGCTCGCCCGGACGCAGCTTGCGGTAGATGTCGATGAGCGCGTCGTCCTGGCCCTGGGTGTGGTCCTTCTCCAGGGTGGCGCGCATGGACTCGTACTCGCCGAACTCCTCCAGGATCTGGTCGGTGGTCCAACCGAGGGCCTTGAGGAGGACGGTGACGGACTGCTTGCGCTTGCGGTCGATGCGGACGCCGACCATGTCGCGCTTGTCGATCTCCATCTCCAGCCAGGCACCCCGGGACGGGATGATCTTGGCGGAGAAGATGTCCTTGTCGGACGTCTTGTCGATGGAGGAGTCGAAGTAGACACCGGGGGAACGGACGAGCTGCGACACGACGACACGCTCGGTGCCGTTGATGACGAAGGTGCCCTTGTTGGTCATGAGCGGGAAGTCGCCCATGAAGACCGTCTGGGACTTGATCTCGCCGGTCTCGTTGTTGGTGAACTCGGCGGTGACGAAGAGCGGCGCGGCGAAGGTGAAGTCGCGCTCCTTGCACTCGTCGATGGAGTTCTTCGGCGGCTCGAAGCGGTGGTCGCGGAAGGTCAGGGACATCGACCCGGAGAAGTCCTCGATCGGGGAGATCTCCTCGAAGATCTCCTCCAGACCGGACTTGGTGGGGACGTCCTGTCCGCTGTCCAGTGCCGCCTCTACACGAGCCTTCCACGCGTCGTTGCCGAGCAGCCAGTCAAAGCTCTCGGTTTGCAGCGCAAGAAGGTTCGGAACCTCAAGGGGCTCCTTGATCTTTGCAAAGGAGATGCGCAGCGGGGCGGTGCTGGCGCCGTTGTTCGTATTCGCGGTCGAGGCAGTGCGCGAGGCGGCCAAGAGGGGGTCCTTCCGAGGGCTCGGACTCACTACGCGCGTACCGGTCCCCCGCCTGGACACCACAAGACGTCGACACGAAATCCCAGGTCAGGGCCGGTTTTCGACTCGGTGCTCAAGCATGGGCATGCCCCTGGTGACGGGCAGGAGGCAGCTAACAGGCAGCGCAAAGGGTCAGTGTAGCCACAAGGCTCACTGATGTCCAGTGCGGGTTCACTGCCACCCTTTGTCCGCTCCACACCTGCTGTCCGTCACTGCCCTCGACGCACATCGATACTGCCCTCTTCGTCGCCGATCCATGCCTCGGAGTCGGATCGTTGTGACGACGCGTCCTGAGAATTGCGCGCTGCGTGCGGTTCGTCAAGGCCCCCTAGCCCGAACCGAGTGCCGCGATCGTCACTGATCACCGCCGTGGGCGGGCCGTCACCAGGGCCGCCGCGGGCACAACGAAGATCACCATACTCGTCGGCACGGACCACGCAAGCAGCCCGTCGGCGGCGCCACGAACGCCGAACGGCGACCACCCACTTGGGTGATCGCCGTACGGTGCGTCCGCGTTACAGCGGCAGGGTACGAGGGCGTGCCGCGAGGGCACCGCGCTCGTGCGGGAGTCGGCTGGACTCCCGTCGGGTCACTTGACCTCGACGGAGGCGCCGGCGCCCTTGAGGGCCTCGGCGGCCTTCTCGGCGGCGTCCTTGGCGACCTTCTCGAGGACCGGCTTCGGGGTGCCGTCCACGAGGTCCTTGGCCTCCTTGAGACCCAGGGAGGTCAGCTCGCGCACGACCTTGATGACCTGGATCTTCTTCTCGCCGGCGCCGAGGAGGATGACGTCGAACTCGTCCTGCTCCTCAGCGGCCTCGGCGGCCGGGGCACCGGGGACACCGGCGGCAACGGCGACCGGGGCGGCGGCGGTGACGTCGAAACGGTCCTCGAACGCCTTCACGAACTCGGAGAGCTCGATGAGGGTCATCTCGTCGAACTGGGCAAGCAGGTCGTCCTGGCTGAGCTTCGCCATGATGGGCGATCCTTCCACTAATTCGGCAGGTGCCGGATGTACATGTCAGGCGGGCGTACGTCGGGCCCGCGGTGACCGTCTCCGCGCCGGGGCGCGTGCCTCAGGCGGCGACGGTCAAAGTGCGAGCCGAATTACTCGGCACCGCCCTGCTCGCCCTCGGCCTTCTTGGCACGAAGCGCCTCCGCGGTGCGGACGAACTTCGAGGGAAGCGCCTGGAAGAGCGCGGCAGCCTGGGACTGCTTGCCCTTCATGGCACCCGCCAGCTTGGCGAGCAGAACCTCGCGGGACTCGAGGTCCGCGAGCTTCTTGATCTCGTCGGCGGACAGCGCCTTGCCGTCAAGGACACCGCCCTTGATGACGAGATTGGGGTTGTCCTTGGCGAAGTCACGAAGACCCTTCGCCGACTCCACCGGGTCACCGGTGACGAAGGCGACTGCCGTCGGACCGTTGAACAGGTCGTCGAGCGTCGAGATCCCGGCCTCATTGGCAGCGATCTTGGTCAGCGTGTTCTTCACCACGGCGTACTGGGCGTTCTCACCGAGCGAACGGCGCAGCTGCTTGAGCTGTGCCACGGTGAGACCGCGGTACTCGGTCAGCACGGCGGCGTTCGAGCTGCGGAACTTGTCCGTCAGCTCGGCAACCGCGTCAGCCTTGTCGGGCCTCGCCATGAGCCTCGGCCTCCTTCCGGGTGATTCGGACCGCGCGGACCCGAAGGAGGACTGAGGAAAAGAAAACGCCCCGGCGCAGGCGCACGGGGCTCAGCTCTACCGGGCGGAAATCCGTCCAGGAGCAATTCCACGGTCACCTACGCGGGTCGTCCGCAGTTCAGCGGATCCTTCGGCCGCCGCGACTCGGATGAGTGCGCGGCAACGACCAGCGGTCTTTGGCTTCTCGGGAAGCGTACGGGAACGGACGTGCGCCAGGCAAATCGGCCACCTCGGGCGGTTCCCCCGAGGTGGCCGGCTGCCGGTGACGGCCGGGAAACGGCCGGAAAGCAGCGTCAGGCGGCCGGCTCCGCTTCGACGTCCTTCATCATCTCCGCCAGGTCCATGACCTCGGAGGCGGGCGGGGCCTTCACGGTGACGGGCTTGTTCACGTCGCCGAAGGTCATCGTCACGTCGAGCTTGCCCTGCTCGGCGTCGCCCTGCATGCGGAACTGCTTGGTGCGGTCTTCCTCGGTGATCCAGATGTCCATGGTGAAGTTCTTCACACCGAGGTCCTCGTACTGCTTGAGGCTCTTCTCGCGCTGCTTGCGGGTCTCGGCCTTCTCGTCCTTCAGGGAGGCGCGCAGGTCCTCGACGGAGACCGTGCCCCGGTACTGGGTGGTCTTCTCGCCCTCGACGGTCGCGGTGCCGACCTTCTTCACGTCCTCGGCGCCGTCGAGGAAACCGGACTCCGCGGCCGGGTTCTGGCCGACCTGCCCGGGGACCTTGCCGGGGCCGCCGGCAGCGCCCTTCCCGGCCTTGTCGAGGCCGGAGAGGTCCATCTTCAGGAACCGCTTGCCGCCCAGTTCCTCGGCCGCTTCCGGGTTCCCGCCGAGGTACATGGCCTCGTCGACCATGATGATCTCGACCTCGCCCGGCTGGCCGGGGGTGTCCGTGGTCAGCTTCATGCTCATCGCCGGCGGCTTCACGCTCATCTGCGCGTTGCCCTCGACCTTGCCCTGGCCGGGGTAGGTGCCCTTGATCTTGTAGCTGAGCGAGGTGATCTTCTCGTTCTTCTCGGACGCCGCCTTGACCGCCGCGGCGGGCGACATGTCCGAGGAGTTCGTGTCGGAGTCGGACCCGCAGGCGGCGGTGCCGCCCGCGAGGAGCGCCACGACGAACGCGCCGGCAGCGGCCCTCGACTTCTTGTTGTTGTGCATTCCCCACCCCTGAGTGAACGTGAACTGCGTGTTGCGCATCGCGCTGGTCAAGGACAGTACCTGACCTCACAGACCACACCCGTTTCATTGATTGCCTCCGGTAACAACGGACCCGTTGCCCAGCAGCGCCTCGTAGTCCACGGTGTCCTCGGCCGGGGGCGCCGGTCGGGCGAGCACCCGGGCGCCGAAGTCGCGGTAGTGCGCGGTGCTGAGCAGGGTCCCGGCGGCCGTCCGGCTGCGCTCGCTGCGCTTCACCAACCGGCCCCCGGCGTCGATCCACACGTCGATCCGCTCCTCGACGATCCCGGCGGCCGTCAGTTGCTCCCGCAGTTCCGCGGCGCGCCCGGCGCCCGGTCCCCGGGTGGGCAGCTCGGCCGTGCGGACGGTGCCCGCGTAGTGCGTCGCGGTGGTGCCGCGGACCTCCTCGCGTCCCACTCGGCGCAGGTCACGGGCGGAGAGCAGCAGGTCGACCGAGCGTCCGGGGGTGACGTCCGCCGTGGTGTCGTGGCCGTGCCGGATCCAGTGCCGTCCGCCCGCCCGGTCCGCGAAGGCGTCGCCCATCCGCGCGTAGTACACCCCGTCCACGAACCGGGCCTCGGTGGTGCGGGTGCCCAGCTCGCGCAGGGTCTTCGCGAATGCGCCGCGGTACCGGATGGTGAGGGTGCCGCTGAGTCCGTCGCTCCAGCCGAGCACCCCGCTGGCCTCGGTGGACACCTTCCCGTCCAGCTCCATCACGGCGCTGACCCGCGCGGAGCCCGCCTCCCGGGTCCGCTCCGCTGCGCTGCGCAGGGCCCGCAGGAGGTCGGCGGAGACGGTGGCCGTGGGCCGGGGGTCCACCGCCCCGTCACCCCCGGGGGAGCAGGCGGTCAGCGCGAAGAGGCCGCAGCCGGTGCCCAGGAGCAGCGGGGCGAGGGAGAGCGCGCACCACGGGAGCAGTCCGCGCCGACGGCGGAGGGCGGCCCGCCTCCGTGCCCGCTGCGTGCCGTCCGAACCGGTCGGTGCCGTGAACCACCTGCGTCCCATGTCCCGCTCCCCCGTACGCGTGTCACTGTTCGCACGCTAGCGCAGGGCGGGCCCGGGCGGGGTCGGGCAACGGCCCGCCCGGGAACGCGGACGGGCCCCCGTGCCGCCGGGGGAACCGGACGGCACGGGGGCCCGTGAGGTCACGCTGTCGCGTACCCGATCGCTCAGACGGCGGCCGGGTCCTCCTCGGTGAGGAGGTTGCGGGTGCGGTTGGAGTCGATCGGGACGCCGGGGCCCATCGTGGTGCTGATGACGGCCTTCTTGATGTAGCGGCCCTTCGCGGCGGACGGCTTGAGGCGGAGGATCTCCTCCAGCGCGGCGCCGTAGTTCTCCACGAGCTGGGTGTCGTCGAAGGACACCTTGCCGATGATGAAGTGGAGGTTCGAGTGCTTGTCGACGCGGAACTCGATCTTGCCGCCCTTGATCTCGGTCACGGCCTTGGCCACGTCCGGGGTCACGGTGCCGGTCTTCGGGTTCGGCATCAGACCACGCGGGCCGAGGACGCGGCCGAGACGACCGACCTTGCCCATGAGGTCCGGGGTGGCGACGACGGCGTCGAACTCGTTGAGGCGCTGGCCCTTGGAGATCTCGTCGATCAGCTCGTCGGAGCCGACGATGTCGGCGCCCGCGGCACGCGCGGCCTCGGCACGGTCACCGGTCGCGAAGACCAGGACCCGGGCGGTCTTGCCGGTGCCGTGCGGGAGGTTCACGGTGCCACGGACCATCTGGTCCGCCTTGCGGGGGTCGACGCCGAGTCGGAAGGCGACCTCGACGGTGCCGTCGAACTTGGACGTGGAGGTGTCCTTGGCGAGACGCACGGCTTCGAGCGGGGCGTAGAGCTTGTCCCGGTCGACCTTGGCGTCAGCGGCGCGGAGAGACTTGCTGCGCTTCACTTCTGCTCCTGTACAGAGTTTCGTCGGGCGGGGGTGCCGCCGGACGGGAATGGAGTCGTGGTGCGGGCCGGCGCTGGCCCTGCCACTTGGTGCAAGTGCGCACTCGCCCGCGCACGGGGCACGAGCGGGTACGGGGAGGGGGTCAGCCCTCGACCGTGACACCCATGGACCGGGCGGTGCCCGCGATGATCTTCGCGGCGGCGTCCAGGTCGTTGGCGTTGAGGTCGGGCATCTTGGTGGTGGCGATCTCGCGGACCTGCGCCTGGGTGATCTTGGCGACCTTGGTCTTGTGCGGCTCGCCGGAGCCCTTCTCCACGCCCGCGGCCTTGAGGATCATCTTCGCGGCCGGCGGGGTCTTGGTGATGAAGGTGAAGGAACGGTCTTCGTAGACCGTGATCTCCACCGGGATGACCCAACCGCGCTGCGACTCGGTCGCGGCGTTGTAGGCCTTGCAGAACTCCATGATGTTGACGCCGTGCTGGCCCAGCGCAGGGCCGACGGGCGGGGCCGGGTTAGCGGCACCGGCCTGGATCTGGAGCTTGATAAGCCCCGTGACCTTCTTCTTCTTGGGAGGCATGTGCTCTCTCCGGGTCCTAGTGAGAGGTGAGCACTCCAGCCGATCATCCGGATGGAGGCATACCGCACAACGATAACGGGTATTGCCGCGCGGATAAAAACCGACAGGTCAGAGCGGTCACCGGGTGACCGTTCTGACCTGATCGGAAGCTTGGTGGGGAATCCCGGCGCGATCTTCCGCGCCGGGAGACCGCTAGTTCTTCTGGATCTGGTCGAAGCTCAGCTCGACCGGGGTCTCGCGGCCGAAGATCTCGACGAGGCCCTTGACCTTCTTCGAGTCGGCGTTGATCTCGTTGATCGTGGCCTGGAGCGTGGCGAAGGGGCCGTCGGTGACGGTGACCGAGTCGCCCACCTCGAAGTCGAGCACCTGGACCTCGACCTTGCGCTGCGGCGCCGGGCGGCCCTCGGCGTCGGCGGCCTCGCGGGCGGCCTTCTCCTCGGCCTCCGGGGCGAGCATCTTGACGATCTCGTCCAGCGTCAGCGGGTACGGGTCGTAGGCGTTGCCGACGAAGCCGGTGACGCCGGGGGTGTTGCGGACGACGCCCCAGGACTCGTTGGTGAGGTCCATCCGGACCAGGACGTAACCGGGAAGCTTGTTCTGGCGGACGTTCTTGCGCTCGCCGTTCTTGATCTGGACGATCTCTTCCTCGGGCACTTCGGCCTGGTAGATGAACTCCTCGACGTTCAGCGAGACGGCGCGCTGCTCCAGGTTGGCCTTCACGCGCTTCTCGTAGCCCGCGTAGGTGTGGATGACGTACCACTCGCCGGGCAGGGTGCGCAGCTCCTCGCGGAGCGCGGCGACGGGGTCCACCGGCTCGGCGGCCTCGACCTCGACCTCTTCCTCGGCGTCCTCGTCGGCCTCGGCGGCGTCAGCTTCGGCGTCCTCGTCGGCCTCGGCCGTGTCGTCGCCCTCGTCGCCCTCGGTGTCGTCGTCGGCCTCGGCGTCGGTCTCGTCGGCGTCGTCAGCCTCCTCGACGTGGAGCGCGGCTTCCTCGGCAGTTTCGGCGTCAGCCTCGTCCTGGTCCGCGGCGTCCTCAGCGCTCACGGAGTCCGCGCCCTCGACGATGTCGAGCTGGTCCTCGACGGACTCCGCAGCGACCTCATCGGACTCGACGGCGTCGTTCAGGTTCGGGTCAGACACGGTGGCTGCTTCTTCCTGGTTACAGAGGGGTGGAACAACGCGAAAGGGACGCCGACGTCGGCGTCCTTCGCTTCGGGCTGTGCTTTCGGCATCAGCCGAAGATGTACTTCGCGACTCGGTCGAGACCCAAGTCGAGCACGGTGACGATGCCGATCATGATCACCACGAAGATGATCACGACGGTCGTGTACGTGGTGAGCTCGGAGCGATTCGGCCAGACGACCTTGCGCAGCTCGGCGACGATCTGGCGGTAGAAGAGCGCGAGACGGCCGAAGGGGCCCTTCTTGCCGCGCTTGCCGCCCTTACGCGTCTTCTTCTGCGTGTCCGGCGCATCGTCTTGAGCATCAGGCATGTCGATGGAGCCCACGGCGTCCGTCACTCGTCCTCACCTGATTCCCGGGTCGGCCGTGCCGCGCCCGGTTGAGCCGCACGACGGTGCATTGCGGTACGTACTTCGCATACATCCACACATCCGGAAGGGGAAGTGTGTCTTGCAGGGCCGGAGGGACTTGAACCCCCAACCGCTGGTTTTGGAGACCAGTGCTCTACCAATTGAGCTACGACCCTTTGGTTCGCCCCAACGTACCGCATCCGGACGGCCGCAGCGTGTGCGGTCGACGGGTGCGGCCGGTGTCGGCCAACGAGGAGAGAGTGTACGTGTTCCCGGGGCCGACGTCGAACAGAAAGCGTCCGGACGGCTGGTGGCCGTGCCGCCCCCGTCCGTCGCGTGCCCGGTGCCCACTGGGTGAAACCCGTGTGCCGGGCCGGTTTCCGGTCTGGAACCATGGGGCCCATGAGCGCTGCTACCTCTCCGACCGATCGCCGAGTATCCGCCCGGGTGGGCGCGATCTCCGAGTCCGCGACCCTCGCCGTCGACGCCAAGGCCAAGGCCCTCAAGGCCGCCGGCCGTCCGGTGATCGGTTTCGGTGCCGGGGAACCCGACTTCCCCACCCCGGACTACATCGTCGAAGCCGCCATCGAAGCGTGCAAGAACCCGAAGTTCCACCGCTACACCCCCGCCGGCGGGCTTCCGGAGCTGAAGGCGGCCATCGCCGCGAAGACGCTCCGCGACTCCGGCTACGAGGTCGAGGCGGCGCAGGTCCTGGTGACCAACGGCGGCAAGCAGGCGATCTACGAGGCGTTCGCCGCGATCCTCGACCCGGGCGACGAGGTCATCGTCCCGGCCCCGTACTGGACGACCTACCCCGAGTCGATCCGACTCGCCGGCGGGGTCCCGGTCGAGGTCGTCACCGACGAGACCAGCGGCTACCGGGTGACGGTCGAGCAGCTGGAGGCGGCCCGCACCGAGCGGACCAAGGTGCTGCTGTTCGTCTCGCCCTCGAACCCGACCGGCGCGGTCTACGGCGCCGAGGACACCGAGGCGATCGGCCGCTGGGCCGTCGAGCACGGGCTGTGGGTGCTCACGGACGAGATCTACGAACACCTGGTCTACGGCGACGCGACCTTCACCTCGCTGCCGACCGTGGTGCCCCAGCTGCGCGACAAGTGCATCGTCGTCAACGGGGTGGCGAAGACGTACGCCATGACCGGCTGGCGGGTGGGCTGGCTCATCGGCCCCAAGGACGTGGTCAAGGCCGCGACCAACCTCCAGTCGCACGCCACCTCCAACGTCTCCAACGTCGCCCAGGCCGCCGCGCTCGCGGCCGTGTCCGGTGACCTGACGGCGGTGGCCGAGATGCGCGAGGCGTTCGACCGGCGCCGCCAGACGATCGTGCGCATGCTCAACGAGATCGACGGCGTGCTCTGCCCGGAGCCGGAGGGCGCGTTCTACGTGTACCCGTCGGTGAAGGCGCTGATCGGCAAGGAGATCCGGGGCAAGCGCCCGCGCAGCAGTGTGGAGCTGGCCGCGCTGATCCTGGACGAGGTCGAGGTCGCGGTGGTGCCCGGCGAGGCGTTCGGCACGCCCGGGTACCTGCGGCTGTCGTACGCGCTCGGTGACGAGGACCTGGTCGAGGGCGTCTCGCGGATCCAGAAGCTCCTGGCGGAAGCCACCGACTGAGCCACCGGCCGAGCTGTCGACTGAGGCCGTCGGCTGGCGGGCGGGCCGCGCCACGCGCGGTGTGTCGCGTCACACGGAAGCGGGTTCCCACCTGATGGGGGCCCGCTTCTTCGTTCGAGCAAGCACCCGAACGGGGAAAGCCGGTGCCGGTGGGCCGCCGATTGCGGCAAGATCCTGGGATGGAGCACGTTCGAGACCTCGGCGCCCTGCCGAAGGCGCATCTGCATCTGCACTTCACGGGTTCGATGCGGCCCGGCACCCTGTTGGAGCTGGCCGACAAGTACGGGGTGCACCTGCCCGCCGCACTGTCCGGGGCCGAGCCGCCGGACCTGCGGGCCACCGACGAGCGCGGCTGGTTCCGCTTCCAACGCCTCTACGACATGGCCCGGTCCTGCCTGCGCGAACCGGAGGACATCCGGCGACTGGTGCGGGAGGCCGCCGAGGAGGACATCCGGGCCGGCTCGCGCTGGCTGGAGATCCAGGTCGACCCGACCTCGTACGCGCCCCGCCTCGGGGGGCTGATCCCCGCGCTGGAGATCATCCTCGACGCGGTGGACAGCGCGTCGCGGGACACCGGGCTCGGGATGCGGGTCCTGGTCGCCGCGAACCGGATGAAGCACCCCTTGGACGCCCGGACGCTGGCCCGGCTGGCCGTGCGCTACGCGGACCGCGGGGTCGTCGGGTTCGGGCTCTCCAACGACGAGCGCCGGGGCATGGCCCGCGACTTCGACCGGGCGTTCGCCATCGCCCGGGAGGGGGGCCTGCTGTCCGCCCCGCACGGCGGTGAGCTGACCGGCCCCGCCTCGGTGCGGGACTGCCTGGACGACCTGCACGCCGACCGGGTCGGCCACGGGGTGCGGGCCGCCGAGGACCCGAGGCTGCTGAAACGGCTCGCGGACCGGGGCGTGACCTGCGAGGTCTGCCCCACCTCCAATGTGGCGCTCGGGGTCTACGACAAGGCGGCGGACGTACCGCTGCGCACCATGTTCGACGCGGGGGTGCCGCTGGCCCTCGGCGCGGACGACCCGCTGCTGTTCGGGGCGCGGCTCAACGAGCAGTACGAGCTGGCCAGGACCGTCCACGGCTTCTCCGACCCGGAGCTCGCGGAGCTCGCCCGGCAGTCGATCCGGGCCTCGGCGGCGCCCCGGGAGGAGAAGGAGCGGCTGCTCGGGGAGGTCACCACCTGGCTGACCTCCGTTCCCGCGGTGCCCGTCTAGCGTCCGGGCCGGGGGCGCCCGGGTCAGCCGAGGCCCGCGAGCAGGGTGCGGGCCGCGGCGCGGGCGAACTCGTCCAGCGACTGCGGCGAACGGCCGGCCTCGGTGGCGTCGTAGGCGAAGGCGCGCTGGCAGCAGGCGCCCATCAGCAGCGCGGCGCCGGTGGAGGCGTCGGCCTCCGCCCGGATGCGGCCGGCGCGCTGTTCGGCGCGCAGGTAGTCCGCCAACCCCTCGATGGGCAGGTGCGGGCCGGCGCCGATCTGCCGCTGGGCGTTCTCGTGGCGCAGCTTGAGCTGGGTCTCGGCGTAGAGCGAGGCGGCGATCGGGAAGCTCTGTTCGTAGAACAGGGCGGCGACCCGGGCGATCTCGGTGAGGTTGTCCTCGACGCTGCGGGTGCCCGGGTCCCGCGCCAGGCGTTCCATCAGCGGGCCCAGCCGGGGCAGCCGCTCGCCCAGCACGGCGACGAAGAGCTCCTGCTTGCTCGCGAAGTACTTGTAGAGGGCGGCCTCGGAGCAGTCGGCGGCGCGGGCGATCTCCTTGGTGGTGGTCCGGGCCATCCCGAGCGACAGCATCAGTTCGTGCGCGGCGTCGAGGATGCGGGCCCGGGTCGGCCGCCGGGCGGTGGGGTCTTCGGTGGGCACGGGCGCTCCGCTTGACGGGTGGGTGAGTGCTTACTCATTCTATGGGTGAGTGAATGCTTACCCACCTAGGAGGGGTTCATGAGGATCACGGTGTTCGGTGCGACCGGCGGGGTCGGCCAGGAGATCGTCCGGCAAGGGCTGGCGGACGGCCACTGGGTCACCGCCGTAGTGCGGGACCCGGCCCGGCTGACCGTGACGGGGGACGGACTCGACGTGGTGCGTAGCGACCTCACCGCCCCCGAGGAGGTACGGGCGGCGGTCGCCGGCCGGGGCGCGGTGTTCTCCGCGCTCGGACCGCGCAGCCGCAAGGACGGGGACGTCACCGCCCGACTGACCCGCGCGGTGCTCACCGCGATGGCCGCCGAGGACGTCCGGCGACTGCTGGTGGTCAGCGCCTCGCCGCTCGCCGCCGCCCCGCCCGGCGAGCCGCTGTCCGACCGGCTCATGGGGGCCGTGGTGAACCGCGTCTTCCGGTACGCGTACGACGATCTGCGCCTGATGGAGGCCGCGCTCGCCGCGAGCAGCGCGGACTGGACCGCCGTCCGGCCGCCCCGGCTGCTGGACGGCCCGGTGACCGGGCGCTACCGCACCCTGGTCGGCGGGAACCCGCCGTCCGCCCGGAGCATCCGCCGTGCCGACGTCGCCCATGCCATGCTGGCGCTGATCGACGACCGGACCGTGGTCGGACGGGCGGTGGGGGTGGCCGAGTGAGGGCGACGACCGGTGCGGCCGGCCGCACCGCTGATCGCCCTGCGGACCCTGACCGAAGCGGACTTCCCCCTGCTCGGTCAGTGGCTCGCGCACCCGCACGCGGCGCGCTGGTGGAACCACGACCCGTCGCCCCAAGGGGTGGAGCGGGACTGCGGTGCGGCGGCCCGCCGGAGCCGGACCACCCGCAGGTCGATCCGCTGCACCACGTCCACCGGATCGACCGCCCCGAGCCGCCGCTCACTCCCGCGACCTGAGCTGGCGCAGGGTGTAGCCCCCGCCCGTCGGGTCGAGCGGGCGGGTGGCCCGCTTGAACAGGTACTCCGCCCGTTCGTAGGACAGCCGGGCGAGACCCGTCGTCGGGTCGGTGTCCGCCGCGGACCTGCGGCGGGCCGGGCCGGGGCGGCGGTCGGTGAGGAAGAGCGGACCGTCCCTCCGGCCGGCGAGGTGGGCCGGCAGCAGCAGGGCGGTGCCCGCACGCCAGCTCACCCAGCCGCTCCCGGTGCGGGCCCGGCGGTCGTCCAGGTCCAGTTGCTCGACGTCCAGGGCCAGTACCCGTTTCACCGCGGCGCCCGACTCGTGCAGCAGCCGCCACAGCAGGAGTTCGCGCAGCGGGGTGCCCGGCCGGGACCACAGGGCGTCCAGCCGGTCCGGGGCCAAGGGCGGGGTGCGCGGGGCGGTGCCGGTGCGACGGTCGATCCCGGACGTCACGTCCTCGCCGAGTCCGGCCCGGGCGGCGAAGGTCCGCAGCGCCGAGCGGTGCCGGTTCCAGGTGGCGGCGCTCGCCGTGCCCCACGCCGTGCCGAAGGTGCGCTCGACCGCCTCGGGGGTCAGTTCGCCGAGCGGCAGCCGGTCCCCCAGGGCGAGCCGCAGCCGGCGCAGGGTCTGCCCGTAGGAGCGGGCGGTGGCCGGGTCCAGCCCGTCCCGGGTCAGGAAGTCCCGGACGGCCCCGCCGAGCGTGGGCACCTGGGCCCCGCCGAGCGCCGACTGCCAGGACCCCGCGGCGGCCAGGACGTCCGCGCGCCGCTGGAGGAACGCCCGCTCCGCGGTGTTCCCGGTGAGGGAGGCGGCCCGTTCGAATTCGAGCCGGGCCTCGGCGGGCCGACCCAGCTTGGCCAGCAGGTCACCGCGCACGCCCGGCAGCAGGTGGTAGTCCTGGAGCCGGGGATCGGTGGCCAACTCGTCCAGCAGGGCGAGCCCCGTCGCGGGCCCGTGCGCGAAACCGACCGCGACGGCCCGGTTCAGCCGGACCACCGGGGTCGGCAGCAGCCGCACCAGGGCCTCGTACAAGGCGGCGATCCCCGCCCAGTCGGTGTCCGCCGCGGTCCTGGCCTGGGCGTGGGTGACGGCGATCGCCGCCTGGAGGACGTACGGGCCCGGGGGCGTGCCGAGGTCGCGAGCCCGGAGCATCGAGGCGAAGCCCCGACGGATCAGCAGCGGGTCCCAGCGGCCCCGGTTCTGCTCGTGCAGCGGGACCGGTTCGCCGGTGGGGCCGGTACGGGCCGCGGAGCGGGACTCCTGGATCTCCATCAGTGCGACCAGCCCGTGGACCTCCGCCTCCTCCGGGGCCAGCCCGGCGAGCAGCCGACCGAGCCGGATCGCCTCCAGGGTGAGGCCGGGGCGCAGCAGACCGTCCCCGGTGGTCGCCGCGTACCCCTCGTTGAAGACCAGGTAGACCACCTCCAGCACGGAGGCGATCCGGGCGGTGAGGTCCTCGCCCCGGGGCAGCGCGAAGGGCACCCGCCGCTCGGCGAGGGTGCGCTTGGCGTCGGCGATGCGGCGGGCGATCACGGTCTCCTTGACCAGGAACGCCCGGGCGATCTCGGCGGCGGTGAGCCCGCCGAGCAGCCGGAGGGTGAGGGCCACCCGGGCGTCCGTGCCGAGCACCGGGTGGCAGGAGATGAGCATCAGACGCAGGACGTCGTCGCCCTCCGCTTCCTCCCCGGCGGCCCCGGCCGCCACGGCCTCCGGGCGGTTCTCGTGCTCCGGGTCGGCTCCGGCGCGCTGCTCCTCGGCCTGCTCCCGGGCGAGCAGTTCCCGACCGCGTTCCCCGCGCTGCTCCCTACGGACCAGGTCGACGGCGCGGCGTTTGGCGACGGTCATCAGCCAGGCGCCCGGATTGTCCGGGACGCCGGAGACGGGCCACTGTTCGAGCGCGGACACCAGGGCGTCCTGGGCCAGTTCCTCGGCCAGACCGACGTCCCTGGTCAGTCGGGTCAGCGCGGCGACGATCCGCGCGGACTCCCGTTTCCAGACCGCGTCGACCGCGCGGCCCGGGTCCACCGGTACGTCGTCTTCCCCGGTCGACCAGGGCCCCGTCATCACGGCCCGCCGTCAGGAGGTGAAGACCTGCTGGAGGACGCTCTCCCCGTCGCCCGCTATCCGGCGGAACCGGCGGGCCAGCTCGACGGCCTCCTCCTTGTCCCGGACCTCGACCAGGGCGAAGCCGGCGACGGCCTCCTTGGCCTCGGTGAACGGGCCGTCCGTGACGGTGAGCTCACCGCCGGAGGAGATCACCCGCACCCCTTCGGGGACGAGGCCGCCGGTCGCCAGCAGGACGCCGGACGCGGTCAGTTCCTCGATGAACGCGGCCATCTCCGTCATCAGGGTGTCGAGTTCCGCACCGGCGGGGGCGTCGGACGACTTGGCCATCATCAGGTAGCGCATGGGGCTCTCTCTCCGTGTGGCTCCCGCCCGGGTTCGGCCCGGGGCGGTGAGCGGGTTCCGCTGTTCTGCCCCTACGTCGAACCGGTGATGTGACAGGGAACGCCGCCGTTCCCCGTCACATTACGCGATCGACGTGTCAGCGAACCCAGACAGCGGAACCGTTCGAGAAGAGGCGCCCCATGGCCACCACCCACGCCCCCACCCGCTCCACCCGCTCGCCCCGCGCCACCGCCGCTCCCCTTTCCTCCCCGGCCACCGGCACCCGGCGGCTGCTGCTCGCCGGTGCCCTGTCGGCACCGCTGTGGACGGTGGTCGCCCTGGGGCAGGCCGCGACCCGGGAGGGCTTCGACATCACCCGCCACCCGCTCAGCGCCCTCAGCAACGGCTCGTTGGGCTGGCTCCAGATCACGCTGTTCGTCGTCGTCGGACTGCTCGCGGCCATCGGCTCGGTGGGGGTGCGACGGGCGCTGCGGGGCACGCCGGGCGGGGTCTGGGCGCCCCGGCTGCTCTTCGCCCACGGCATCGGGCTGATCGCGGCGGGCGCCCTGGTCATGGACCCGGTGGCCGGGTTCCCGGCCGGCACCCCCGAGGACCTGACGGTGTCCCCCTCCTGGCAGAGCATCGGTCACATGGCCGCCGGTTCGTTGACGTTCTGCACGCTGATCGCGGCGAACTACGTGCTCGTCCGGCACTTCCGTCGCACCGGGGACGGTCACCGTGCCGTCGCCTCCGCCGTCGCCGGGACGGCGCTGCTGCTCGGCAACGGCTGGGCGATGGGCGGCGGCGCGGCGGGGACGCTGGCCCTGGCGGTCGGGGCGATCACGGCGATGCTGTGGGTGTCGGCGGTCACCGTCCGGCTCGCCCGCCGCGGCTGAGACGCGGGAACGGACCTAGAGCTGGACGCCGACCAGCACCGGCTCGTTGACGAGGGTGACGCCGAACGCGTCCCGGACCCCGGCGACCACCTCGCGGGCCAGCGTCAGCAGGTCCTCGGTGGTGGCCGCGCCCCGGTTGGTGAGGGCGAGGGTGTGCTTCCCGGAGATCCGGGCGGCGCCGCTCCCGTACCCCTTGGTGAAGCCGGCGCGGTCGATCAGCCAGGCCGCGGAGGTCTTGGTGCGGCCCTCGCCCGCCGGGAACGCGGGCGGGGCGGCGTCCGGGCCGAGCCGCTCGGCGACCCGCTCGCGGAAGGCGGCGAAGTCGGCCGCGTCGAGGATCGGGTTGGTGAAGAACGACCCGGCGGACCAGGTGTCGTGGTCCTCCGGGTCCAGCACCATGCCCTTGCCCGCCCGCAGTTTGAGCACGGTCTCCCGGGCCCGATCCAGCGGCACCCGGTCGCCGACCTCGACGCCGAGCACCCGGGCGGTCTCGCCGTACCGGATCGGTGCCGACAGTCCGTCCGCGTCCGCCAGGTCGAACCGGACGCGCAGGACGACGTACCGGTCCGGCTCGGCCTTGAAGCGGCTGTGCCGGTAGGAGAACCCGCACTCCTCGCCGGTGAGGACGACCGTCTCTCGGGCGCTGCGGTCGTAGGCGACGACCTCGGTGATGACGGAGGCGACCTCCTGGCCGTAGGCGCCCACGTTCTGGATCGGGGTGGCGCCGACGGAGCCGGGGATGCCGGCCAGGCACTCGATCCCGGCGTGTCCCGCTTCCACCACCCGGGCCACGGCGTCGGTCCAGACCTCGCCCGCGGCGAACTCCCACCGGGTGCCGTCCCGTTCGCAGCCGCGGGTCGCGATGCGCAGGGCGGTCCCCGCGAAGCCGCGGTCACCGATCACCAGGTTGCTGCCGCCGCCGATGAGGAGCAGCGGGGTGCCGGCGTCGTCGGCGGCGCGGACCGCGTCGACCACCTCGGCGTCCGTGGTCGCGGTGAGCAGCGTGGCGGCGGGCCCGCCGAGCCGGAACGTCGTCAGCGGGGCGAGCGGGGTGTCGTGGGTCTGGAGCACCCGACCAGACTACGGGGCCGACGGGTGCGGTCCCCGACCGATGGCCGGGGACCGCAGGGTGTCGGGCCATCGCCGACGGCCAGGGGGCAGGGGGTCAGGCCAGCACCTTGTCCTGACCGGACGGGCCGGTGGCGTCGACCGGCCCGGTCTCGTCCGGGGCCTCGGCCCGGCGGCGCGGGATGATGAGCACGGCGATCGCCGCCAGGGCCACCGCGCCGGACCCGAGCCACAGTGCGGGGACGAGTCCGTCGACGAACCGCTGCCCGCTCTCGTAGCCGCCCCGGGCGGAGAAGACCGAGGCCAGCACGGCGACGCCGAGCGCTCCGCCGAGTTCCCGCAGTGCGTTGTTGGCGCCGGAGGCGATGCCCCGCTCCTCGACGCTGACGCTGGACATCACCAGGTGGGCGGCGGGCGCGAAGTACAGGGCCATGCCGACCCCGCCGACGGTCAGTGCGGGCAGGTGCGCCGCGTAGGAGGCGTCCGGACCGACGGCGAACGCGAACAGGGCGAGTCCTACGGCCTGGAGGAAGAGTCCGGTGGCGACGACGGGACGTCCCCCGATCCGGTCGGAGAGGTACCCGGCGATCGGTGCGACGAACAGCGGCATGGCGGTCCACGGGAGCATGCGCAGGCCCGTCTCGGTCGGCGAGTAACCGGCGACCCCCTGGAAGTACTGGCTCAGCAGGAAGATGGAGCCGAACATCCCGAGGAACATCAGCAGGCTCGCCGCGTTGATGCCGGAGAACGCCCGGCTGCGGAAGAGCCGCATCGGCAGCATGGGGCGGTCGGTGCGCTGCTCGTAGCGGACGAAGGCGATGAGCAGCACCGTCCCGGCGATCAGCCCGGTGAGGACGGCCGGGTCGGTCCAGCTGTGCGAGTTGACGGTGACGAGCGCGTAGACGATCCCGAACAGGCCGAGGCTGGCGAGCAGGGTGCCGGGGACGTCGATGCGGGCGCCGGGTGCGTAGGACTCGGCCAGGCGCATCCGGGAGAGCGGCAGCAGGGCGAGGCCGATCGGGACGTTCAGCCAGAAGATCCACTGCCAGGCGACGTGTTCGGTGAGCCCGCCGCCCACCAAGGGGCCGAGCGCGACGGCGAGCCCGTTGACCGCGCCCCACACCCCGAGCGCCATGCCGCGGCGGGCCACCGGGACGGCGGCGATGAGCAGGGTCAGGGTGAGCGGCATCATGATCGCGGCGCCGATGCCCTGGACGGCCCGGGCGCCGATGAGCGAGTCGATGCCGGGGGCGAGGGCCGCGGCGGCGGAGGCTCCGGTGAAGACGGTGAGTCCGACGATGAACAGCCGGCGTCGTCCGAAGCGGTCGCCGAGTGCCGCGCCGAGCATCAGGAGCACGGCGAAGGTCAGCGTGTAGGCGCTGACGGTCCACTCCAGCTCTTCGAGCCCGCCGCCGAGGTCCTCGCGGATCGAGGGCAGTGCGGTGGTGACGACGAGGTTGTCGAGCGCCGCCATGAACCCGGCGATGCTGGTGATCACGAGCGTCCACACGGTGCCGCCGCGCCGGGCGGTCTGCTGGTCCATTGGTCTCCCCTGGTTCCTCTGTACCCATGTGTCGGTGTGGGTGTCGGTGTGGTAGTTATTGATCACTAATTTCTGCGGGCAGGGACGTGCACACCCCGCCCCGGAAGGGTGCGTGCGACGCTCCCCCGCACAGACCGCACAGACCGCGCGGCCGGTGCGGATCAGTCGGTCGGCGGCGGTTCGGAGCCGGGACCCGAGATGTGCAGGCCGTCCCAGATCCGGTGGTCGTGCGGGAACCCCATCAGGGCGACGGAGTTGATGAGCATGCCGTGCGCCATGAAGTGGGTGACGCTCTGCCCCGCGGAGTCGCCGAGCAGTGCGCTGACCGTGTCCCAGAGGTCCATCCAGCTTTCGCGGACCGCCTCGCCGAAGCCGGTCTCCCCCGCCGCCTCGGCGGCACCCACGGAGACGTAGATCTGCATCATCATGTGGAGCTGCACCGGGTCGTCCGTGATCAACTGGTAGTACTCGGCCGCCATGGCCTTGAGCGCGTCCTCGCCCTGGAACCCCTCGGCGGCGGTCTCGAAGCGGCGCTTGACGTTCGCCATGCACCGCATGGCCGCCGCGTGGAAGATCGCCTTCTTGCCGGGGAAGAGCCGGAAGAGGTACGGCTGCGAGACGCCCACCCGCTTGGCGATCGCCTCCGTGGAAGTGCCGAAGTAGCCGCCCCGCGAGAACTCGGTGACGGCCGCCGCGATGACGGCCTCGCGGCGTTCTTCTGCGCTCATCCTGACCATGGAGAGAAAGTTAGTACTCAATCACTAAGTTGGCAAGTGGGGTGCGGAGGTGGGTGCGGAACGGGGCCGGGCCGCCGTCCGGGAGGGGACGGCGGCCCGGGGTGTCCGGAGTGTCCGGGGTGTGCCGGTCAGGGCAGGCGGACGACCGCGCGGGACATGCCGAGGACCTTCAGGCCCGCGGAGGTGGCCGTGAGGTCGACGCGGACCAGGCCGTCGTCCAGCTTGGCGCCGACCTTGGCGCTGACCTCGATGGTCGCGCCCTCGTCGTCGTCGGGGACGACGACCGGCTTGGTGAAGCGGACGCCGTACTCGACGACCGCGCCCGGGTCACCGGTCCAGTCGGTGACGACCCGGACCGCCTCGGCCATGGTGAACATGCCGTGCGCGATCACGTCCGGCAGGCCCACGCCCTTGGCGAAGCGCTCGTTCCAGTGGATCGGGTTGAAGTCGCCGGAGGCACCCGCGTAGCGCACGAGGGTGGCGCGGGTCACCGTGAAGGTGGCCGCGGGCAGTTCCGTACCGACCTCGACGTCGTCGTAGGACGGTGCCGTGGTGTTCGCCGTCATCGTCACACCTCCTCGGCCGCGCGGGACACGAGCTTGGTCCAGGCGGTGACCACGTGCTCGCCGGTCCCGTCGTGGACCTCGCCCCGGATGTCCAGGATGTCGTTGCCCGCGAGGGACTTGACGCCCTCGATGGTGCTGGTGACCGTCAGCCGGTCCCCGGCCCGTACCGGCCGCCGGTAGGTGAAGCGCTGGTCACCGTGGACGACCCGGCTGTAGTCGAGGCCGAGCTGGGGGTCGGCGATGACCTGGCCGGCGGCCTTGAAGGTGATCGCGAAGACGAAGGTCGGCGGGGCGATCACGTCCGGGTGACCGAGCGCCTTCGCGGCCTCGGGGTCGACGTACGCGGGGTGCGGGTCCCCGATCGCCTCCGCGAACTCCCGGATCTTCTCCCGGCCCACCTCGTACGGTTCGGTGGGCGGGTAGCTCCGCCCCACGAAGGACTGATCGAGCGCCATGGGCGCGGCACCTCCTGGTCTTCCGTCACGCGGGCCGACCCCGTGGGCCGCACCGGTGAACCCGGGCTGGAAAACGCCGCGAGGCCGCCCCCGGAACGTGGGGACGGCCTCGCGAACGAGCCTGAAAACTATCGCGTTTCGCGATGCGCGGTGTGCGCATTGCAACGCGGGCAGTGCTTCTTCATCTCCAGTCGATCCGGGTTGTTACGCCGGTTCTTCTTGGTGATGTAGTTCCGCTCCTTGCACTCCACGCAGGCCAGCGTGATCTTCGGGCGGACGTCGGTGGCAGCCACGTGAGTGCTCCTTGACGAACGGATTGAATGGCATTAACACAGGAAAGAGTAGCCGACCGAAGGACCGACCCCGCAATCGGCTACTGTTAGTAGCGGTGACCGGACTTGAACCGGTGACACAGCGATTATGAGCCGCTTGCTCTACCGACTGAGCTACACCGCTGCGATGCGCTACGGAACCCCGCCCGAGAGCGGGGAACCTCACACACCAGAGCCCCAAAACGGAATCGAACCGTTGACCTTCTCCTTACCATGGAGACGCTCTGCCGACTGAGCTATTGGGGCGAGCGATGAAGACATTACACGGTCGCCCACCGTTCGCCCAAATCCGTTTCCCGGCGCGCGCAAGAGGGCGGACAGCCGTTTCCGCCGGGCCCGCCACCACGCCCGGAACGCGCGCCCCACCGGTCGACCGGCACCTCCCCCGCCCCCCTGCCCACCGGCTCCCCTGCTGGTCACAGCCGTGCGCGCACCGTCGCTCCGCGCTGCCGCGCCGGCGCCCCGGGGAAGCGCCACAGCCGACGAAGGCGCACCGTCCGGGGCCGGTTTCACCGGGCGCACCACAATCAGTACGACTATTGCGCTCCTCCCCGGAGCTTTCCGGCTGCCACCCTAGGCTCGACTCACGCTGTGTGATCACGACGGCCGAGCACTCAGGAGAGCGATGCCCGACAGCCAGCCGCAGCAGCCGTCCGCCGGCTCTCCCCGGCCCTCCGGCGACGAGGGCGGCGCGGCCGACGGCACGGGGCTGCTGCTGTGTGACGCCCGTCTCGCGGACGGCAGGACTGTGGACGTACGGATCGTCGACGACCGGATCGAAGCCGTCGGCACCGCGGGCAGTCTCACCGCGTACGCCTCCACCCGGATCGACCTGGACGGGTACCTGCTGTTGCCGGCGCCCGCCGAACCCCACGCCCACGGGGACACCGCCCTGTCGGCCGACGCCGAGGGCCCCGTCTCGTACGACCCCCACGACGTCCAACGGCGGGCCACCGAAGCCGCGCTGCTCCAACTCGGCCACGGGGCGACGACCCTGCGGACCCATGTGCGCATCGGGGACGTGCCCGGGCTGGGGGCGTTGGAGGGGGCGCTCCGGGCCCGGCGGGCCCTGCGGGGGCTGGCCGACCTGTCCGTGGTGGCGATGCCCCGCCTGCTGACCGGGGCGGCGGGCGCGGACGGACTCGCCCTGCTGCGCGACGCCATCGGGATGGGGGCCTCCGTGGTGGGGGGCTGCCCGGACGTCGACCCGGACCCCCCGGGGTACGTCCAGGCCGTGCTGGAACTCGCCGCGGAGCACGGGTGCGCCGTCGACCTCCACACCGACGGGGACGACCCCGCCCGGCTCGCCCGGCTCGCGGCGATGGCCGGGGGGCTGCGGCCCGCGGTCACCCTCGGCCCCTGCGGCGGGCTCGCGCGGCTGCCCGCCGAGGCGGCGGGGCGGGTCGCGGACCGGCTGGCGGCGGCCGGGGTCACGGTCGTCTGCCTGCCGCAGGGCGGCTGCGTGGGCGCGGAGCGACGGGAGACGGCGCCGGTGCGGCTGCTGCGGGCCGCGGGGGTGCGGGTGGCGTCGGGGAGCGGGGCGCTGCGGGACGTGGGCAACCCGGTGGGGCGGGGGGACCCGTTGGAGGCCGCGTACCTGTTGGCCTCGCGGTACGGGGTGCGGCCCGAGGACGCGTACGCCACCGTGTGCGGGGCGGCCCGCGGGGTGCTCGGACTGCCCGAGGTGCGGGTGGAGGCCGGATTCCCCGCGGAGTTGCTCGCGGTGCGGGGGGAACGGCTGGGGGCGGTGCTGTCGTTGGGGTACAGCAGGGTCGTGGTGCACCGGGGGCGGGTGGTCGCCCGGACGAGTGCGGTGCGGGAGTACTGCGACTCGGCCGCGGCGGCGGCTCTGGACCTCCCCCGGCAGGGACGGCCGCCCGCCCGGGGCTGAACCTCTCGGCGGCCGGCGGTGGTCGCCGATCGCGGGTTGCCCGTCGTGGATCGCCTGTCGTGGATTGCCCGTCGCGGATTGCCTGTCGCGGGCCGTGGGTCGCGGGCGTGCTCCGGGTGGGAGGTGGGCGTACCGTCGGGGCATGCGCATTGTCATTGCCGGAGGACACGGTCAGATCGCGTTGCGGCTGGAGCGGTTGCTCGCCCGACGGGGGGACGAAGCGGTGGGGCTCATCCGACGCGCCGAGCAGGCGGACGACCTGCGGGCGGCCGGTGCCGAGCCCGTCGTCTGCGACCTGGAGTCGGCCACCGTCGACGAGGTCGCCGCGCACCTCGCGGGGGCCGACGCGGCGGTGTTCGCCGCGGGCGCCGGCCCGGGCAGCGGCACCGCCCGCAAGGACACGGTGGACCGGGGCGCGGCGGTGCTCCTCGCGGATGCGGCCGAACGCGCCGGAGTCCGCCGCTTCGTGATCGTCTCCTCGCTGAGCGCGGACCCCGCGCACCCCGGCGACGAGGTGTTCGACGTGTACCTGCGGGCGAAGGGCGCGGCCGACGCCGAGGTGCGGTCCCGGCGCGGTCTGGACGTGACGGTCCTGCGGCCCGGCCGGTTGACGGACGACGCCGGGACGGGGCTCGTCCGACTGGAGGCGTCGACCGGGCGCGGTGCGGTGCCGCGGGACGATGTCGCAGCGGTCCTCGCGGAGTTGCTGGAGACCCCGGCGACGGCGGGGCTGACCCTGGATCTGATCTCGGGCCAGGTGCCCGTGTCCGTCGCGGTGAAGGCCGTCGCCGGCAACTAGTGCCCCTGGCGTGCGGGGTGACGGAGCGTCACCACCGCGTGCGTGGTGGCGGCGTTCCGCTCGGCGGGGCGCCGCCCGTCGGTGGGGCCGTCCCCTTCGGTGGGGGCGCGCTCAGAAGAGGGGCAACTGTCCGGGGAACTCCGGGAGCGCATAGCCGTCCAGATGAGGTTGCGCCGCCCCGAGCGGGGCGTCTCTGCGCGAGCCCGGGCAGGACAGCAGGGAACCGGCACCGCGGGCGCCCGGCGGGTCGTGCCGGGCGAAGCGGCCCGCCACAACGGCGATTTCGCGGCGGCACTCGGGGCAGGTTCTGCGGCGCGAGGACATCCCACCAGTGTGCCCCGGACCACCGACAACAGCGCCCGGCACACCCGTGCGTCACGTGCCCCCGGAGTCTGCGCGCGGCTCCCCCGAGGGCCGATGTTGGCCGAGACCCGCCGTCGGGCCGGTGCGGGCGGATTCCCCCCGTCGCCACGTATCCGCAGATGGGGGTCGTCCGCCTGACTCACGGTCAGTAATTGACATGTGCACGACTCACGTGGCTCTCACTTCCTCATACGGCTCCAATGCCCGGTGTGCATGCTGCGGGCCGCACACCCCGAGGTCGACGTCGACGCGCCGGCCCGGCCGACCGTCCCGTGTCCAGCGGGCGGTCACCACCACCCCCCACCCGCGCGGCGGCGCCCGCTCCACACGCCGTCGCGGGGTCAGGCATTGGACAGGAGAACCATGGCTCGTGCTCTGCTCGCCTCCGGTGTGGCGGCTGCCGCGCTCCTCGCGGCGGCGCTGCCCGCCCAAGGCGCCAGCGCATCCGTTTCGACCATCGAGGCCCCTCCGGACAAGATCGTGATCGAGGTCGCGACCGTCAACGGCTCGGGGTGTCCGGCGGGCACCGCCGCCGTCGCCGTGTCGCCCGACAACACGGCCTTCACGGTGACGTACAGCGACTACCTGGCCAAGGTCGGAGGCACCTCGCTCCCGACGGACTTCCGGAAGAACTGTCAGCTCAACCTGATCGTGCACGTGCCGCACGGCTTCACCTACGCGATCATGAGCACCGACTACCGCGGCTTCGCCTCCCTGGAGCCCGGATCGTCCGGCGTCGAGAAGGCCTCGTACTACTTCCAGGGCTCGCCGGCCACCGCGTTCCGCACGCACACCTTCTACGGTCCCCTCGTCGAGGACTGGCAGGCGACCGACACCACGGAGTGGCCGAACCTCGTCTGGGCACCGTGCGGGGTCAAGCGCAACCTCAACATCAACACCGAACTGCGCGTGAACGCGGGCACGTCGGACCGCACCAAGACCAGCTTCATGACCATGGACTCGACGGACGGCAACCTCGACACCGTCTACCACCTGGCGTGGCGGGAGTGCCCCGCGCCGTGACCCCGGTGTCCCCGTCACGGACCGTCCCGGGACGCGTCGGCCCCTGACGGAACCGCCCGACCCCGGTGCTGCCCTCCCTGCCCGTGCGGGAGGGGCCCGCCCGGGGCCGGGCGACCCGGGCCCGCCGCAACGGACCCCGTTCGGCGACCACCCGCCCCAGCTCTTCCGCCCGACCGGCCGCCCCCTGCGACGGCCGCCCCCCACCCACCGACCGCGGCACCGCACCGGCGCCGCGGCGGTCCTCACGCAACGGACAGGAGAACCATGGTTCGCGGAATGCTCGTCTCCAGCGCGGTCGCCGCACTCTTCGCCGCGGTCATCCCCGCGCAGAGCGCCACCGCCCAGGTCGCCACCACCAGTAGCCCGCCCCCGGGCAAGGTCACCGTGGACGTCGTCACCGTCAACGGCTCCGGCTGCCGGGCCGGGACGGCGGCCGTCGCTACCTCGCCCGACAACACCGCCTTCACCGTCACCTACAGCGACTACCTCGCCAACGCGGGCGGCGCCTCGTCGCCGACCTCGTTCCGGAAGAACTGTCAGCTCGGCCTCCTCGTGCACGTCCCGCAGGGCTTCACCTACGCCATCAGCAGCGCCGACTACCGCGGGTTCGCGTCGCTCGAAGCCGGGGTGACGGGCGTCGAGAAGGCGTCGTACTACTTCCAGGGCTCGTCCAACACCGCGGCCCGGACCCACACCTTCCACGGCCCCATGGCGGAGGACTGGCAGGCCACGGACTCGACCGACTGGGCGCAGCTGGTGTGGGCGCCCTGCGGAGTGAAGCGCAGCGTCAACGTCAACACGGAGCTGCGGGTGCTGCTCGGCGACTCCGACCCGGGCAAGACCAGCTTCATGACGATGGACTCCACGGACGGCAGCATCTCCACCGTCTACCACCTGGCGTGGAAGGAGTGCCCGGCCGCCTGAGCCGGGCGCCCACCGGCCGCTGACGCCTGCCCGGCGTCCGTCGGCCGCTCAGGGACGTCGTCGACCCTCGGGTGAGCGGGTCGGTGGCCACCGGGAGGGTTCCGCCGCGCCCTGGTCACGGCGCGGCGGGGCCCTCCCTTGGCGTGCGGCGACGGGCCACCGGTGCGCACCGCACGTTGCGCACCGGTGGCGAGGCGCACGGCTCCCCGGACGGATGGCCGGCGTCTAAGCTGCTTCGATGCGGATTCCTTCCGTCACCGTCGTCCAACACGTCGTCCGGTGCCTGTCGACGCACGGCATGGAGCCCGCGCTGGGCGGGTCGGGGCTGCTCGTCGCGCTGGGACTCGCCGACACCGCCCACGACTGGGACCTGACCGTCGACTCCCAGGGCGAAGCGGTGCGCGAGGCGCTGGACGAAGGCGGATTCTCGTTCCTGGACGCGACCGGTGGCGATCCGGTGTACGCGACCCACCGGCGGTACCTCATCGACGGCGGCGACCATTCCGTCGACTTGCTGGTGGGATTCGCCCTCCGGACCGCGGACGAGGTCGTGCCCCTGCCCTCGCGGGTCACCGGATCGTGGAGCGGGCTGCCGCTGGCCGATCCGAAGGTGTGGGAGCGGGCGTACGTCCTGCTGGGGCGGCACCACAAGGCAGCGTTGCTACGGCAGTGGCTGCACGAGGGGCCCCGCGCCGGAGCGGGAGACTGACGTGAGCGCGGAGCGCACGGGCTGCCTCCGCTCGAACGCGTACAGCGCCGCGGGTTCTGCCTCCCGCCGAACACGAAAGAACCCCCTGACCTGCTGTATCAGCATGGTCAGGGGGTCCTTACCCAAGTGTGGCGGCGCCAGGATTCGAACCTGGGAAGGCTGAGCCGGCAGATTTACAGTCTGCTCCCTTTGGCCGCTCGGGCACACCGCCTGGGTTGCTGCTGGAGATCAGCTTGACCGCTGGTCTCTCCGGCAACGACGTAAACGATACCCGATGAGCGGGGGTGCTCCGCCACTCGATTGAGCGGCACCCGACGCGGGGCGGTGGCTAGGCTTTGCGGATGCGGTCAGGGATTCGTGGCCGCTCCCACGCAACCCGATCCAAGGAGCCACAGCACATGGCCGACTCCAGTTTCGACATCGTCTCGAAGGTCGAGCGGCAGGAGGTCGACAACGCCCTCAACCAGGCGGCGAAGGAGATCTCCCAGCGCTACGACTTCCGTAACGTCGGCGCGTCGATCGCCTGGTCCGGCGAGAAGATCCTGATGCAGGCCAACTCCGAGGAGCGCGTGAACGCGATCCTCGACGTCTTCCAGACCAAGCTGGTCAAGCGCGGCATCTCGCTGAAGGCGCTCGACACCGGTGAGCCGCAGCTCTCCGGCAAGGAGTACAAGCTCTTCGGCTCCATCGAGGAGGGGATCTCCCAGGAGAACGCGAAGAAGGTCGCGAAGATCATCCGGGACGAGGGCCCCAAGGGCATCAAGGCCCAGGTGCAGGGCGACGAGCTGCGGGTCAGCTCGAAGAGCCGGGACGACCTCCAGGCCGTCATCGCCCTGCTGAAGGGCCAGGAGTTCGACTTCGCGCTCCAGTTCGTGAACTACCGGTGATCGGGGTCCTCGACCTGTACGACGCTCCCGGGTGAGCCCTGCGGGGCCGGTGGGGCACGACGGGGGCGCGTCGCCGAGCACCGTCTCGGCGGCGCGCCCCCGATCGGCGTGACCGCCGGTCGTGGCCGGGCCGTGCCCGGTGGCCGACGCCCTGGAAGGAGGCACGAGGTGGAGCGACTGATCGCCCGGCTGTGGCGCAGCATCCGTGGCCCGGTGCAGTGGCGGGTGATGTGGATCGCCCAGGCGAAGTTCATGGCCGGGGTGACCGGTGTCGTGCGCGATGACGCGGGGCGCGTCCTGCTGCTGCGCCACCGCATGTGGCCCGAGGGGCGGCAGTGGGGTCTGCCCACGGGCTACGCGCTCAAGGGCGAGGAGTTCCGTGCCACCGTCGTGCGGGAGGTGCGCGAGGAGACCGGGCTGGACGTCCGGACCGGCCGGCTGGTCCGGCTCAGGAGCGGTTACCGGCTCCGGATCGAAGTGGCGTACGAGGCCACCCTGATCGGCGGCGATCTCACGATCGACCCGTTCGAGATCCTGGAGGCGCAGTGGTTCTCCCCGGACGAACTGCCTCAGGGCCTACAGGAGTCGCACCGGCCGCTGATCCTGGGGCAGTCGACCCCCGAGACCCCCGACTGACCGGGGGCCCTGCTCGCCGGCGTCGCGTGAGCGCGGGTGCGGGTGCAGATGCGGGTGCGGCGCGCGCGGCGGACTCCACCGCGCGGGCCGTCGTCACCAGCGGCCGACGAAGGGCTGGTCGGTGTCGACGATCTCCTTGCCGAGCGGCATCAGGGACACCGGTATCAGCTTGAAGTTGGCGATGCCCAGGGGGATTCCGATGATCGTCAGGCACTGGGCGATGCCGGTGACGATGTGCGTCAGGGCCAGCCACCAGCCCGCGAGGACGAGCCACAGGACGTTGCCCACGAAGGACGGGGCGCCCGCGTCCGGACGTTCCACCACCCGGTGGCCGAAGGGCCACAGGGCGTAGACGCCGATGCGGAGCGCGGCGACCGCGAAGGGGATGCCGATGATGGTGAGGAAGAGGAGGCACGCCGCCAGCAGATAGCCGAGGAACAGCCAGAATCCGCTGAAGACCAGCCAAATGATGTTGAGGATTGTTTTCACTGGTGTCGACCTGCCATCTGTTCGAGACGGGCGATGCGCTCTGCCATCGGCGGGTGCGTGGAAAACATCTTGGAGAGGCCCTGGCCCGGACGGAACGGGTTGGCGATCATCATGTGGCTCGCCGTCTCGATGCGCGGCTCGGGCGGTAGCGGCAGCTGCTTGGTGCCGGCGTCCAGCTTGCGCAGGGCGCTCGCGAGGGCCAGCGGATCGCCGGTCAGCTGGGCCCCGGACGCGTCCGCCTCGTACTCCCGGGAGCGGCTGATGGCGAGTTTGATCACGGACGCGGCCAGCGGGCCCAGGATCATGATCAGTAGCCAGCCGAGGATGCCGGGGCCCTCGTCGTTGTCGGAACGGCCGATCGGGATCAGCCAGGCGAAGTTGACCAGGAACATGATCACCGAAGCGAGTGCGCCGGCGACCGACGAGATGAGGATGTCCCGGTTGTAGACGTGGCTCAGCTCGTGGCCGATCACCCCGCGCAGCTCGCGTTCGTCGAGGATGCGCAGGATGCCCTCGGTGCAGCACACGGCGGCGTTGCGCGGGTTGCGGCCGGTCGCGAAGGCGTTGGGGGCCTCGGTGGGCGAGATGTAGAGCCGGGGCATGGGCTGACGGGCCTGCGTGGACAGCTCACGGACCATGCGGTAGAGCGCGGGCGCCTCGAACTCGCTGACCGGGCGGGCCCGCATCGCGCGCAGGGCCAGCTTGTCGCTGTTCCAGTACGCGTAGGCGTTGGTGCCCAGGGCGACGAACAGGGCGATGATCAGCCCCGTACGTCCGAAGAGGCTGCCGATGACGATGATGAGTGCCGACAGTCCTCCGAGGAGAACGGCGGTCTTCAGCCCGTTGTGCCGGCGGTGCACAGTAAGCCCTCCTGGTGTTACGGCAGGGGAACCCTCTGCTCCTTGGTGCTCTGTCGCGGTGGTGCGGTCATGCGGTGGTGCCGGAGCTCCTCCACCGTCCAGTGGACCTTCCCTCACTGGTCAACGCCAGGCGAGCGGGACTAGTTCCCTTGTGCGCGGGCCGCGGCGTGTCGGCCGACCGGGTGACGGCACGACGGCGGCACCCCCCGCGGACAGGGGGTGCCGCCGTCGGACGGCGGGCGGGTGCGGACCCGGTGGGCCCGCCCGGCCCGTCAGAACAGGACCGTGTCCGCGAAGCGCAGGGCCAGCTGGGGGGCTCCGGACAGGACGATGCTGAGGAGGGCCGTCAAGGCGATCGCCGCGGCGATCGGGAGCGGCACGGCGGCCACGGGGGACGTGCTCGGGGACGTGCTCGGTGGGGCGGGCGCGGACGGGGCGGGCGCGGTGACCGTGGTGGCCGTGGCTGCTCCGACGGCCGCGGGGACCTTCGCAGGCGCATCGGGGGCCGCCGCAGTGGCTTCGGGGGCTTCGGGGGCCCGTTCCGGCGCCTGGAAGAGGAGCGCCGTCCAGCGGAGGTAGTAGTACAGGGCGATCACGACGTTGACGGCCATGACGACGGCGAGCCAGCCGAGGCCCGCGTCGACCACCGACGAGAACACGGTCACCTTGGCGAACAGGCCGATGATGCCCGGCGGCAGTCCGGCGAGGCAGAGCAGGAAGAACCCCAGCACCAGGGCGGTCAGCGGGCGCTCGGCGTACAGCCCGCGGTAGTCGGTGAGGCGGTTGAGGGGCCTGGTGCGGGCGACCAGCGCGGCGACGGCGAAGGCCCCGAGGTTCACGGCCGCGTACATCAGGGCGTACGCCACGGTGGAGCCCACGGCGCGCTGCGGCTCCTGCGCGTACGCTGCCGCGGCGATCGGGACCAGTAGGTACCCGGCCTGCCCGACGGAGGACCAGGCCAGCAGGCGGACCGCGCTGAACGCGGACGCGGAGCGTTGGCGCAGGGCCGCCGCGTTGCCGATCGTCATGGTGAGGGCGGCCAGCACGGCGAGCGCGGGGCCCCAGACGTCCGCGTACGGCGGGAACGCGATGACGGTGACCAGGATCAGCCCGGTGAAGCCGACGGCCTTGCCGATGACCGACAGGAAGGCGGCGACGGGCAGCGGCGCGCCGACGTAGGTGTCGGGCACCCAGAAGTGGAACGGGACGGCGGCCGTCTTGAAGGCGAAGCCGATGAGCGTGAGGGCGACGCCGGTCTGGGCGAGCGTCGCGTACCGGCCGTCCACGTCCGCGAGCGCGTCGGCGATCTCGGTGAGGTACATGCTGCCGGTGGTCGCGTACACGAAGCTGGCGCCCATGAGGGTCACGGCGGTGGCGGTGACGGACGACAGGAAGAACTTCAGGGCCGCCTCGGAGGACATCCGGTCGCCGCGCTTCAGGCCCACCAGGGCGAACGCGGGCAGGGAGGCCACTTCGAGGGCGACGATCAGGGTGGTGAGGTCGCGCGCGGCGGGCAGCAGGGCGGCGCCGGCGGCCGAGGACAGCAGCAGGAACCAGTACTCGCCGTCGGGCAGCACCCGGCCGCCCGGACGGTCGGCGTCGTCGCTCAGCAGGGTGATCGAGAGCAGCACGGTCACCAGGGCGCCGCCGATGACCAGCAGTTGCACGGCCAGGGTGAACTGGTCCGCGGTGTAGCTGCACACCTCGGGGGCGGACTTGCGGCAGAACGTGGCGCGGTCGGCGCCGACGAGCGGCAGCAGGGACAGCGCGGCGAGGGTGAGCGCGCCGGCGCTGGCCCAGCCGAGGAGGGCCTTGTGCCGCTCGGGCACGAACAGGTCCGCGACGAGGACGAGCAGCGCGGCGACCGCGGTGAGGGTGGGCGGCGCGATGGCGATCCAGTCGACGGACTGGACGAGGTTCCCGACGTCCGGGGCGGCGACGGTCACGACTTGCCTCCTGCGAGGAGCTGCTGCACGGCCGGATCGGTGAGGCCCAGCAGCAGTGCGGGCCAGAGTCCGGCGATCACGGTGAGGGCGACGAGCGGGGTCCAGGCCGCGTACTCGTGGCGGCGCACGTCGAGGAAGGCCCCGGCGTCCGGGGCGGCTCCGGTGGCCGGGGCGGTCTCGGCGGGGGTCTTCGGGGTGCCCATGCAGATCCGGCGGACCACGATGAGCAGGTACGCGGCGGTGAGCAGGGTGCCGAAGCCGGCGAGGGCCACGAAGACCAGGTACGCGGGCCGGTTGAGGCCGGCCGCGGGGTCGAAGGCCCCGAACATGGCGAGCATCTCGCCCCAGAACCCGGCGAGCCCGGGCAGTCCCAGCGAGGCGACCGCGCCGAAGGCGAACAGCCCGCCGAAGCGGGGCGCGACGCCGTACAGGGCGGCCCCGGTGTCGCCGGCGAGGGCGTCGAGGTCGGTGGTGCCGGTGCGGTCCTTGAGGGCGCCGACCAGGAAGAACAGCAGCCCCGTGATGAGTCCGTGGGCGATGTTCGCGAACAGGGCGCCGTTCACGCCGGTCGGCGTGAGGGTGGCGATGCCGAGCAGGACGAAGCCCATGTGCCCGACGGACGAGTAGGCGATCAGGCGTTTGAGGTCGCCGCCCGCTCCGGGCCGGGCGAGCGCCAGACAGGCCAGCGACCCGTAGATGATCCCGGCGACGGCGAACGCGGCGAAGTACGGGGCGATCGTGTGCATGCCGTCCGGGGTGATCGGCAGCAGGATGCGGACGAAGCCGTAGGTGCCCATCTTGAGCAGCACGCCCGCGAGCAGCACCGAGCCGACGGTCGGGGCCGCGGTGTGCGCGTCCGGCAGCCAGCTGTGCAGCGGCCACACCGGGGTCTTGACGGCGAGTCCGATGCCCACTGACAGCACGGCGATGATCTGCACGGACGTACTGAGCGACCGGCCGTCGTCAGCGGCGAGCGCCACCATGTCGAAGGTGCCGGCCCTGAGCCCGATGAGGAGCAGGCCCAGCAGCATCACGACCGAACCGAGCAGGGTGTAGAGGATGAACTTCCAGGCAGCGGCCTTGCGGCCGGCGCCGCCCCAGCGGGCGATGAGGAAGTACATCGGGATGAGGACCATCTCGAAGGCGAGGAAGAACAGCAGCAGGTCCAGCACCGCGAAGGTCGCCAGGGTGCCGGACTCCAGGACGAGCACCAGGGCGACGAACGCCTTCGGGGACGGGCCCGCGGGCGGCTTCGCGTAGCTGTACAGGGCGCACAGGAAGGTCAGCAGCGCCGTGAGGACCAGCAGGGGGAGCGAGATGCCGTCGATGCCGAGGTGGACGCGGACGTCCAGCGCCGCGATCCAGCTGACGTCCGTCGTGGCCTGCATCTTCGACGGGTCGTCGTGGTCGAAGCCCAGGGCGAGGACCAGCGCGGCGACGAGGACGGCACCGGTCACGGTGACGCCGTGGCGCAGCACGGCCTGGTCGGGCGAGGAGCCCCGCAGTCCGGGCGGGGCGGGCAGCAGGGCCGCCGCGGCGCCCAGCAGCGGAGCGACGACCACGAACGCCAGGAGGAACTGCATCACGGACTCGTTGATATCGATCACTGCGGCTCACGCTCCGACGGTGGCGACGAGGACGGCGGCGACCGCCAGGACGACGGTGCCGGCGAACAGCGCGCTCAGATAGGTCTGCGTGTTCCCCGTCTGGGCCCGCCGCGCGGCGGTGCCGAGCAGTCGGGGCAGGGCTCCGGCGCCCCGCACGTAGGTGTCGATGACCGCGCCGTCCAGGAAGCGCACCAGTCGGGCCGCCGCGACCACCGGGCGGACGAAGAGCACCCGGTAGACGGCGTCCAGGTGGAAGCCGTTTGCGGCGTGCCGGTGGAGCGGGCCGAGCAGGACCCGACCGGGGTCGGCCGGGTCGGGGTGCGCGGCCAGGTACCCGTACGCGCGCTCGTGGCCGGCGAGGGCTTCCTCCTCGACCAGGGAACCGTCCGCCTCGGGGTGGGCGACGACCGCGCCGAGGGGGACCCGGGGGGTGCTGATGGTGTGCCGCCAGGTGCCGTACACGAGGAGCCCGCCGATGAGGGCGGCGCCGGTGCCGAGCACGGAGGTGGTGAGGGTCGGGGTCAGGGAGTCCCCGCCGAGCCAGTCGGGCAGCACGCCGACGGCGAGGCCGAAGGCGAGCGAGGGGACGGCGAGCACCCGCAGGACGCTGGTCATCGCCAGCGGCTGCCGGCCGTGGTCGGGGGCCTCCTCGCCCCGGCCGCGGAAGGCGAGCAGCCACAGCCGGGCCGCGTAGGCGGCGGTGAGCAGGGCGGTGAGCAGACCGGCGACGAGGACGGTCCACCCGGCGCCGGTGGGGACGCCCGCGGTGTCGCCGTGGGCGGCGTGCTCGGCGCCGACCAGCACGGCCTCCTTCGAGAAGAAGCCGCTGAAGGGCGGGATCGCCGCGAGGGCGAGCAGCGCCACGGTCATCGTCCAGTAGGCGTCCGGGATACGGGATCGCAGATTCCGCATCCCGGACATGGCGGCGAGCGAGTTGGTGCCGGCGGCGTGGATGACCACACCCGCGGCGAGGAACAGCAGCGCCTTGAACGCGCCGTGCGAGATGAGGTGGAAGACGGCCGCACCCGGGTCCGCGACGGCGAGCGCCCCGGTCATGTAACCGAGCTGGCCGATCGTCGAGTACGCGAGGACGCGCTTGATGTCGTCCTGGGCGAGCGCGGCGAGCGCCGAGCCGAGCATCGTCACGGCGGCCATCACCGCGAGCACGACCAGGGCGGCGGCCGAGGCGGCGAAGACGGGCAGCAGCCGGGCGACGAAGTAGACGCCGGCGGCGACCATCGTCGCCGCGTGGATCAGCGCGGAGACAGGGGTGGGGCCGGCCATCGCGTCCGGCAGCCAGGTGTGCAGCGGGAACTGCGCCGACTTGCCCGCCACGCCCGCGAGCAGCAGCAGCGCGATCACCGTGGGGTGGTCGAGGCCGCCCGCCGCGACGGTGTGCAGGACGGTGGAGATCCGGAACGAACCCGCGTCCGCGGCGAGCGCGAACAGTCCGATCAGGAAGGGGACGTCACCGAGCTTGGTGACGAGGAACGCCTTCAGCGAGGCGGCGCGGGCCTCGGGCGTCTCCCAGTAGTGGCCGACCAGGAAGTACGAGCAGATGCCCATGACCTCCCAGCCCACCAGCAGCACCATCAGGTCGCCCGAGTAGACGACCAGGAACATCGCGGCGGTGAACAGGGACACGAGCGCCGCGTACGAGGGGTAGCGGGGGTCGTGGCGCAGGTACGCCGTCGAGTAGAGCTGCACGCAGGTGGCGACCACGCCGACGAGGACGGCGACGAGGGCGGCGAAGCCGTCGATGCGCAGCGCCAGGTCGATGGGGACCGAGCCGGTGGGGGTGAGTTGGGTGGCCGCCTCGATGGTCGCCCCGCCGCCCTGGCGCACGGCGACGAACACCGCGAGCACCAGTGCGGCCACGGTCGGCAGGATCGCCAGGGGGCGGACGAAGCCGGGCGCGGTGCGGCCGAGGAACAGTCCGGCGGCGGCACCGAGGAACGGCAGGACGGGGACGAGTACGGCGAGGGTCGTGGTGGTCACGCGGCGGCCTCTGTGGTGGGTGCCGTGGCGGGGGTCGCCCGGGTGCCAGGAGCGTCCGGACCGCCGTCCGGTCCCGGTCCGTCCTCGGCGGTGTCGCGGAGCTTGTCGATGTCGGAGGAGCCGCGGTTGCGGTACACGGCGAGGACGATCGCGAGGCCGATGCCGATCTCGGCGGCGGCGATGGCGATGGTGAACAGGGTCAGCGCCTGGCCGGAGTGCAGGGTGTCGCGGGCCGCCTCGCTGAGCCAGACGTCGAAGGCGACGAGGTTCAGGTTGACGGCGTTGAGCATCAGCTCGACGGACATCAGCACCAGGATCGCGTTGCGGCGGGCCAGTACGCCGTACAGGCCGGTGCAGAAGAGGAGGACCGAGAGGACCACGGGGTAGGCGAGGTGCATCAGTCGTTCTCCGTCCGCTGCGCTGGGCCGGGGCGCTGTGCGGTGCCGGGGCGCTGTGCCGTGCTTGGACGCTGTGCGGTGCCCGGGGAGGTGCGGCGGGGGCGCGCGGTCTTGGCGGGTTGCGCCGGCGGCTTCTCCTTGCGGGAGAGGACGATCGCGCCGACCAGGGCGGCGAGCAGCAGCACCGACAGCGCCTCGAAGGGGAGCACCCAGTTCTGGAACAGGCTCGCGCCCATCACGTCGGTGGAGCCCTGGGCGGCACCGTCCAGTTCGAGGCGGGTGGTGCGGAACGCGTCCACCACCACCCAGACCAGGGCGGCGGCCGAGGCCACGGCGACCGCCAGGGCCACCCACCGGTTGCCCGAGTCGGCGTCCGGGGACGGTCCGATGGGCGCCCGGGTCAGCATCAGCCCGAACAGCAGGAGCACGACGACGGAGCCGACGTAGATGAGGACCTGCACCCAGGCGATGAACTCGGCGGTGAGCAGCAGGTACTCGACGGCGATCCCGCCGAGGGCGACCACCAGCCACAGCGCGGCGTGCACGAGCTGTTTGGTGGTGACGGTGATGACCGCGGCGCCGAGGGTGACCACGCCGACGAGGAGGAAGGCGATCTCGACGCCCGTCGGGGACAGGAAGCCCGCGGTCTCGGCGGCGAGCGGAACGGGGTGCGCGGGGAGTGTCGTGAGGGGGGTCACCGGGGTCCCTCCTGCTCGGGAGCGGTGCCGTCACCGGAATCGGGGGCGGGGGACGGGGCGGGGGCGGGGCCCGGCGCCGCCGGGGGCTCGGTGCTCTCGGCGGCTTCGGCGACCCGCGCGGCCTCAGCGGCCTCAGCGGCCTCAGTGGCGATCTTCTCCGCGGTCTTGCGGGCGGCGGACAGCTCCTTGGGCTCCTCCGCGGCCGGGTCCAGCGCGGGCGGCGCCGGAACCGTCCACATCCACTCGCGGAGCTTGTCCCGCTCGTGGGTCAGCTCGCGGATGTCGGTCTCGGCATACTCGAACTCCGGCGACCAGAACAGCGCGTCGAAGGGGCACACCTCGATGCAGATGCCGCAGTACATGCACAGCGAGAAGTCGATGGCGAACCGGTCGAGCACGTTGCGACTGCGCTCACGGCCGCCGGGCGCGGCGGGCGGCACCGTCTCCTTGTGGGAGTCGATGTAGATGCACCAGTCGGGGCACTCGCGGGCGCACAGCATGCACACCGTGCAGTTCTCTTCGAACAGGCCGATGACGCCCCGGGTGCGGGGCGGCAGTTCGGGCTGGACGTCGGGGTAGCGCGCGGTGACCGACTTGCGGGTCATCGTCCGCAGGGTGACGGCCAGCCCCTTGGCCAGACCGGACCCGGGGAACTTGCGCGGAGTGCGCGCGGGCGACTCGGCCATGGATCACATCACCACCTTGACGACGCCGGTGAGGGCGATCTGGGCGAGGGCGAGGGGGACGAGCGTCGTCCAGGCGAGGCGCTGGAGCTGGTCCTCCCGGAGCCGGGGGTAACTCACGCGCAGCCAGATGATGACGAACGCGAGGACGGAGATCTTCAGCAGGGTCCACACCCAGCCGAGGCCCTCCGCTCCGAACGGACCGTGCCAACCGCCCAGGAAGAGGACAGTGGTCAGGGCGCACAGCACGACGATCCCGGCGTACTCGGCGAGCAGGAACAGCGCGAAGCGCAGTCCGGTGTACTCCGTGTACGCGCCGAAGATGATCTCGGAGTCGGCGACGGGCATGTCGAACGGCGGCCGTTGGAGTTCGGCGAGTCCGGCGACGAAGAAGACGAGCGCGCCGACGATCTGCCAGGGCAGCCACCACCACTCGAACGCGTCGACGATCCCCGGCAGCGAGACGGTGCCGGCGGCCATCGCCACCGACGCGGCGGCCAGCAGCATCGGCAGTTCGTAGGCGAGGAGTTGGGCCGCGGTGCGCAAGCCGCCGAGCAGCGAGAACTTGTTCGCCGACGCCCAGCCGGCCATCAGCGAGCCGAGGACGCTGACGCCCATGACCGCCAGGGCGAAGAAGACGCCCGCGTCCAGGACCACCCCGACGGCGCCCTCCTGGGGGCCGATGGGGATGACCACGAGGACGAGCAGGTACGGCAGGAGCGCGACGGCCGGGGCGAGCTGGAAGATCCGCCGGTCGGCCCGGGCGGGGACGATGTCCTCCTTCTGGGCGAACTTGACGCCGTCGGCGACCAGCTGGGCCCAGCCGTGGAACCCGCCCGCGTACATCGGGCCGAGGCGGCCCTGCATGTGGGCCATGACCTTGTGCTCGGTCTGCCCGATGACCAGCGGCAGCACGAGGAAGACGGCGAAGACGACGAGGAGTCGCAGGGCGACGTCTAGCGCGTCGTTCACTGCGGGCCTCCTGGGGGGTTGTCCTCGGTACGGGGACGACGGCTACGGGGACGTTGGGCGTCGTCGGGAGCGGCTTCGCCGGGAGCGGCTTCGTCAGCCGGCTCGGAACCTTCGGCCTGACCGGCGGGTTTGTCCGGGTCGGCGGGTGCGTCCGGGTCGACGGGTTTGCCCGCGGCCCGTTCGCGTTGCTCGGGTGCCTCGGCCGGTTCGGGCTGCTGGGCGGGCGACCCGGACTCGGCGGTGCGGGACCCTCCGCCCGGCGCCACCGCCTCGTCGAAGGCCGGACGCGCGTGGTGCCAGGGCGCGTCGGAGGAACCCCGGGTGCGCGGGGCGGCGGGCGAGGGGTCCGCGGGGGCGGTCGGCGCGCCGGTCGCGGCGTCCGGACGTGCTGCGGCGCCGTCGCCGGTCCGGTCCGCGGCCCGAGTGCCCTCGTCCGACTGGCCGGTGGCTTCCGGCGCGGAGGCCGCGCCAGATTCCGTGACCGTGCCAGGGTCCGTGGCCGCACCGGGTGCGGTGGCCGTGCCAGGTTCCGGAGCCGCATCAGGTGCGGTGGCCGTGCCAGGTTCCGTGGCCGTAACGGGTTCCGTGGCGGCCCGCTGCGAGGCGGAACCGCTCTCCGCGGACCGGGCCCGACGGGCCGGCCGGGCGGCCTGCGCCTCGGCCGACGGAGCGGCACCCTCCGGGGCGCCCGCGCCGGTGACCGGCGGAGATTCCGTACCGGCCGCACCGGCCGCTTCGGCCGGACCCGGCTGGCTGGCCGACCCGGCAGCGGCCGTACGCGTACGCCGCACCGGCCGGTCACCGGCGGCACGCCCCGCGGCGCCCGCACCGGCGCGACCAGCAGCGCCCGCACGCCCCGCCGCACCCGCACGCCCCGCACCGCGCGCCGGCGCGGGAGGCAACGTCCCCTTCAGGGGCCCCCACTCGTTGGGATCGGGCACCCCCGGCGGCAGCATCTGCCGGCGCTTGGGTCCCCCGTGCTCGGACTCGCCCGGCTCCTTGGCACCGGGCCACGCCTTGACCACCCGGGCCGCGAGGACGAAGTCCTTGCGCAGCGGGTGGCCTTCGAAGCCCTCGGGCAACAGCAGGGGGTCAAGACCCGGGTGGCCCGTGAAGTCGACGCCGAACATCTCGTGGGTCTCCCGCTCGTGCCAGGCGGCGCCCGCGTACACCCCGATCGCGGAGGGCAGGGCGGCGGCGTCCCGCGGCACGGTGGTCCGCACCAGCAACCTGCGCACCGGGTCGAGGGCGACGACGTGGGCCGAGACCCGGAATCCGGCCTCGGCCTCGTCGACGGCGCTCAGCCAGTCGAAGAAGGTGCAGCCGAGGGTCGTCCGCGCGGTCTCCAGGGCGGTGATCCAGGCGGCGGCGGGCACGTCGACGGTGAGGACGTCGTAGGACTCCTCGGCGGTGGCCTCCGGACCGAACAGGTCCGTGACGTCCTCGGGCAGCCAACCGGTCACCGGTCGTTCCCCTCTCCGGCGACCGGGGCGGAGCCGGCGGCGGTCGGCGCACCGGTCGCGGCGGGCGGACGGACGAGGTCGCTCTGGAGCGCGGCGGCCGACGGACGGCCCCCGGTCGCGTACCGCTCGCCCAGGGACTCGCGGGCGATCTTCTCCTGGAGCTTGAGGATGCCCTGGAGCAGCGCCTCGGGCCGCGGCGGGCAGCCGGGCACGTACACGTCGACGGGGATGATCTGGTCCACGCCCTTGGTGACGGAGTACGAGTCCCAGTAGGGGCCGCCGCAGTTGGAGCAGGCGCCGAAGGAGATCACGTACTTGGGCTCGGGCATCTGCTCGTACAACCGCTTGACGGCCGGGGCCATCTTGTCGGTGACGGTGCCGGAGACGATCATCAGGTCGGCCTGCCGGGGTCCCGGCGCGAAGGGGA
This sequence comes from Streptomyces sp. NPDC127068, assembly GCF_042724695.1. Lineage (NCBI taxonomy): Bacteria > Bacillati > Actinomycetota > Actinomycetes > Kitasatosporales > Streptomycetaceae > Streptomyces > Streptomyces sp. NPDC127068. The sequence goes on along the minus strand of NZ_JBHXEN010000004.1, from coordinate 8,284 downwards.
TCACTCCGAGGCGGATGAAGTCGTGGCGGGCCATCGACGCGGCGATGAACTCGATGGCGCAGCAGGCGAGTCCGAAGTTGAAGACCCACAGGCTGTAGCGGCGGCCCCAGTTGAGGACCACCTTCATCGGCTCGGGGGCGAGCCGGGCCAGCGTGCCGAGCCTGCGCGGCTCGGGCAGGAACACGGGACCGGGCGCGGCGGCGGGGTCCGTGTCGGACGCGGGCGTAGCGGGGTCCGTGTCGGACGCGGGCGTAGCGGGGTCCGCGTCGGACGCGGGCGTAGCGGGGTCCGCGTCGGACGCGGACGGGATCACGCCCATGTCAGGACGCCCTTCTTGTACGCGTAGAGCAGGCCCACGGCGAGGAAGCCGAGGAAGATGAACATCTCCACGAGGGTCGTCGACCCGTATCCCTGCTCCGCGAAGACCGTGGCCCAGGGGAACAGGAAGATCGAGTCGACGGCGAAGATCACGTAGAGGAACGAGTAGACGTAGTAGCGCACCTGGGTGTGCGCCCAGCCCTCGCCGACGGGGTCGACCCCGCACTCGTAGGTGAGGAGTTTCTCCGGGGTCGGCACGACCGGGCGCAGCAGTCGTCCGGCGCCGAAGGCGACCGCGACGAAGAGCACCCCGATCAGGGCGAGTAGTCCCACGACGGAGTACGACTGGAAATAGCTCTCCGAGCCCTCCGCGAGAACGGTCGGTTCCGGCACGTCCGCCCCTCGCTCCTTGCCTCGTGCGCCCCATGGCCGCACCGACCCGGACGCCGGGCGGCGGAGCGGGCGGGACGCCAGTGAATGCGCGGTGTACGACGTTCTCTACGCACGGGAGTCTAGGCCCTGCTAAAGGAGGGGTAAGCAGCCCGTCACCGGTCAGGAGGGTTCCGAGGGGCCCCTGGGGCCGTCACGAAACGGACCTGACGGGCCCGGACGTGCTGCGGCGGGGGTCGCCCGGGAGGTCGGGACGCCCGGCTCAGGGGCCGGGGGCGGACGGCCGGGGGGTGGGGATATCCACAGGGTGAGAATGCGGTCCACCTCATGGCGCCGACCGCGGTGACCAGGCACGCTCTAGACATGAGCGCACGAATGACCACTTCCGTCCGGGGCCGGGACGCGACCGACGCGACCGCGCCGGTGGCCGGTGCCGAGGGCACCGAAGAGGCGCTGCCGCCCGCCCGTTTGGCGTACGGGGCTCAGACCTGGCGGGAAATAGCGCATCTCCTGCTGAATCTGCCGATGGGTTTGATCGGTTTCGTGTACGTGGTGACCTCGCTGGCGATCGGTGTCGGCCTGGCCATCACGGCCGTCGGGCTGCCGCTGCTGGCGGTGAGCCTGTTGGGCGTGCGGCAGTTCGGGCGGGTCGAGCGGGCCCGGGCCCGGGCCCTGCTCAAGGTGCGGGTCGAGGAGCCCAGCCCGCTGCCACTGCGGGGCCTGCCGTGGCTGACGCGGCTGCGCACCTGCGTGGCGGACCCGGTGGCGTGGCGGGCGGCGCTCTACGAGGTCATACGGCTGCCGTGGGGGGTGTTGACCTTCGGGGTGACGTTGGCCTCCCTGTTCGTGCTGTGGCCGGTGCTGCCGTTCATCGCCCGGGCGTTGACGGACGTCGACCGGATGTTGGTGCGCGGGCTCCTCTCCCCGTCCGACGAGTTGGAGCGGCGCATCGCCGAGTTGGAGTCGGACCGGGGGGTCGTGGTGGACACCGCGGCGGCGGACCTGCGACGCATCGAACGGGACCTGCACGACGGGGCGCAGGCCCGGCTCGTCAATCTGGCGATGGGGCTCGGGCTGGCGAAGGAGAAGCTGCTGGAGGACCCGGACACGGCCGCGGTGATGGTCGAGGAGGCCCACGGCGAGGTGAAGCTCGCTCTCCAGGAGCTGCGGGACCTGGCCCGGGGCATCCACCCGGCGGTCCTCACCGACCGCGGACTGGACGCGGCCCTGTCCTCGGTGGCCTCCCGGTGCACGGTGCCCGTGCGGGTGACGGCGGATCTGGGGAGCCGGCCGGCGGCGGCGATCGAGGGGATCGCCTACTTCACGGTCTCGGAACTCCTCCAGAACGTCAGCAAGCACAGCCGGGCCCGGTCCGCGGCGGTGGAGGTGTGGCGATCGGGCGAGCGGCTGCTGATCCAGGTCACGGACGACGGGGTGGGCGGCGCGAGCCTCGACGGCGGTACGGGCATGGCGGGGCTCGCCGACCGGCTGGGCGCGGTCGACGGCCTGTTCATCGTCGACTCCCCGGTGGGCGGTCCGACGACGGTCACCGCGGAGCTGCCCTGGCGGGACCGGGAACGCCCGTCCGCGAAGTAGCCCTCCGGGCTGGGGCGGGAGGTCCCGTGTTTGGGGGTCCGGTCTCTGCCGGGGTCCCGGGGTGCCCGGTGCGAGTCCGGCCCGGGGGGTACGGGTCCGCAGTTCGGGGTCCGCGGTTCGGGCCCTAGACACGGAGGCTCTGCGCGGGGCCGGGCCCATCAGGGGCCGCAGCCGGCGTTCGGGGCCGGGGGCTGGTGTCGGGGGATCTGGGACCCTCGCGGACCGGACCGGGCCGGGCCCCTCGGCCGGACCGGGGGCCAGGGGCGGAACCGGGGCGGGGCAGGGCGGGCCCGGTCCGTGGCGGTGGGAGTGGGGCCGGGGAGGGGTGACGGGCGGGGCGGTGTCGCCGGGGGGTAGGGAAAACCCCCGGTCGGAAACGGAGACGTGCCACATGGTGGGGGCCGCCCCGCTCGGGGACCCTGGAGGTACTTCGGCTGACCGCCCGGGCGGCCAGCCGACGAGCGGGGCAGCAGCGGGCGACACGAGAGAAGGACGACGAGGATGGCCACGGAGTACGGGCAGGGTTACGGGCGGCAGGGCCGGCCCGAGTTCGACGGCGCGGGGTCCGGGCGGCGGCACCTGCTCCCGGCGGGGCTGCGCGAGCCGTTCACGGCCCGCACCTGGCGCGAGTTCGGGTTCGCCCTGCTGAGCCTCCCGATCAGCATCATCGCCTTCACGTTCACGGTGACGATGCTCTCGGTCGGTGCGGGGCTGCTGGTCACCTTCCTCGGCGTGCCGGTGCTCGCGGCGACCCTGTCCGGGGCGCGGGGGTTCGCCGCGCTGGAGCGGGGGCGGGCGCGGACGTTGCTCGGCATGGACATCGGTGACGCGGAGCCGCTGCGGGTGGCCCGGCCGGGTCTCATGGCGTGGATCGGCGCGGTCTTCAAGAGCGGTTCGTCCTGGCGGAACCTGCTCTACACGCTGCTGCACTTCCCCTGGGCGGTGTTCACCTTCACCACCGCGCTGACCCTGTGGGTGGTCTCCTGGGGGCTGTTCACCTACCCGCTGTGGCACTGGGTGTTCCCCGTCTACACGAGCCAGGACGGCATACAGCTCTACGGGGACGAGAACAGCGCGGTCCACCTGGACAACGCCTTCGAGCTGACGGTGACGGCCCTGGTCGGCCTGGTGCTGACGCTGGCCACGCCGTGGGTCGTCCGGGGCCTGACGATGGTGGACCGGCTGCTGATCCTCGGGCTGCTGAGCCCGTCCCGGTTGGCCTCCCGGGTGGTCGAGCTGGAGTCGGACCGGGGGGTCGTGGTGGACACCGCGGCGGCGGACCTGCGACGCATCGAACGGGACCTGCACGACGGGGCGCAGGCCCGGCTCGTCAGCCTCGCGATGGACCTCGGTCTCGCCAAGGAGAAGATGACGGAGGACCCGCAGGCGGCGGCGCGGATGGTGGACGAGGCGCACGGCGAGGTGAAGACGGCGCTCCAGGAGCTGCGGGACCTGGCCCGGGGCATCCACCCGGCGGTCCTCACCGACCGCGGACTGGACGCGGCCCTGTCCTCGGTGGCCTCCCGGTGCACGGTGCCCGTGCAGGTCGAGGTGGACCTGCCGGCCCGGCCGGCGCCCGCGATCGAGGGCATCGCCTACTTCACGGTCTCGGAACTCCTCCAGAACGTCAGCAAGCACAGCGGGGCGAACCGGGCGAGCGTGGACGTGTGGCGGGTGGAGAGCCGGCTGCTCATCCAGGTCACGGACAACGGCGCGGGCGGAGCGACGGTCAGCGGCGGTACGGGGCTGGCGGGCCTCGCCGAGCGGCTCGACGCGGTGGACGGCATCCTCGTGGTCGACTCCCCGCCCGCCGGTCCGACCCGGATCACCGCCGAGCTGCCCTGGCGCACCTGACCCACCCCGTCGCACCGTCGCACCGCCGTGGAGCGACAGAGCCGCAGAACCGCAGATCGGAGTGCCCCCGTACCCCGCGGGGGCACTTTGCTGGAATGCTGGACCTAAGGGACAGCAAGCGTTACATGGGGGGCCAGCAAGCGTGGAGACAAGGGTGAAGGTCGTCATCGCCGAGGATTCGGTGCTGCTCAGAGAGGGCCTGACCCGGTTGCTGACCGACCGGGGGCACGACGTGGTGGCGGGAGTGGGCGACGCGGAGGCACTGATCAAGACGATCACGGACCTCGCGGGCACGGGGGACCTCCCGGACGTGGTGGTGGCCGATGTGCGGATGCCCCCGACGCACACGGACGAGGGGGTGCGCGCGGCGGTCCGGCTCCGCAAGAGCCACCCGGGGCTGGGGGTCCTGGTCCTCTCCCAGTACGTGGAGGAGCGGTACGCGACGGAGCTGCTCGCGGGGTCGAGCCGGGGGGTCGGGTACCTGCTGAAGGACCGGGTGGCCGATGTCCGCGAGTTCGTGGACGCGGTGGTGCGGGTGGCCCAGGGGGGCACCGCGCTGGACCCGGAGGTGGTGGCCCAGCTGCTGGGGCGCAGCCGCAAGCAGGACGTCCTGGCGGGGCTGACCCCCCGGGAGCGCGAGGTGCTGGGGCTGATGGCGGAGGGGCGTACGAACTCGGCGGTCGCCCGACAGCTGGTGGTGAGCGACGGCGCGGTGGAGAAGCACGTCAGCAACATCTTCCTGAAGCTGGGACTCTCCCCGAGTGACGGGGATCACCGGCGTGTCCTGGCCGTTCTCACGTATCTGAACTCGTGAGTCACCTGACCCTCCCTCACCCCGCGCGCGGCGTTGCGGGAGCGGCGCCGCGCCGGGCGAGGGGGTGCGGGTGATCATGGAAGCAGCGGGCCGCGCACGGTCCGAGCCGTCTCAAAAGTGCGTCCATCATACGAACAGCCGAAGGAAGGCGACCCTTACCGAAGTAGGGTGGGCCTGGGAAGACCGGTGTGCTGGTCCTTCCCGAAGAGCCGCGCCGAGGGAGGTCCAGTTCAGTGACCAGCCAGGTCAGTAGCCCAGCCGAGCCAGCCGACGGGACCGTCGTGGAACACGTGGGCGAACAGCGCACACCGCCGACCGGATCGCCAGGTGGTGAGAAAGAGGTCCGCAAACTGGACCGGGTGATCATCCGCTTCGCCGGTGACTCGGGCGACGGCATGCAGCTGACGGGTGACCGCTTCACTTCGGAGACGGCGTCGTTCGGCAACGACCTGTCGACCCTGCCGAACTTCCCCGCCGAGATCCGCGCGCCCGCAGGCACCCTGCCGGGCGTTTCGTCGTTCCAGCTGCACTTCGCCGACCACGACATCCTGACCCCGGGTGACGCGCCCAACGTGCTCGTCGCGATGAACCCGGCCGCGCTGAAGGCGAACATCGGCGACGTCCCGCGGGGCGCCGAGGTCATCATCAACACGGACGAGTTCACCAAGCGGGCCATGCAGAAGGTCGGGTACGACACGTCCCCGCTGGAGGACGGTTCGCTGGACGGCTTCAGCGTCCACCCGGTGCCGCTGACCACGCTGACGGTCGAGGCCCTGAAGGAATTCGACCTGTCGCGCAAGGACGCGGGCCGCAGCAAGAACATGTTCGCGCTGGGGCTGCTGTCCTGGATGTACCACCGCCCGACCGAGGGCACCGAGAAGTTCCTGAAGTCGAAGTTCGCCAAGAAGCCGGAGATCGCGGCGGCGAACATCGCGGCGTTCCGCGCCGGCTGGAACTTCGGCGAGACCACCGAGGACTTCGCGGTCTCCTACGAGGTCGCCCCCGCGTCGAAGGCGTTCCCGACCGGCACCTACCGGAACATCTCCGGCAACCTCGCCCTGTCCCTCGGGCTGGTCGCCGCCGGTGAGCTGGCGGACCTGCCGCTGTACCTCGGTTCGTACCCCATCACCCCCGCCTCGGACATCCTGCACGAGCTGTCCAAGCACAAGAACTTCGGCGTGCGGACCTTCCAGGCCGAGGACGAGATCGCGGGCATCGGCGCGGCACTGGGCGCGGCGTTCGGCGGCTCCCTCGCCGTCACCACGACCTCGGGTCCGGGCGTGGCGCTCAAGAGCGAGGCGATCGGTCTCGCGGTCTCCCTGGAACTGCCGCTGGTGATCGTGGACATCCAGCGCGGCGGCCCCTCCACCGGTCTGCCCACCAAGACGGAGCAGGCCGACCTGCTCCAGGCGATGTACGGCCGCAACGGCGAGGCCCCGGTGCCGATCGTGGCGCCGCAGACGCCGGCGGACTGCTTCGACGCGGCGATCGAGGCGTCGCGCATCGCGTTGGAGTACCGCACGCCCGTGTTCCTGCTCAGTGACGGTTACCTCGCCAACGGCTCCGAGCCCTGGCGCATCCCGGAGACCGGCGAGCTGCCCGATCTGCGGGTCCAGTTCGCCACCGGCCCGAACCACACGCTGGAGGACGGCACCGAGGCGTTCTGGCCGTACAAGCGCGACCCCGAGACGCTGGCCCGACCGTGGGCGGTCCCGGGCACGCCGGGCCTGGAACACCGGATCGGCGGCATCGAGAAGCAGGACGGCACGGGCAACATCTCGTACGACCCGGCCAACCACGACTTCATGGTGCGCACCCGGCAGGCGAAGATCGACGGGATCGCGGTGCCGGACCTGGAGGTCGACGACCCCTCGGGCGAGGCGAAGCTCCTGGTACTGGGCTGGGGCTCCACGTACGGGCCGATCACGGCGGCGGCGCGGCGGCTGCGGACGGCCGGCGAACACGTCGCCCAGGCGCACCTGCGGCACCTCAACCCGTTCCCCCGGAACCTGGGCGAGGTCCTGGCGCGTTACGACAAGGTGGTGATCCCCGAGATGAACCTCGGCCAGCTCGCCACCCTGGTCAGGGCCAGGTACCTGGTCGACGCCCAGTCCTTCACCCAGGTCACGGGTCTGCCGTTCAAGGCCGAGCAGCTCGCCACGGTTCTCAAGGAGGCCATCGATGGCTGACGTCACCGCCGAAGGCCCGGGGGGCATCAAAGCGCTCTCCCTGGTCCCGAAGGCCACCGCCAAGCAGTCCATGAAGGACTTCAAGTCGGACCAGGAGGTGCGCTGGTGCCCCGGCTGCGGTGACTACGCGGTCCTGGCGGCGGTCCAGGGCTTCATGCCGGAGCTGGGGTTGGCCAAGGAGAACGTGGTCTTCGTCAGCGGCATCGGGTGCAGCTCCCGTTTCCCGTACTACATGAACACGTACGGGATGCACTCCATCCACGGTCGGGCGCCCTCCATCGCCACCGGGCTCGCCTCCTCGCGGCAGGACCTGAGCGTCTGGGTCGTGACCGGTGACGGCGACGCGCTGTCGATCGGCGGCAACCACCTGATCCATGCGCTGCGGCGCAACGTGAACCTGAAGATCCTGCTGTTCAACAACCGGATCTACGGCCTCACCAAGGGCCAGTACTCGCCGACCTCCGAGGTCGGCAAGATCACCAAGTCGACGCCGATGGGTTCGCTGGACGCGCCCTTCAACCCGGTGTCGCTGGCGGTCGGCGCCGAGGCGTCGTTCGTGGCGCGGACGGTGGACTCCGACCGTCAGCACCTGACGAGCGTGCTGCGGGAGGCCGCCGCCCACCCCGGTACGGCCCTGGTGGAGATCTACCAGAACTGCAACATCTTCAACGACGGCGCCTTCGAGGTCCTGAAGGACCGCCAGCAGGCCCTGGAGGCCGTGATCCGGCTGGAGCACGGCCGGCCGATCCGGTTCGGCGTGGACGACGCCAAGGGCGTGGTCCGGGACAGCCTGACCGGTGACCTGTTGGTGGTGGACGTCACCGAGGAGAACCAGAGCCAGATCCTGGTGCACGACGCGCACAACCCGTCGCCGACCACCGCCTTCGCCCTGTCGCGGCTCGCGGACCCGGACACCCTGCACCACACCCCCATCGGCGTCTTCCGTTCGGTGGACCGGCCGGTCTACGACACCTTGATGGCGGACCAGCTCGACGCCGCGGTGGAGCGGTACGGCAAGGGCGACCTCAGCTCGCTGCTCACCGGGGGCGACACCTGGACGGTCGTCGGGTAGTCCCCTTCGGACCCCCGACCCGGGCCCGGGGTGCGGAACGTACGGCGTACG